>JBBRGB010000108.1:0-11706 GCA_038241095.1 Phycisphaerales bacterium
GCCAGGGAAATCATCGGCTACGAACCCCGCGACATCTGGCCCGCCGGAACCCATCTCGAAGCGTGAGCCGCGCTGGCCAGCGCTGCCCGCCAAGTGGGCAAGAACCCCTTGCCAAAAGAAGATGCGGGCAGCGACCCGCGCTGTGCAACACCCCTTGGTGGCATCCTTGCATTGCCAGATGACAACGCGCGGTGCCACACGCTCCACACCGCGCCCCACCAAGACCGTCACGCATGAAAGCAAGCCCTTGAAGTGTTGAAGGGCGCCCTTAAAGCCATGAAGGGTGCCCATGCAAGCCGCACGGCGACGCCCCCGCCCGGCAAAGCCACCCGCCGACTGACCAACCGGTCAATCAAAAAGCCTTCGGGGCTTGTCAATCCCACCGGCCGACCCGATGGCCGAGTTAACCGCCATCGCAAAAACCCCCTCTTTCCCCGCCCCAACAACGTCCGACCCGCGTTATTGGTCAAGAAACGCGGTTTTACGCCTCGCGCATCCGGAAATCTTCCCCGCGCATCCGGAAATATGCCCCGCGCATCCGGAAATATTCCTCGCGCATCCGGAAATATTCCTCGCGCATCCGGAAATATGCCTCGCGCATCCGGAAATATTCCTCGCGCATCCGGAAATATTCCCCGCGCATCCGGAAATATGCCCCGCGCATCCGGAAATATTCCCCGCGCATCCGGAAATATTCCCCGCGCATCCGGAAATATGCCGCGCACACCCGGAGGGCAACGTTGCGCACCGAGACACCCGCCCGATAACCCAACCGCCTCAACCGCCCCTCGCCATCCATCGCGTCCGCAAAAAAAAGGCCCGGCTGGCCGAAGCCAAGCCGAGCCCTTCCGGGGGCAGTGGGATTGGAATCATTCTATCATCGGCACAGGGGCAAGTCAACAACCCTTTCCCGTCGCCCGCCATCAGGTGGAAAACTGACACCATGAGAAAGAAACGGGGTGGCTCCCCGCATTGGGGACGCAAGAGGTCGGGAGTCCCTTGCGGTTTCAGCCCGGATTCGGAGAAGATGCAAAGTGCTGGCAATGGGCCCGGGAGGATTCGAACCTCCGACCTCACCGTTATCAGCGGTGCGCTCTGACCAACTGAGCTACGAGCCCCCAAGAGGCGGGGATTTTACGGCATCGTGGGGGTTCTGTCCAACCGGGGCTTTGAGCGACCAGGGCAAACGCATATAGATTTGCAGGAGAGTCAGGCACGAGCCGCGCACGAAGTAAGTGGTGGGTTACCTCAGGCCAACGTTGCTCAAACCCCGCTTACTGCGTGCGCGGCTCTTTGTGGCACCGCTCCCTTCCATCGCGGATCACAACGTGGCGTTGTTGTCGGTACATGCGTTTGCCCTGTTTGAGCGACGGGCGTTGAAAATGTCATGCCAACCGATATGGCATTGCGCCGCCGAGTTCCCTAACATTCACTTTCGCGGTCGCGCTGCCGCGCTTTGGCACAACCTTACATCACACCTTGACCAAGCGACAGGACTATTCAACGATGCCCATCACCAAGGAACAGATTCACGAGCAACTGCGAACCGTCAACGACCCGGAGCTGCACCGCGACTTGGTGAGCCTGGGCATGGTCAAGAACGTGGCCTATTGCGATGGGCTGGTGAGCATCAGGATAGAGTTGACCACGCCGGCCTGCCCGATGAAGGAGAGGATCGCCGCGGATGTGGAGGCGGCGGTGCGGGCCTTGGGGGCGGAGATCAAACAGGTGAACATCGAGTGGACGGCACGGGTGCAGAAGTCCGCCCAGACGCAGGCTTCGGAGAACAATCCGCTGCCGGGCGTGAAGCACATCATCGCCATCGGCGCGGGCAAGGGCGGCGTGGGCAAGAGCACGATTTCAGTCAACGTGGCGGTGGGCCTGGCGCGGGCGGGAGCGAAGGTGGGCTTGCTTGACGGTGACATCTACGGCCCTTCCGCTCCGACGCTGTTGGGCTTGCACGGCTTGCGACCGGGTGGGCACGCCAACATGATCCATCCTTTTGAGAAGCATGGCATCAAGGTGATGACGGTGGGGTCGCTGGTGGAGCCGGAGAAGCCGCTGATTTGGCGTGGGCCGATGGCGCACGGGGCGTTTAAACAATTGGCGACGCAGACGGAGTGGGGCGAGTTGGACTATTTGATTATTGACTTGCCGCCGGGCACGGGGGATGTGCCGTTGACGATGTCGCAGATCTTGCCGTTGACGGGTGCGGTGATTGTCTGCACGCCGCAGCGGGTGGCGCAGGACGATGCGCGGCGGGCGGTGCGGATGTTTGAGCAGTTGGAGGTCAAGGTGCTGGGCGTCATCGAGAACATGAGCTATTTCATTGGCGATGATGGCAAGGAGTACGACATTTTCGGCAAGGGCGGAGCGCGGACGATGGCGACGGAATTGGGCGTGCCGTTTTTGGGGCATGTGCCGATCAACACCCGCTTGCGGGCCAACAGTGACGCGGGGAATCCCACGGCCAACTTCGAGGATGACAGGCAACTGGCCGGCGAGTTGGAGGCGGTGGTGGGCAAGCTGGCGGGACAGATCAGCGTGGCGGCGGCGGAAGCCGAGGCGGGGACGCCGACGATCGGCATTAGTTGAGATCGCGGTTTGAAGTTGAAGACGGCAAGCAAGCGCACACGCATACGAGCCGCACGCATGGCCACGGTTGTCATTGATCCTGAGCGCATCGCGCATCTCAACGAGCGGCCGGGGCGCGATGGCGATTATGTGCTCTATTGGATGCAACAGTCGCAGCGTGCGGAGTGCAATCACGCGCTGGAATACGCAGTGCAGCGAGCCAACGAAGCGCGGCTGCCGCTGCTGGTGGGCTTCGGGTTGACCGATGTTTACCCCGAGGCCAACGCGCGGCATTACGCCTTCATGCTTCAAGGGCTGGCGGATGCCAAGGCGGCCTTGGCGCGGCGGGGCATTGCCATGACGGTTCAACGCGGCGAACCCGATGAGGAGGCGCTGCGACTCGGAAAGAAGGCGGCGATGATCGTCACGGATCGTGGCTACCTGCGTCCGCAGAAACAGTGGCGCAAGCGGGTGGCGAAAGAGGCCGGTTGCGCCGTGGTGCAAGTGGAGGGCGATGTCATCGTGCCCGTGGATGCGGTCACCCACAAGGCGCAATACGCGGCCCGCACCATTCGCCCGCGCATCAACGAAAAGCTGGGGCATTTTCTTGTCGATCTTCGCACCACCGCTTTGGAGAAAAGCTCGCTGCCCTTGACCAAGCAATGGGCGGGACGATGGCGCGATGAAATCGACTTGGACCACATCGACGCGGCCTTGGCGAAGTTGAAGATCGATCACAGCATCAAGCCTGTGAAGCGGTTTGTGGGCGGTGGCAGCGCGGCGCGGGGGATGCTCAAGCGGTTCGTTGAACAGCGGCTGGAGCATTACGCCGCGCATCGCAATCAACCGCAGACCGATGATGTTTCGCACATGAGCATGTATCAGCATTTCGGCCACATTTCGCCGCTGCAAGTCGCGTTGCAAATCGAAGCTGCCACGGGGGGCAATGGGCCCAACCATCAAACGTTCATGGAGGAACTGGTGGTGCGGCGGGAGCTGGCGCAGAATTATGTGGCCTTCACGGAGAATTACGACACCTACGAAGCGGTGCCGGGTTGGGCGCGGAAAACACTGGCGGCCCATGCGGATGATTCACGCGGGCATCTTTACACCCGCGACGAACTCGAAGCGTCGGAGACGCACGATCCCTACTGGAATGCCGCGATGACGGAGATGCGGCTGACGGGCTACATGCACAATTACATGCGCATGTATTGGGGCAAGAAAATCATCGAGTGGTCGCCCTCACCGCAAGAGGCCTTCGCCACCGCGTTGGCGATCAACAACAAGTATTTCATTGATGGGCGGGATGGCAATTCATTCGCCGGCGTGGCGTGGTGTTTTGGCCTGCATGATCGGCCTTGGGGCGAGCGCGAAATCTTTGGCACGGTGCGTTACATGAACGCCGCGGGTTTGAAACGCAAGTGTGACATTGAGGGGTATGTGCGCAAGGTGGTGGCGTTGCGCGAGTAGAGCCGACGGGCGTAAGCCCGCGGTGGAAGTAACCTGCACGAAAAATCGCTAGTCCGTGACAGTTCGTCCGAGGGCTTACGCCCCTCGGCTCTGACGGCGGCTACTTCTTGGTCGCCTTGGCGTCCTTGGCGCGTTGGGCCGCGGCTTTGTCGGCTGACAGCACGCTGGCTTCCTTGCTCTTGCGCAGTTGCGCCACGCTCTTGGTTTTGATTCTCGCCGCGCCCTTCCAGGTCTTGGTCTTGATCCGCTTGCCGGTCGCCAGCCGTTTTTTCGCGGCCTTGATCGATCCGTTGGCGACGTACTGCGGCAACCACTGCTTTTGCGCCACAAGCATTTCATCGACCAACTGCCAAACCTCCGGCGGGTTGGCGATGGCACCGGTCAGCGGGTCGTGCAGCACCGCCTGTTTGAGCAGCGCCACATCCCCGTTGACGGCAGCCTCTTTGCCCATGCGTTGCACACTGACGCTGACGTTGCAGGTCGCGGCACAGGCCAGTGGAAGCTCTTGCCCCTCGGTCATGTTGATGCCGAACTGATCGACATAGCCCGGCGCTTCGATGATGCAATCCGTCGGCAGCGAAGGGATGATCCCGCCGTTGCGCACGTTGAAGTGCCCGCGGTATGGCCGGCCTGTTTCCAGGGCCTCGATGATGTACGACCCGTGCTCGCCGCTGCGATCTTGGGGCTTGATCGGCTTGCCCGCGTCGGCGAGCCACTTGGGAAAGTCGGTGTTGAACCACTCCCGGCCCTCGGTGCAGACTCGCAAGTAGCCGCCCGTTTCGCCGTTGATCCAGCTTGACAGGTCGATCCACTGGTTGATCTCGCCGGGGCGTTTGCGGTACCAAGGCAGGTATTCGGAGAGGTGGCCGTTGCTTTCGGTGGAGTAGGCACCGAAGCGTCGCAGCACGTCGATGCGCACCTTTTCAGTCTTGGAATAACCGTCGTGCTTCTCGAAGGCCTTGAGCAGTTCATCGGCTTCGACGACGCGGCCCTTATAGAGAATCTTGGTGTACCAAGTCTGGTGGTTGATGCCCACGCAAACGATATCGCAAAGTTGCTTGAAGCCGCGACGGGGACGGTTGTATTCGTCGAGGGTGGATTCGGGGATTTTGTCGCCGTGGAGATTCGCCAGGGCGGTGGCGATCTGGTGCCACCCGCCTTCGACGCCGTGGCAGAGGCCCACGGTGTTGACGCCTTGGCCGCGGTCGTAGGCGTCCAGGGCCGCCCAAGTGTTCATGGCCATGGGGTTGGCGTAGTTGAGGAAGAGGCAGTCGTCGGCGGCGACCTCTTTCATGTCCCGCTGGAAAGCCAGAATTTGCGGGATGTTTCGCTGGCCGTACATGATGCCCCCGGCGCAGAGCGTGTCGCCAACGCACTGGTCGATGCCGTACTTCAGCGGGATGTCAATGTCAGTGGCGAAGGCTTCCAACCCGCCGATGCGGGTGCAGTTGATGACGTAATCCGCCCCCTCCAGCGCGGGCTTGCGTTGGACGTGCGTGGTGATCTTCGCAGGCATGTTGTTGGCGGCGATCTCTTTTTGCAACAGTTGCGCCACCCGGTTGAGGTTGTCCTTGTTGATGTCGTGCAGGGCGAAGTGCGTGTCACGTAATTCCGGCACGTTGAGCAGATCGAGGGTCAATTGCCGACAGAAACCAACGCTGCCGGCACCGATGAACGCGACCTTGATGGGCATGGGGAGAGTCCTTGCAATTGTGCGATTAAAGAGATCGAATCACCGACCAAGGGCGATATGCTAACGCAAAGATGGCTCGTGGAAAAAAGCCTCGCTCAGCAAAACTTAACCTTTGCGACCCGTGCGACATTTCTACCCCCGGCCCGGCTGGTCTATGATGGAGTTTGGCCTTGAGGCAACCGCCATCGCTTGGTGGTTGCGGGGATGCTTTTATGAATCGAAGCGTCACATCCAACTTGCCCGCGGAAAAGCCCGCTTCCCTGCGTCGCCACGCCAGCCGCACTGAGTTCCTCAACCGCGAATTGACCTGGCTGGAGTTCAATCGTCGGGTGTTGCACGAGGCCTTGGACCCGCGCACGCCGCTGTTGGAGCGGGTGCGCTTTCTGGCGATTTTCACGTCCAATCTTGACGAGTTTTATCAGAAGCGCGTGGGTGGTTTGAAGCGGCAGATCGCCGCCGATGTCGTGAGCCGTTCCATTGATGGCCTCACCGCCCGCGAGCAGATGGAGGCCATTCGCAAGAGCGTCGTGGCGATGCTCGACACCCAGGCCAAGGCCTTCACCGACGACATTCTCCCCGGGTTGACTCAGGCGGGCATCCACTTGCTGGCATGGCCGCAACTCAGCGAGGACGACCACGCCTGGTGTCGGCAATACTTCCGCGCCACGCTCTTTCCCGTGCTGACGCCGTTGGCGGTGGATCCGGGCCATCCGTTCCCCTTCATCAGCAATCTGAGCACGTCGTTGGGCGTCATGCTGCGTCACGCCCCGGCCGACGCGGAGAAAGCCGCCGCCCACGCCATTGATGAGCAGCCGCTCTTTGCCCGCGTGAAGCTCCCCATCGTCTTTCCCAAGTGGATTCGCATGGGCCAGGCCAACCGTTTCGTGCGGTTGATGGACATCGTTCACCACAACCTGCACGATCTTTTTGAGGGCATGGTCTTCGATGAAATCGAACCCTTCCGCATCACCCGCAATGCCGATGTGGAGCGGGACGAGGAGGATGCCGAGGATTTGTTGGAGTTGATTGAGCAAGAGTTGCGTGATCGTCGCTTTGCCCGCGCGGTGCGGCTGGAGGTGGACAACACGCCGCACCAGCCCATGACGCGATACCTGCAACAGCAGTTGGAACTGGAGGACGCCGACGTTTACGCCATGCCAGCCGAGTTGGACTACACCGGCTTGAACACCATCGCCGACATCAACGTCGGCGAGTTGAAGTACGAGCCTTGGACGCCGCTGGTGCCGCCGCGCTTGGCCAACGATGAAGGCAACATCTTCCAACTCATCCGCCAAGGCGACATTCTGGTTCACCACCCCTACGAAAGTTTCAAGGCCAGCGTGGAGCGCTTCATCAGCGCCGCGGCCAAGGACCCCAAGGTGGTGGCCATCAAGCTGACGCTCTACCGCACCAGCACGGATTCGCCCTTCATTCCGCAACTCATCCGCGCCGCGGAGAGCGGCAAGCAGGTGGTGGTGCTGGTCGAACTCAAGGCCCGCTTCGACGAAGAGCGCAACATTTCCATTGCCCAAATGCTTGAAAAAGCGGGTATTCACGTGGTGTACGGCATCGTGGGTCTAAAGACGCACACCAAGATCGCGATGGTGGTGAGGCAGGAAGCCGCGGGGATGAATGTGTACGCCCACATCGGCACGGGCAACTACAACTCCAAAACCGCCACGCTTTACACCGACCTTGGCCTCTTTACCTGTCGCCATGGAATCACCGACGACCTGGTCGAGCTGTTCCACTATCTGACGGGGCGAAGCGTCAAGAGCGACTTTTCGCATCTGCTCATCGCCCCGATCAACATGCGGCGACGCTTTGTGGAAATGATCGACCGTGAAATGGCCTTGTGCAAGGCCTGGCGTCAACGCGGCGGCGAGGAGAGCGACCCCAAGCGACCCCACATCATCGCCAAGATGAACAGCTTGGAAGACATCGCCATCATCGGCAAGCTTTACGAAGCATCGCGGGCGGGGGTGAGGATTCAACTCATCGTGCGCGGCTTCTGCTGCCTGCGGCCGGGCGTGGCGGGCTTGAGCGAAAACATCAGCGTGATCAGCGTCATCGGGCGGTTCCTGGAGCACTCGCGCATCTACTACTTCCACAACGACGGCGCGGGCGAGGTTTACATCGGCAGCGCCGACTGGATGTACCGCAATCTTTACTACCGCGTGGAGTGCATCACGCCGGTGCTCGATGCCGCGCTGGCGGCGCGGTGCAGGCAGATTCTCGATGTCATGCTGGCGGATCAGCGCCAGGCTTGGGACATGAACGCCGATGGAAGTTACACCCAGCGGCAGCCCGACCCGGCCAACCCCGACAGCGCCATCGGCACACATCAGCGGCTCATGGAGATGACCCGCCGCGAAGCGCAACGCAACCCCGCGGAATGATCCGCCACGCGGCCCATGTCCCTATGACGCCCCCAACTACGCTTGCGGTTTAGCGCGTCTTCCGCGCCGTGGCCTTGCGACCCCGCCCGCGTCCACCCTTGCCACGACTTTGCGATTTGGTTTCCTCGCTCTTGCCCTCTTCGGGCACGCGGTTCTTGCCGCGAATCAACAAGCGCATCGGCACTTCCGAAAACGGCAGCCGCTCACGGAAGCGGTTGATGAGGAAGCGTTGATACGACGGGTCGAACATGGCCGGGATATTGACAAACAGGGCGATGGTCGGGGGCTGTGTTTCCAACTGCGTGGCGTAGTAAATCCGCGGTGCCCGACCGACGCCGGAGCTGGGTGGGCGCTCGGCGATGATGGCCTCGATGGTTTCGTTGAGTTCGGCCGTGGGCACGCGGTGGCGGGCCTGCTCCTGAAGGTTCAGCGCCATGGCCGCCAGCTCGCGCATGCCCTGCTTTTCCTTGGCGCTGACAAACGCCACCGGGGCGTAATCCAGCCCGTTTAACGCCTTATCGAGATACTCGATGTAGGTCTCTTGGGCAGCTTCATCCTGGGCTAAGTCCCACTTGTTGACCACGATGACCACCGGCTTGAATTGTCGCTGGATTTCCGTGCTGAGCTTTTCATCGACGTTGCTGATGGGCACGGTGGAGTCGATGATCAGCAGCACAACATCCGCCCGCCGGACGGTGCGCAGGGCGCGGTGCTGGCTGTAATACTCGATGTCCCCGGCCAGGCTTTTGCCCTTGCGCAGGCCCGCGGTGTCGATGGCGGTGAAGACCTTGCCTTCGATCTCGAAACGCACATCCACCGAGTCGCGGGTGGTGCCTTCGATCTCGCTGACGATGACCCGCTCCTGACCGGCCAGGGCGTTGACCAGGGTGCTTTTGCCCGCGTTACGCTTGCCCACGATCGCCAAGAGCACGCCCAGGTCGGGCTTCTCTTTTTCCAGCAGTGGTGCGTTCCAATCGATGCGCGAGCGGATGGCGGCGATGAGTTCTTCGCGGTGATTGCCGGTGGTGGCGCTGAAGAGCAATGGCTCGCCGAAGCCCAGGCGTGAAGCCTCGGCTGCGGCGGGGGCGAGTTTGTCGCTGTCCACCTTGTTGGCGATCAGCAGCACCGGCCGGGGCTCCTTGCCTTGGGCGTTGCGCAACATGCGGGCGACCTCCTTGTCCAAGGGGAGGATGCCCGTCTGCACATCGACGAGAAAAAGGATGAGCTGCGCGTCAGCCATGCCCATGGCGATTTGGCGTTCGACATCGGCAGTCAGGTTTTGCGAATCCTCGATGCCGTAACCGCCGGTGTCGATGAGTTCGATGTAATCTGGCTCGGCGGGCTTGTGCGGCGCGGGCGGCTCGATGGGGTTGCCTTGAACCTTGGCCAGCGCCTTTTCCTTGGCGGTGAGGCGGGCCTTGCGGTTGCGTTCCTGCGGGGCATAAGTGATGGGCTGGGGCAGTGCAACGATGGTGGCCACGCGGTCGCGGGTGACGCCCGGCGTGGGATCAACGATGCTGACCCGGCGATTGGCCAGCATGTTGAGGAGGCTGGATTTGCCGACGTTGGGTCGGCCGACGATGACGACTTTGGGGAGCATGAGGGGCTTTCGGGAGTGGGTATTTCGGTTTTCTAGGCGGGGTTCAGAAGTAACACGGATGAACACGGATGTTCACAGATACACACGGATCAGGTCAAGGAATTGTCATGCCGATCAACACCCTCGCTAGGTGCCACACAGCATCCCGCTTCGGGTGCTGTGTGTTGAATGTTGCATGGCTAGCTGGTTCCGTGGCGTTTGTTCCATAGTTCGACGGCTTCGGGTTGACGGACGTAGAGCGGGGAGAGTTGGAGCGTGGGGGTGAAGTCGCCGCGATTGGCCGCGGTTTGACCCAAGCGCCACACTTGGCGACTGTCGGGCACCGCCAAGGATGTCGGCAGAATCGTCACGCCTTGGGGCAATGGATCGGGCAACGCCGGCAAGGGGTCGGCCAGGATCGCCAAGCCCCGGTTTCCACCGTTGGCATGAGCCGCCAGCAATTCGGGCAGGGTCATCAACGCGGGTTTTTGCGCCGCCCGCCAGCCCGCGTCATTCGACCAATCGTACACCCCGACATAGAGCGACTCCTTCTTGAGGTTCAATCCCACCGCCAGACGGGAAGGCATGGCTCCATTGGACGCGGCGGTTTCCAACGGCACATTGCCCGCCACGACATCGAGCGTGGGCACCGCCACCAGTCGGCAACCGAGCGTTTGCGCCAAGGTTCGGGCCGTGGCGATGGCGATGCGCAGGCCGGTGAACGAGCCGGGGCCGATGGAAACGTAAATCTCGCCCAATTGGTCGGGGGTCGCCCCATGCTGGCGGAAAAGACCGTCGATGGTGGGCATCAGATCGACGCGGTGTCGCACCTGGGGCGGCATGGCGGCACTGGCCAGCATCGCATCACCGCGGCCCAACGTTACAGACCCCAGCCGACTGGAGGTTTCGATGGCCAAGTTGAACGTTGCCTGTGACACGCCGCCATTGTAGAGCCAACCGCCCGGCGCGATGCGATGTCAATACCGTTCGTAAGTTCCCAGCGTGGGCGTCAGGGCATAGACGTTGCGTTCACCTTCGGGGAAAAGTTGCACGCCGAAGCTGGTTTCATCCTCGATGACATCGTAGGAACCGGTGAAGACCAAGCGCCAGCCGGGCGTCTTGCGTTCGAGGCTGGCGCTGACGGCCCGGCTCTCGGCGAAGCCGAAGTCATAGGTGTAGGCCAAGCTCGCGGCATAGCGGCGGGTCAACTGATAAACGACGTAAGTCGAAAGCAGTCGGCTCCGCAGGGCATCGATCTCTTTGTAATCCACGCCCAAGGTCAAATACGGCGACTGGCGGAAGGTCAGACCCGTGCGCCATTGTTCGAGTTGATCGCTCTCGAAACTGTAACTTGCTTCGGTGGCCGAGGCCAGGGAATCGCTGATGTGCCACAGCAGGCGGGAGTAGAACTGGTCGCCGCCGATGGAGTATTCGGGCCGATAGGCGAAGTGACGGGGCAGGATGACGCCGTTGTCCCCGTCGCCGGAGCGATGGATGAAGTCGGTGTCGAGTGTGATCCAATCGACGCTGCGCCAGCGACCAGGCCCCCCACGCTGCGTTTGCAGGGTGTTGCGCAGGCCCACCCGTGCGCCGAAGCCCTCGGTGAGTCCTTCCACGTCGTAGTCGTAAACGGGGATGTCTTCGGGGTTGAGCGTCGAGAAGGTGTGCCAGACTTCGCCGTTGGGTTCGACGATGTGCCGAAGGCGGTGAACATCGAGCAGGGGGAAGTTGATCTGATCCCAACTGTTGGAAAACTGGGTGTGATAGCGTGAACCAAGCGTGCCCATGAGGCGGAACTGGTCGCCCTCGCCGCGGTAGGCGGTGAAGTCGTCGTCGTAGGCGGTGACCCGACCCACGACGAAGGGGGTGATGTCGAAAATCGAAGCCCGCAAGGGCGCGTCGATTTCGTGGCGTGAATCCAGCCGGGCGCGGTAATCGGTGGGCACGCCCGCGGCCCGCAGGCCATCGACAAAACGCGTGGTGTTGGC
>JBBRGB010000109.1:0-11627 GCA_038241095.1 Phycisphaerales bacterium
CGTTTGATCTGTTTTATGGGCGGATCAAGGATGCCGAGGGTGGCAACACGTTCGTGTTCAACATCTGGGGGCCCGGCCGCACCGCAAAAGTGCAATGCGACGCCTGCAGCATGTTCGGCCCGGCCATGTTCCGCCAGTACGTCGCGCCGCTCTTGGAGGAACAATGTCGGCGGCTGGATTACGCCATGTACCACCTCGATGGCGAGGAATGCCTGGTGAATCTCGATGCCCTGCTGGAGGTCGAGTCGATCAAGGCTATCGAGTGGACGCCCAAGTTCGTCTATGCCCATGAAGGCGGGGGCCATCCCAAGTGGTACCCGCTTTACAAACGCATTCTGGCGGCAGGCAAGAGCGTACAGGCCATTCATGTCAAGGCCGAGGAGGTGATTCCGCTGCTCGATGCCGTGGGAGGCAAGGGGATGTTCATCAACACCAATCACCTTGCCTCGCAAGACGCGGCCGAGCGCTTGGCGGAAAGCGTGGCGGCTTATCGGTGATTACCCCATCGCCGTCCGGGTGCCGGGGTGCTGCGCTGTCTGATTCTGGATGATGCCGTGGGCCCAACCGATGCCGACGCTCAAGCCCACCATCGCCGCCGAGGCATAGTGGATGGGCAAGGCCAGTGCCAGGCCGGGCAGGCCGTGATGATGCCAGTCGCGCAGCAACGGCGTCGAAGCGTCGAAGGCGTAAAGCATCCAACCGTAGCCGACCAAGGCGACCAGCAGGGGAGCGGCGAGCATGGGCAAGGGGTTGGTGACCTTGGGGAAAAGCAGTTGGCTGACACAGGCGGCGACGGCGAAGGCGACGATGAGACCGCCGACGGTCTGGCCGGTCTGGGCGGTGGCTAGGAGGAACCAAGCGATGGCCCCGGCGATTGCGGCGCAGAGTCCTCCGGCCAGCCAGGCGTTGGCATCGGGCAGGCCGAAGGTGACGGGATGGCGTGGCAGAAGCGTTTGAGCGGCGGGGGCGGGATCGACTTGCCCACGTTTGACCCATGCCAGCGGAATCACCAACGCGGCCCAGAAAGCCGTCCAGATCAGTGATTCAAGCATCAGTGAGGCGTAAGCGCCCGGCAGTTCGGATCGCCACAACCATCCCTCGCTGGAGCCGCCCAAGCAAGCCAGCGTCGTGAGGCCGACTGCCGGGACAAAGACGCCCGCCATCGCGTGGCCACGCCAAGCGCAAAGCAGACCCAATGCCACGGCTGGCACCGCCACGGCCACGGCAATGATCACCGCGGCTGCGGGTGAAACCTGGGCTGACAATAGACTGATGCCGGTGAACCCGTCTCGCCCGCCCAGTGCCCCCGTCGCCAGCATGGCCACCGCGCCGCCAGCCACGGCGCTGACGGCAATCAATATTCGCTGCGTGAGGGGTGGAAACATTGGGTGACTTTCTTTGTGGATGAACCGCCAATCAACCGGCGCGATGCTTTTCCAGGAACTGCTTGGCGGGCATGGGGAAGAGTAACAGCAGCAGCAGGTCGCGGTGGGACTGGATCAGGCCGCGGTTGGTTTCGTAAACCTGTTGCAGATCCACCGGCGCGGCGTACTCGGCGGGACGCTTCAACGACGGCGTTTCACCCTTGCCCACGAGTCTGACCACTTCGGGATCGACCGGTCCGGGCAGGTGGCCGTATTTGCCCAGGATCAGGTCGCGGAACGGCTGGCTGGGCATGGAGTAGGGCTGGCCGCTCATGACGTTGAAGGCCGCCTGCGTGCCGACGATCTGGCTCGTCGGCGTCACCAGTGGCACGTAACCCGCAGCCTTGCGCACCCGCGGCACCTCCTCCAGAATCTGTGGCATCAACTCCAGTTTGCCCTGCTCCTTCAACTGGTTGTGCAGGTTGGAAATCATCCCGCCGGGCACTTGGGCGTCAAGCTGCGAACGGTCAATGGCCGGGTATCCTTGGGGCACCATGATCTGGTCTTCGATGATTTCGATGGCGGCATCAAGGCTGGCGCGGTCGCGCTTCTGGATGAGTGCCAAGGCCTTGCGAATCTTGCCCAGCATCTCCGCGTCCGGCTCGGTGGGCCAAGGGCGACCGACGTGATCCGCTTCCTTGTCCACCTTGCTCAACTCGCCGCGTATCTTGCGCAGCTCGGCGTCAATCTTTGAGGTCAGCTTCATGTCCACATTGGTGGCGATGCCCAATTCGCGGGCGAAGAAGTTCAACAGTTCGACGGGCGGCTGCGAGGTTGAACCCGCCAGCGGGCCATAGCAGGTGTCGAGGTGGTCGATGCCGGTCAACATGCCCACGATGTAGCTGGTGATCGCCAAGCCATTGGTGCAGTGGGAGTGGAGGGTGATTTCCACACCGGGGAACTCGCTTTTCAGGGCTTCGATAAGCTCGAAGGCGGTGGCCGGGTGCAACAGGCCGGCCATGTCCTTGATGGCCAGTGAATCCGCGCCCAAGTCCAAGGCGTGACGGGCGAAGCTCACGAAGTGGTTGACATCATGCACCGGGCTGGTGGTGTAACTCATGGCGGCTTCGGCGTGGCCGTTGTAAGTCTTGGTCGCCATGATGGCCGTCATGAGGTTGCGATGGTCGTTTAGGGCATCGAAGATTCGCATCCGCGTGGAACCGGCGCGGACGGCCTCTTTAAGAAACTCGATGACCACATTGTCGGGGTACGGCGTGTAACCAAAGAGGTTCTGGCCCCGGCACAGGGAACGGATGACCACACCGCCCTGTTTGGGGTCACCGCAGACATCGCGGAACTTCGTCAGGCGCTCAAAGGGGTTGTCGCCGGTGAAACGCAAAGCGCTGTCGAGCGTGGCTCCGCCCCAGAGTTCAAGAATGCAATAGCCCGAATCCACGAGCATGGGCAGTACCCGCAGGCATTGCTCCGTGCTCATCCGCGTCGCCAGCAGGGATTGGTGGCCATCGCGCAACGAGCAATCGATGAAGTTGATTTTCTTGGAAGGGACAGAAGTGGTGGGTGTGTTTGGGAGGGTGGGCATGGTCATATCTTAAATGTTTGAGGGCCTTGTGACGAAATCGTGGGGAATGGTGAACTACCATATTTACCAAGAGCACCAAGGACAGCCATGAGTTGCTTTGCATCTTTGGTGAACTTGGTGTCTTTGGTGGTTAAGGATCGGCGTTGTCTTTGGCCTCCGACGGCGGCTCGATGCGCCAAGCCAAGGCGTAATCCCATGTCCCGCCCAAGGTGTCACGGCGGGTGACTTCGATGCGGTATCGCCCGGCGGGAAGTTCCTTGAGATAAATGTGCTCCAGATTGTCAACGTCACCGGCAGACTCGGCCAGCAGGCTTTCCTTGCCCGCGGCATCCAAACTGTAAAGCCGCAGATCAAAATCGGCATCGCTGGCGGCATCGTTCCAGCGCGGCTGCTGGGTGAACAGGTCGCGGATGACCCTGCCCTCAATACGGCGATTCCAGGTCAACAGCAACGACACTTCGCCCATCGGCGTGGCGGTGTCGATGCGGTAATCACGGCGATCCAAGGCCGACGTGGCGCGGAAGTCCCACCCCAAGCGGCGGGTCAACATGCCCGGCGCGTGCAGCCCGGCGGTGAGAATCGCCAAGCTCTGATCAAACCTCGCAAAGCCCGCCCCGAGGTGTTCATCCAACGCCTTGCCCGGCGCGGGCTTCCACGTCGGTTCCTTCTCGGCCCCGGCCAAGAGCACGGCCCGAATCACTTCGCTCTTGGTCGCATCGGGCGTTTCGTGCGTCATGCGATCCGCGGCCTCCAACAATCGGGCGCAAATGGCTGTGACCACCGGTGTGGAAAAACTCGTCATGCCGCCGGGTGCCACAATCATGGGCTTGCACCGGCCGTTGCCCTCGAATTGCGTGTAGCCACCGCTGCTCTTACCCGAGTCGTGGCCCACGGAGATGACGTTGTAGGCGCTCGCCAGCAGGGCGGGCACGGCCGAGTCGTGGCCGTTGTTGACCCCGACGACGAAGATCACGTCATCATGGTCCGCGAGGTAATCGACTCGGCGGAGAATCTGTCGGGCGGTGTAGCTCGCCCCGCCGATCCAACTGGCGTTGAAGATTCGCCGATCGCCGACATTTGGAGCCTTGGCCATGCCGGTGTTGAGTCCCCCGGCTCCGAGCCAGTGGTTGGTGGTGAAGCATTGCACATCGTCGATGCCCGGCGCCAAGCCGCTATTGCCGTAGATGATGCGGGCGGTGGCTTGGGCGTGGCCGTTGACCTTGCTGGGGCCGCTCATTTCCTGGAGCTTCACGCCGCGGTAATGGTTGTTGTGAACGTCGGGCGTGTAGTCGCCGGCGTTGCCTTCGACGTGGCCAGCGGGAATGTTGCGGCCCGTCGGGGCGGTGATGCCCATCGCCTCCTCCACCGCCGTGATGCCCACCCGCTGGGCAGTGGTCGGAGCACGCTTGATCTCGGTGGCTGGCGGAACGTCGGGCGTCTGGGATTTCGCGGGGTCGTCGGTTGGTGGAACCAACTCGATTTTCACCTCAGGCCCGGAACCGTTGGTAGCATCGGCGGCGTCCGTCCCGGCCGTGACCTGCGTGGCGACGGCGAAACTGGCGGCGGGCTGGCCGTGTGCCAGACGCATCACCATCCAAAGCCCCAGCATCGCCAGCACCATCACCGCCCAGCCCAGAATCGCGGCGGGGCGGTGACTGACCGAGACTGGCGCGGCCGGGGATTCAGCCGTGGTCGATTCGTCGCATGGATGGTGAATGCTCAACACACGCTCCGCTTCTTGGGTGATATCGTACGCCAAACAACGGCGCGGATGGTGGTATTATCGGCTCAAGGCCTTCAAGGCTTTCCCCCAAAGCCTCACCGACAACTCTATGCCATCTGCATAGTCGTAATGCGTGGACACGAAAAAAAGCTCACCGCTTGGCGTTGTCACGCGCGATGATGGCGTGCTTCTGGGCGTTGTCGAAAATGAGGCTGCCTGGCTCGTGGTAAAGCTCGGTGATTTCAGAAAAGTCTCTGGCGGCGGCGTCGTACTGCCGGCCACGAAAGCGGTTCATGGCCGTCTGGTAACGCT
Organism: Phycisphaerales bacterium; assembly: GCA_038241095.1. Lineage (GTDB taxonomy): Bacteria > Planctomycetota > Phycisphaerae > Phycisphaerales > Phycisphaeraceae > JBBDMX01. The sequence continues at coordinate 5,000 of JBBRGB010000109.1, forward strand.
GGATGACCTCCTGTGTGAGCCGCTTGGTGACATCCTGGTAACGCAGTTCGTCCAAGGGGTCTTCGAGTCGATCCTTGCCGGAGAAGGCCAGCACGTTGCGGTAGGCTTCGTAAGCCTTGTAAACATTGCCTGGAGCTGATTGCAGGGAACCGGTCAGTTTGCGGGCCTCGGAGAGCCACTGCCGTGCGGAGGCTTGGTTGGGCACCTGGGTACGGGGCGGGGCTTCAATGGCGGCACGAATTTGGTCACTTGTGAGTTCGGCCCCGGCATTGACCTCCGGGCCTGGTCCGCCACCATTGTTCAAGGTGATGAAAAACGCCAAGATCAGCAACATGCCCACCCACCAAGCCGCCAAGCCGATCCATAGTTTTGTGCGTTTGGAGAGGGGCTGTTTGCCGTCTGTCGCGGCGCTTGCGGGGGCCTTGCCGCCATCGTCATCGCGGGCATCGGCCGGAGCATCGCCCAGCGTCACCCGCAGCACCTGCGTGTCGGCAATGGCCACCACGTCACCACTGCGAAGTTTGCGCGGCTTGGTGGTGATGTTGGCGCGATTCACCTTCGTGCCGTTGGGGCTTTGATTCACCAGCATCCAGTCGCCGTCGGTCTTTTCGATCTGGCCGTGCTGACGGGAGACGAAGGTCTCGGCGATCATCAGCGTGTTGCCAGAATCCCGACCAAAGGTGATGGGTGATTGCGTGAAGGTCGCCTCGCGCCCCGCGCCGGGGCCCGTCAAAAGCGTGATCCGTATGGAAGCGTCATCTTTGGGCATGAGTGCATAATACGTCACTCTCCGTTGACCGGCGAACACAAGCGCGTTTTAGTGGTTGGTGTCAAGCCGCATGTCTTGCCATACCCCCGCGCAACCCTCGCCAAGCGTTATCATGCACACATGCCACAACGTCCCAACGTCATCGTCTTTTTCACCGACCAGCAGCGCCACGATTCGACCGGTATCCACGGCAACCCGCTGGGGCTGACGCCCAACTTCGACCGCTTGGCGCAGCAACACACCCACGTCCGCCACAGCTTCACCTGCCAGCCCGTCTGTGGCCCCGCCCGCTCCTGCCTGCAAACCGGCCAATACGCCACCACCACCGGCGTCTGGAAAAACGGCATCGCGATGAAGAATGACGCCGTGACCCTCGCCAAGCAGTTCAACACTGCGGGCTACCACACCGGCTACATCGGCAAGTGGCATCTGGCCAAAGACACCGACGGCCCGGTCAAGCCCGATGATCGCGGGGGCTACCAATATTGGCTGGCGGCCAACTGCCTGGAACACACGTCGGACACCTACGACACCGTCGTTTACGACAATGACCAACAGCCCGTAAAACTGCCGGGCTATCGTGTCGATGCCCTGACCGACGCGGCCATTCGTTATGTGGACGCTCACAAGGCCGAGCCATTTTTCTTGTTCATCAGTCACCTCGAACCGCACCATCAGAATCATGTAGATGACTACCCCCCGCCGGACGGTTACCGCCAGCAGTACGCGGGCCGGTGGGTTCCACCCGATCTGGCGGCCCTGCCCGCCTTCGCCGCGGTGCAAGAGGAACACGCCAAGGCTCAGCAACTTCTATTGGGCGGCACGACACATCAGCAACTTGGCGGCTACTGGGGCATGGTTAAACGCTTGGACGAAGCCTTCGGCCGGCTCATGGACGCGCTGAAATCCCTTGGCCTGGCGGAAAACACCATCGTGCTTTTCACCAGCGACCACGCCTGCCACTTCAAGACCCGCAACAGCGAATATAAACGCTCGTGCCACGAAAGTTCGATCCGCGTGCCGACCCTGTTGGCCGGGCCGGGCTTCGAGGGTGGCGGGTCGCTGCCGCAGTTGGTGAGCCTGGTGGACATGCCTCCGACACTGCTGGATGCCGCGGGGCTGGACGTGCCCTACACCATGCAGGGCCGCTCCGTGATGCCCCTGGTGCGTCGGCAAAATATGGATTGGCCCGAAGAAGTTTTCGTGCAGATTAGCGAAGCCGAATGCGGCCGGGCGGTCCGTACCAAACGCTGGAAGTACGCCGTGCGTGCTGAGGGTGTCAGCGGCAACAAGCAAGGCGGGGCCGAAAGCTACACCGAAACATACCTCTACGACCTGCAACACGATGAACACGAGCTGCGCAACTTAGTCAACGAGGAATCGCACAAGGTGGTGCGGGCGGTGATGCGGCAGCGGCTGCTGCGGCGCATGAAGGAAGCGGGCGAACCGGAGCCGACGATCATCGAAGCCCCGACGCATCGCAGCGGCCAGCGCATCGTCACCGAAGCCGAAACTTTGCAATAAAGTCGGTGTGACTTGACGGCTTGACGCCTTGACGCCCGGTTGCCGGTTGCCCGGACGATCACGAAAACCAATCTGATATCTTTCGCCTACTTGTTTTCGCCACCCGCTTTGAAGAGTTTTCCCATGGCACTACCCGTTTTGGTTCATGCCGCCCACGAAGGCCCCTGCGTGCTGGGCCGCGTTTTGCAGGCCCACGGCCACGATCTGCGCATCATCCGCTTGGATCAGGGCCAGCCCGTGCCCGCCGACTTGGACAACGTGCAGGGCCTCATCGTCATGGGCGGCAACATGAACGTCGGCGAGGTGGCGCAATACCCTTGGCTCACCGATGAAACGGCCTACATTCGTCAAGTGCATGAAGCGGGCCTGCCGGTGGTGGGCATTTGCCTCGGAGCGCAACTCATCGCCGCGGCCTTGGGGGGCGAAGTGGCCGCCATGTCCGCCGGGCCAGAAATCGGCTTCGGCAACGTTCGCCAGAGTTTCCCCGGCACCATCGACACCCTCCACGCCGGCATCGCTTGGAACACCGTCCAGTTCCACATGCACGGCCAGGAAGTCCCCAAACTTCCCCCCGACGCCACGCCGCTTTCCGGCTCCAAACTCTGCAAGACGCAAGCCTTCAAGGTGGGCCTGCGTACCTATGCCTTTCAATACCACTTCGAGTGGGATCAACGCGACATCGAACTGATGCTTCAAGACCCTTGGCTGAAGCAGCACGCCCAGCCGGAAACCATTCGCGGGCAGATGGCCGAGCATTTCGCGGGCTATCGCCGGGTGGGCGATCGCCTCTGCGAAAACATCGTCGAATATCTTTTCAAACCCTAACGTGGTTATTCTTTCAGCGGGGGCCGCCAGACCCCGCCTGCCTCGTCAAAGCCCAAGGGCGTAAGCCCTCGGTGAATGGCGCAAAGACGCACCTTGACGCGGTGACGTTCGTCCACAGGCTCACGCCTTGCGGCTCGGATAGACTTCATGCGTCTCGAACCGCATCGCGTGGTCATTCTTATCATCGGCGGGGTGATTTTCACTTGCCACACAGCGCCAGCGTGACCAGTCAACGTCCGGGAAGTAAACATCACCCGTCACATCCGCCAGCACGCGGGTGAGATAAAACCGATCCGCCAGGGGCAACGCCTCGGCGTAAAGCGAGCGTCCGCCGATGACGAAGGCCTCGCTTTCGCCCGCCCGTCGCGCCATGTCCAAGGCTTGGGGCAGACTGTGGGCCACATGCAAATCCGTGGCATCCGGGCAACACGGGTCAAAATCTTGTTGCCGCGTGACCACGATCATGCTCCGCCCCGGCAGTTGGCGGTTGATTGATTCCCATGTTCGCCGGCCCATGATGACGTGATGGCCCGTGGTCAACGTGCGAAAGCGGCGCAGGTCGGCCGAGAGACGCCAGGGCAACGCCAGCCCGCGTCCAATGACGCCGTTTTGCGCCATGGCCACAATGATCGAAATCCGCATGGGGTCGCGTTCCATGCCCGCCATGATACGCACCCCCACGCATCGCCAAATAATTGCCCTATCATCGACTCGGTGAAATCCATGACCATCGCCACGCCCGTCATTTCCGCCCCCTCCGCCGCCTTGAGCGTCGAGGCTTTGTCGCACCGTTACCCGGCATCGCGGCCAAAGCGTTCGCGGCATGTCCCGGCCAGCCCAACGCCCGCCCAAGCCGCGCGATCTCTCGCCTTGGACGATGTCTCGCTCTCCATCAACGCCGGTGAAATCTTCGCCATCCTGGGGCCAAACGGCGGGGGGAAAACGACCCTCTTTCGCATCCTGACCAATCTCCTGCGGCCCACCGCCGGTCGCGTCAGCGTCTTGGGCCTCGACGTCGCCACCGATGCCGCCCGCGTGCGGCAAAGCCTTGGCGTGGTCTTCCAAATGCCCAGCCTCGACGCGGCCCTGACCGCCCGTGAAAACCTCACCCACCAAGGCCACCTCTACGGCTTGGACGGCGCTCACCTGCGGCAACGCATTGACGAACTGCTGACCTACTTCGGCATGGCCGACCAAGCCGACGCCTTCGTCGCCGGGTTCAGCGGCGGCATGCGCCGACGGGTCGAACTGGCCAAAGCCCTGCTGCATCAGCCCCGCGTGCTGTTGCTGGACGAACCCTCCACGGGCCTCGACCCCGGCGGACGGGCCGACCTGTGGCAATATCTGACGCGATTGCGAAAACAGCACGGCATGACCATCGTGCTGACGACCCACCTGATGGACGAGGCCGACCGCTGCGACAGACTGGCGGTGCTGAATCGCGGCAAACTCATCGCCTTGGACACGCCCGAAGCCTTGAAAAGCCGCATCGGCGGGGATGTCATCAGCGTCGAACCGGTCACCGCCGAGGCCGCGGAGTCTTTGTGCGCCAAGATTCGTGACACCTTCGCCCCGTGGCCCGTGGGCGGGGAGCCGCGGGTGGTGGGGGGGCGGATCGTTTTGCAACGCGTTAATGGCCCGGCCTTCGTGGGGCAACTGAGCCAAGCCCTGGGCGATCAAATCCGCGGTATCAGCGTCGGCCGACCCACCCTCGAAGATGTCTTTCTCCACCTCACCGGCCACCGCCTTTGGGACGAGCAGGAAATCGCGTAAACCGACCTTGATAAAATCTTGCAAAAAACCCTTGACACCCCCCTAACCGGTGGTACAATGCCCTTGCACTTATAACGGTCAACTCCTTTAGGGTCGCCATGCCCGTCACTCTGCAACACATCGCCGATCGCGCCAAAGTCACCAAAATGACGGTGTCCAATATTCTTAACGGCCGCTACGAGCCGGTCCGTTCCGCGGCCATGAAGCGTGCCAAGCGCATCCGCAAGATCGCCGCCGAACTGGGCTACCGGCCCAACACCGCGGCCCGCGCCGTCTCCCTGGGCCGCTTCGACGCCGCCGCCCTGATCCTCGCCGAGGACCAAGGCGCCAGCCACTTGCCCCCGCGACTGCTCCAAGGCATCCACGCCGCCCTGACCGCCCGCAACCTCCACCTCATCGTCGCCGCCCTGCCCGATCAAGCCCTGACCGATGAAGGCTTCGTCCCCAAAATGCTCCGCGAAGTCCTGGCCGACGGCCTGCTGGTCAATTACAACGCCCGCATTCCCGCCCGCATGATCGAGCTTATCCGCGACTTCCACGTCCCGTCGATCTGGATCAACTCCAAGCAGGATGAGGACTGCGTTTACCCCGACGACCGCGCCGCTTCCATCGAGGCCACTCGCAGCCTGTTGGAGGCCGGGCATCGTCGCATTGTTTATCTGGACTGCACCCATGAGCCGGATCGCGCCCCGGATCACTACAGCGGCATTGATCGCTACGAGGGTTACGCCGACACCATGCAGGCCGCGGGCTTGAATCCCGTGCAATTCGGCACGCCCCGGCTGCGCGACGCGCAAGGCCCCGGTCGGCTCATCCCCGCCATCGCCGAGTTGCTCGCTTCGCCCGACCGTCCCTCAGCCGTTCTGGCGTACAGCGATTTGGAAGGCCGCGCCACCTTGGCCGCCGCCGCCGTCGCCGGGCTGTCACTCCCCGCCGACTTGGCGCTCATCCAGTTTTCCGATGTCGTCGCCAGCGACATGGGCTATTTCCCCGCCACCATGCTCCTGCCCGAAATCCGCGTCGGCGGCGAGGCCGTGGACATGCTGGCCGAGAAAATGGCCGACCCCATGAACCCCCTGCCCCCGCGGGCCATACCCTTTGACTTCGACACCGGCCAAACGTTTGGCCCGGTGAAACAAGGAGGCTGAGATGTTCTCAACCTCGCATCGCGTTCACTTTTTGAATAGGAGAATCGTCATGACTCGCAACATGTTCGGAACGTTGGCTGTGGGAGCTTCGCTGCTGGCTTTTGCCGGCACCACGGAGGCGGCGGTGATCATTACCGCCTCGAATTGGAGCACTAGCGCGCTTAGCGTGAATCTCACCACCCAAGGGCCAACGGATTGGGTGATCTGGGATTCGAGCAACAATCCCACGGCCCTGACGATCCTCAATGACAAGTCCGGCGGGACGGCCATCAGCAACCTCAGTGTCATCAACGCTCAATCGTCAGGGACCGGTGGAAACAACGCTGCGATTTGGGATTCAAGCCTTGAAAACTTCAGCCCGGGGCTGAACTTCACTTACACCGACGGCACTTCGCCAACGTCGTTAACCGAAACCAGTCCTGGGGCCGCGTTTAAACGTTGGTACGGTAACGTCTGGAACAGTCAGGTGATCTTCTCCGTGCCGGTGGTTACGCAAACGTCCACGCTTGAACTCTATCTCGCCACGGTCAACGGCAGCGCCACCAGCGTCAAAGTTTCCTTTGACAACGGCGCGACTTTTTCGTCGTCC
>JBBRGB010000110.1:0-11455 GCA_038241095.1 Phycisphaerales bacterium
CGCCGGCACCATCACCGACGGCACCCCCGGCGACGGCGCGGCCACGGGTCTGGTCTCGCTGAATTACTCCAACAGCAACTATTCAGCCGTCACCAACATCATCCACGGCGGACACACCATCAATAATCTGAACGTCGCCTACACCGGCAGCGGACAGAACACACTCACGTGGAACCTCAACAGCCTCACCGCCAGCGACTCCAACACCATTTACGGTGCCATCACCCTGGGCAGTGGTAGTGGCACCTCGCGTTCAACGCTGGTTGCCAACACCGTCAGCAACGGTGCCACCGTCGCCAAGACACTCGACAACGCCTCCATCACCCTCAACTACGGCGGTATTCTCAAAATCAACTCCCGCGGCGAGACCGCAGCCATCACGGGGCAAACCCTCGACTGGACCAATAACGTCGAGACGAAAAACACCAACACCAGCATCGTGGTGGGCAACACCGATGGCGTCAGCACCGGCGTCACCCAGCGGCTGGGCAGTCTGACGCTGACCGGTGCGGCCCGCTCCCTGACCGTCACCGCCAACAACGATTACATCCTGGACTTCACCGGCACCACCACCCTGAGCCACTCCGCCCTCACGGGCCAGACTCTGGACGTTACCGTCGGCACGCTCAAACTCGCGGACATCGTCGAAGCCGGCACGGACAACAAGTCGCTGAGCAAGACCGGCGTGGGCATCCTTGAAGTCAAGAGCGGCGCCACGGTCAGCTATCTGGGCACCACCGCCATCACCGCAGGGTCGTTCATCATGAACGGCAGCTCCTCCGGCCAAGATAACTGGACCGTCAGCAACACCGGCACCACCTTGGGTGGTTCGGGCACCATCGGCCTGGCGTCAGGCAAGACGCTCAACGTCACCGGCATCCTCTCGCCGGGCAACTCCATCGGAACCCTCTCGGTCGTGGGCGATGTCATCCTGGGCGAAGCCTCGATCTTCCGCACCGAGATCGGCGCCACCACCGCGGCGGATCGTCTGGCCATCACCGGCAACCTCAACCTCGCCAGCCTGACCGACACGTTGGACCTGCTCAGCACGCTGGGCGCGTTTGATGGCAGCAACTACACCTTGGCGACCTTCACCGGCAGCCGGACTGACAAGTTCAACCTGGTGCTGCTGGACACCGTGGACATCACCGCCAACGCCGAGACCGGCTTCATTGTCGGTGCCAACACCTACAAACTGGTGTACAACGGCGACAGCAACGGCTCGGTGCAACTGGTGGCCCAAGTCATCCCCGAACCCGCCAGCTTGGCCTTGCTGGCCTTGGGTGGGCTGTTGATGCTGCCCGGTCGCAAGAGGGGCCGCAAGTTGGCGTGAGTGATTCGAGCAATCTCCTTCTCCCGCCGGGCTGAAATACGCCCGGCGGGGTTTTTTTTTTGGGTGGGGGGGTAAATCTGATTCGCAAGCCCACGGATGAAATCGCGGCTTTGAGCGGTTTCTTCCGTGGGATGGGTGGGTGACAATGGTGGCTCATCCCACGGAAGCCGTCCAAAGCGATGGCATCCGTGGGCTTGAAGATTCATTCATCCGTGAGATTGGTAAAGAAATAGTCGCAGTCAACGCATCTTCAAGCCAAACTTTGTGAAATGTCGATGTAATTAGCGGAATCGGTTCCAAGCGACCGCATCCGTGGTAAAATACGTTATTCCAATCACCCGGCCTTGCGGGCGGGCGGTTGATTGCTTCCCTAGGTTTTTACAAGTCGGCGAGGTTAGACATGGGTTTATCACGACGTGAGTTCATGTGGTTGAGTTTGGCCGGCACCACGGCCATGATCAGCGGCTGCGTTTCAGGCCAAGCCCAGTCGTCGGCCCGTCCCGGTCCACTCTGGCCCCAAGCTTCCACCCCTCATCCCACGCTGGGAACGCCGCTTGCGCCCGTAGCTCCCACTCCCGTGGCCAATGTGGCGGCGACTCCCGCCAACCCCCCCGCCGTCGCCACGGCCACCACCACCCAAGCCGGCCTAAAAGTCATTCCGCGCAAGAGTTGGACTACCGCTTCCCCGATTCTCACAAAAATCCAGGCCATGGACGGCGTCAAGCAGATCACCGTTCACCACGAAGGCTGGACGCCCGTCTGGTTCGCCGATGCCGACAGCACCGCCAAACGCATGGAGAGCATCCGCCGTTCCCACCTCCAGCGGCTCGGTGCCGGCGACATCGGTTACCACTTCGTCATCGACCGCGCCGGCCGAGTCTGGCAGGGCCGGGATGTCCGCTACCAAGGCGCCCACGTCCGCGAACACAACCCCCACAACCTCGGCATCATGGTGCTGGGCAACTTCGACGTGCAGAAACCGACCGATGCCCAGATGCTCACGCTCCGTTCGACGGTTTCAACCCTCATGCGGCAATACCGCGTGCCGACAAAACTGGTTTACACACACCAAGAACTCAACCCCACCGAATGCCCCGGCAAGGTGCTCCAAGGCAACATGGTCACCCTTCGCCGCGGCGGATTGACGTGAATCACGCCCCGCCGGGCCGCGTCTCGGCGGTCTTGTTTTCCCACGGAAACTCCTGCCCGGTGTAAGGCAATTCCAAGAAGTCGCACAACGATTTCATGGAACCCTTTTGCGCCACGTTCAACACCAGCAGATCACCGGGGCGATGACGGAAGTATTCCTTCACGATGCGATTGTGCAATTCGTACATGGCGATGAGGTCTTCGCGCCGATACGGGTCATCATCCGGTGAATCGAAGGTGGCGCGATTGGCCTCCCAGGCCCATCCGGTATGGCGATACTCGGCTTGTTTGAGCTCCTCCGCGCTGGGCGGGCCGGGGGTGCTGGACCAGCGTTTGCCGTGAAACTTGGTGATCGAGTCGTACCACTGCTCTGGTGAATCCCGTTCGGTTAGGATGAACTTGCTGCCGGGAAAGGCGCGATCCACCATTTGAAAAGTGAAGGGCCAACTGAATGGGATGTCTTGGAAGGCTTGATACAGCCGGCAGTACCGAATCAGCTTGCGGAAATCCCGTCGTTTCCAGTCGGCGATCAACTTTTCAAACGGCGGCTGGGGGGCGACGACAAGCCCCAATTCCTCCAAGGCCTTGGCCAGCGAGGTCGTTCCGGTTTTATTGCGACCCACGCAGAAGACCTTGCGACGCACTTGGCAGCGAAGAATATCGGGTATTTGACACGCCAAGTTTTTGTAGCCGCGCAATGTCGTCATGTATGCCACATCCTTGCCATACTAAGGGGTCATGGTTTCAGGGTCACCGCGACTTGTCGGGCCAAAGAGGATTTAGTAATAACGTTCTTGGCTGAGCATTAGGAGATTGGGGCCGCTGAGGTTGCCGTTGGGCACGACGGTGGCTTCCGCGCCGATTTTCCGTTCGATGACCGCAGCATGGCCATCGGCGAAGACCGCGCTGACCTGCAGCGGGTCGGTGCTGTTGTGCCAACGGTTTCTGGGGTCGGATGCCGAGCGGCCAGTAATAATTATCATGTCCGAAAGCAGCACTTTGCGGGTGGGATTGATGACTTCTGATTCACGACTGCCTTCGATGACCCACATGGAATCTTGGGCGATGGGTTGGCCAGCGGCCATTTGGGCCGCGTTGCGATCGCAGTACACATAAGAACTGCCAAAAGCGTCAAAAGCCGAATCATAGCCGTTGGCGCCAGCACCCCAGCCCTTGTCAAGCGGGCAGTGGCCGATCTTTTCCGTCAAGTCGAGATAAGGGTTCAGAACGCGATCTTCCGGCTCGGTCAGGGAACCCACCGCCGCGTTCAAGGCCGCGACGTTGCCCTTCTTGCCGCATGAGTTGTACCACTTGATGTCCACGCCGTTGAAACTGCCGCCGGGAAAGACCTGCTTGCTTTCTTGAAGATAGACCTGAATGGCGGTTCCCAACCCTTTGACATTGGAATTGCATTGGGTGACCCGCGCCGAGTCGCGGGCGGCACTCAGGGCTGGCAGGAGGATGCCCACCAACAGGGCGATGATCGAGATGACCACCAAAAGTTCAATGAGGGTGAAGGCACGGGTTTCGTTGCGATGTTGCATCATCCGGTCTCCGTTTCGACCGGGTGCGCGTAAACACCGGTCGATCGTGTGAATTATGTCGGCATTTGGCGATGAGGCCTTAAGCGCTTCCGTCAAGATTGCACGAGCTGACATATGATTAAACGCCTTGCCGTCAGGTTTTGTTGCATCCAAACAGCCCCGGCCGAAACATTTTTTTGCCGCCTCCAGCACCTCGGTGACCGCCGCCGAGGCCCTCAACTCTATCCAGAGACAACCCATTGTACGGCTAAAGAGAGGCGGATGCCAGGCAAAAAACCATTCGACGGAATTTTTTTCAGAAACAATGAATCAAGACCGCGATCTCGAGTGAATTGCACCATTAAGCGCGGGCTGTCCCGCCCCCAACCGTGACCACGACCGGGGCGGGTTAACATGGACGCCGTGCAAACCAACATGAGGTTTAATCCGTTCAATTTTTTCGTCAAAGTTTTTCCAGTCGATATATGTATTAACCATATTTGCGCGGTTTATTGGCATAGTAGTCGATGCAATGCTGTGGATACTTCCTGTAATGCATTTCGTTGAGTATTCGCGTCACATCGTAGGGCAGTGAGAATAGCTGTATGACGCCGCTTTCGGTGTCGAGCATCAAGTATTCGATAGAATCAATAAATGCGCGGTTTTGCCCCAAACTGCCAGGATTTATGATGTCATACCCATTTCTTTTAATTTTGTATTGGTGATGGGAATGCCCAATAATGTAGTCCCGGTCAATTGTAACATTCGTATCCGAATATATCGATTTGTTATCTATTGTGTGGATGCATGTATATTGGCGCAATCCCACGGATAGAGTTGTCTTGGCGAGATAGTCGGGACGAGAAAAGTATTTCATTGACTGGGATGTGAAGTCTTTTACCAAGGGTAGTTCATGCTTCATATCCTCCACCCCCAGAAAGATTCGTTCATGGTTGCCTTGAAGAAGGCTTACGCCGGGCAACGCTTCAACAATGGCGATGCATTCATCATTCCAAGGCCCATAGTTGACCACATCCCCCAGACAGATGTATGCATCCGCGGCCTTGCGAGTTGCGGCCACGAATGTTTCCAGTGCGGGCAGATTGCCATGCACGTCACTAAAGATTGCAACCTTCATGCCTTGTTCGCATCCATGTAAATCAAGTATTGATGATACTGTTCCAAGCCTCGCCGCAAAGTGCGCGGCTTCATCGCCCAAGTTTGCGTCAGTTTGTCAATTGATATGGGCGGAAATCCTCGAAAAGAATCAGGGGTGGATGGTTGCACATCCAGGCTTGAGCGTGGGGAATTGGTCACTTGCTGAACAAGCTTCGCCAATTCAAGAATGCTTGTGTGCTCTCCGGACGCAACATTGTATATTCCTGATCCGCCGGTTTGCGTTGCTTGGATCAAACATTCAGCCACATCAGCGACATGGATATAGCTGTATTTCGCTATTCCGCCAAACGCCACCCGCACCTTCATGCCTTTGTGCATTTTGTCAAGAAAGGTGGGAATAACCTTGTTTCGAGGCTCTCCTGGCCCATAGGGCGTCGCAATTCTCAGAACAAGCGCATCCATTGATGAATTCCGAGTCACGGATTGAAGGTATATTTCCCCCGCGTACTTGCTGACGAAATAAGGCGCGGCTACATTTGTTGGATATATGCGGTGCGATTCCGTGCTAGGCAAGCCACGGGTATCATCCACATACATATTGGCGGTTGACAGACAAATGAATCGCTTCACGCCAGAACTTAGCGCCCGGCGCGCAAGTTGCAACGTTGCCAAGGCATTGACGGAATAACATGCCTCCGCTTCATTCGGGTCGGATGGGTCTTGGGGGATATACGCGGAAAGATGGCATACAACATCCACGTCCTCGACGGCACGTTTACAGGTGTTGTCATCGCGCAGGTCACCGTTTTCAATTCTCACACATGCGGATTTGACATCAGCCGGCAATTCATGGCGGTGAGTCATTGCCACTACCTTGCATCCCATCTTAATCAGGGCGCGCGTAAAATGAGTGCCGATGAATCCAGACGCTCCGGTGACCAGAATGCAATTATCGGTTAAACTTTTTTGAATGGTCATAAAGTCTTGCCATCACCAATGATATTCCCCGTTTTCTCCAACCGACTAATGCGATCATTGCTGACTGGAAGCTCGTTCCAATAGCGCAGGATGCTAATTTCCTGAATTTCATACTTTGGAAGACAACCCCGCAGCAAATAATCCGCAATCATTTTCGGCTCATTGAACCCGGCCAGCGCCCGTGCCGCCGTGGTACCCGAGCAACGGGCGTTAATTTCAAAAATATATGGAACGCCATCTCTCACGCGGAGTTGGAAGTTACACGCGCCAAAGGCACCGAGCGCTTCCGCCGCGGTCGCCACGGCATCTTCCAACATGGAATCACGGACCACAAACGCCTTGTAGGTATCGCCATCCCGCAAAATGCGACGCATGACAATGACCCCATGGCACTTGCCGTCAAGAGTCACACTGCCACAAGTAAATTCATCGCCTTCAATATATTCCTGAACAATGCAATTCTTGGTTTCGATAAGCTGACTGTATACTTCCAGTTCATGACGGGTGCGCACGACATAAGTGTTCTTTGACCTGGCTCCACCATATTGTGGTTTCAGGACAACAGGACCATTGAAATCAGATGACTCGGTGAACTTGCATGTCTTGGGAGTTGAAAATCCGTGGGCTTCGAGAAACAACTGGGTGGCAAGCTTGTCATCACAAATTCTTATTACTTTCTGACTACTTACCACCGGAATGATGTTGTTGCTACGGAACAGTTCCAAATTTGCGGACAGCGGCATGAGTTCGACATCGTGGCCGACAAAAATCAAGTCGCAACGCTGCGTCCTGCATATGTCCAAGATGGACGGGATGTATTGGGAGTCCGCCGCATACGGAACGAGATGGGCTTTGGGCGAGGCATGAAGTCCGGTGGCCAATGCTTCGGAATCAACCGCCACAATGCCAAAATCCGTTTTGGCAAGAGCTTTTAATAGACTCTGCCCCACGCCGCCCCCCACACCAGTAACCATAATATTGTTTTTCATTGCGGTCTCCGCAGGATTATACACACAAATCGATTGGCAAGGAGAGTGGCCTCAGTTGCATTCGGGATGGCCCAGCCAACTATTTTCCGCAGGCTTCCATCACATCGGCGACCGTCGCCGATTTCATCGACTCCCTCTCAAGTGATACTTCATTGTACGACTAAAGACCGGTGGATGCCAGACAAAAGGCCATTCGATGGAAGATCTCTTTTCTTTTAACTTTGAATCCATCAACCCGCAGATGAATCACGGCTTGAAAATACGGGCCGGCCTGCCCACCACCGTGACCCCCGGCAGCACGTTTTCATCCACGCAAGCCCCGGCCCCCACCGTGGCACCCGCCCCGATGGCAAGATTTCGACCCACGATGGCCCCCAATCCCACCATCGCCCCGCGCCCCACCGTCACCCACCCACCCACCACCGCGCCTGGCGCGATATGAGCGCCTTGTTCGATGACCACCCCCACTTCCAACAAGACCCCGGTGTTGATGATGCCATGCCCACCGATTCGGCATTGCGGACCAACCACCGCCCCGGCGGCGACAAAGACGCCCGGCCCAATCTCAGCCGAGGCCGACACAATCGCGGCCGGATGGACTACGGTGACAAAGAGAATCCCCAGTTTCGCCACCTCGCCGGGCTCCCGCAGCCGCGCTTCACGCCGGCCGGTGGCCACGATCACTCGCGTGCCGGGGACGATGGTCGGTGAGGAAAGAAAGTCGAAGTCGCCCAGGATGCCCGCCCCGGCCAAGGTTTGCCCATGCCGTTTACGATCGGGGTCGAGGAATCCCAAGAGCTCGGCCTCGCCTTGCCGGCGCAGGGCATCGGCGACGACCAAGGCGTGGCCACCGGCTCCGATGATGATCACGCCATGCTTGGTTTGATTGGGCATGCTGCCCAGTATAAACGCGGAACGCCAGCGCCGGCGGTACACTTGCGACCCATGATGTGGTTTTGGCTTGGTGTTGCCTTGGGGGTGCTGGCCTGCGTGCCGTTGGTGTGGATCGCCAGCATCCGCACCGCCCGGCGGGTCCGCGCCTTGGAAAGCAACGCCCGCGCCAGCGAACGACTGGCCGAGCAGGGCAAACTCACCGGTGGTCTGGCGCATGAAATCAAGAATCCCCTCTCCACCGTCGGTCTCAACATCCAACTCATCCAGGAAGACTTGGCGGACATGGCCCGGCAAGGCGCGCAGGCCCAAGGCCCGGATCAACTCGCCGCCAACGGGGACAAACTCGCCCGCATCCAGCGCCGCACCGATGCCCTGTGGCGCGAGACGCAGCGACTCAAGGAAATCCTCGAAGATTTCTTGCGCTTCGCCGGTCGTGTGCGGCTGGACATCGCGGCCACGGATGTGAACCAACTCGTCGATGACCTGACCGGCTTTTTCGCACCCCAAGCCGCTGCGGCAGGCGTGCGGGTGCGGACGAAACTCGAAGCCCAACCACCAGAAATCCAAGCCGACGCGGCTTTGGTCAAACAAGCTCTGCTCAACCTGCTGCTCAACGCCATCCAAGCCATGAGTCAAGCCCGCCTCGACGCAAACAAGCCGCACGGGGGCTGCGATGAACTCATCGTCAGCACGCAACGTCTGCGGGAGGTGGCACGGGATGAGGTTCGCATTCACGTCATCGACACCGGGCCGGGCATCGATCCCAAGCATCGCGGCGAGATTTTCGCCCCCTATTTTTCGACCAAGAAAAGCGGCACGGGCCTGGGCCTGCCCACCTCGCGGCGAATCATCGAGGAGCATGGTGGACAACTGGACGTGCATTCCGAACTTGGCCGGGGCAGCGACTTCGTCATCACCCTGCCGACCGCGGGGCCGGTGTTGAAGCCCGACACGTTGGGATAGCGGACGGCTCTTGACTTCCTCATCGCGTCACTCTTGGAGCAGTGGTTTGATGGCCTCGACGTCAAGCAGTTTCCCGGCGCATTTGACCTGACCGTCCACCGCCAGCGCGGGGGTCATCATCACGCCGAACTTGGTGATCTCACTTAGGCTGGTCACCTTTTCGATTGCGTACTCGATGCCAAGTTGGTCAGCGGCGGCTTTGGCGTTCTCCGTCAGCTTCTGGCATTTGGCGCATCCGGTTCCGAGAATCTGAATCTTCTTCATGTCAGGTCCTTTCAAGTAAAAAACAGTGGATCACCTTGGAAGTGTCAGAAAAACATTCCATAGGCCCAGCCGGTCAGGGTGCTCATCACGATGACGAGCGATACAAATACGATGGTCTTCTGTGTTCCGAGCACGGCGCGGATCACGAGCATGTTGGGCAACGACAAAGCTGGCCCGGCCAGCAGCAGCGCCAGCGCCGGACCCTTGCCCATGCCGTTACCGATGAGTCCTTGGAGAATCGGCACCTCTGTGAGCGTGGCAAAATACATGAACGCACCGACCACCGAGGCAAAAAGGTTGGACATAAACGAGTTGCCCCCGACCAGCGATGCGATCCATTGACTGGGGATCATGCCTTCCTCACCAGGCCGACCCAGCAGGAAGCCAGCGATCAGCACCCCGAAGAGCAGCAACGGCGTGATCTGCTTGGTGAAGCCCCAAGTCTGATCAAACCACTCGTTGGCTTCGTTGGGACGATTGCCCACGGAGAGCACCACTGACAGCCCGACCGTGGCCACGGTGAATGGAATCATCGCGGCATAAGGCAAGCCGTGGTCGTAACCGGGCAAACTCGCACCCCACGTCGGCACGATCCAGTAGGCGCTCAGCCCCCATGCAATCACCGACGCCAACGCGACCAGCGCCATCTTCCACCAGCGAATACCGAACCAGAGGACCAAGATGATCGCCAGCGCCACGCCGAAGCCTGAGGTGATGATCCACTTGCCCGACCAGATCAGGTGCAACAGCCCCGCGTCGTTCTGCGGCTTGCCCCAGTTGGCAAAGACGAGAATGCCAACCATCGCCGCGAAATAGGTGGCTGTTTGCCAGAGCGGCCGTGTTGCGTCATCGGCCTCAAACGCGGCGGCATTGGCGGCTCGGCGCAATTCTTCCTTGCGGTAGATCAGGTGCATCACCAGGCCGATGATGACGCTGAAAGAGATGGCCCCGACGGCGCGAGCGATGCCCAGCGAAGGCCCCAGCACCGCCGCCGTCAACACGATGGCCAGCACATTGATCGCCGGGCCCGAATAAAGGAATGCCGTGGCCGGCCCCAGCCCCGCGCCCATCCGCCAGATACCCGCGAACAGCGGAAGCACCGTGCAGGAACAGACCGCCAGGATCGTCCCACTGATCGAAGCCACGGCATAGGCCACCGGCTTGGGCGCGGTCGGCCCCAGGTACTTCATCACCGCGTTCTGACTGATGAACACGGCAATCGCCCCGGCGATGAAGAAGGCTGGCACCAAGCACAGCAACACGTGTTCCTGCGCGTACCACTTGGTCAGTGCCAAGGCTTCGCCAATCGACTGGTCAAACCGCTGCCAGCCCAACGGCAACGTGAAGAACAGACCCAAGACAACCAGGCCAAGCAGCAGCTTCTTCCACTCCTTGCGAAGCAGGGAAGGTTCCCGCGGCTCGGCGGGGCATGATGCTTCCACCACCGCCTGCGTTGGGCTGTCGGCCGAGTTCGTGTTGGTCACTATGCTGCTCATGGTGTATCCGTGATAATATACTCACATATACGGTCGAAAAAAAACCGCGGCGGCATCTATGCCGACGCCATGACCTCGGTCTGTTCCGTGATGTTCTGCCGAATCGCGCGGGTGGCGCAGTTGAGGAAGTTCAGCACGCACGGCGTCCTGAGCGAATAGAAGACCTGCAAACCATCCTTGCGCGTTTTCAGGATGCCGGCCTTGAGCATGAGCGCCAAGTGCCGGGATGTATTGGACCGCTCCGCGCCAATCTGTTGGGCAATCTCGCAGACGCAGACTTCGCCATCCTTGAGCAGGTCGGCAATCGCCACGCGAATCGGATGAGCCAGCGCGCCGATCACCAGCGCCTGCATCTCGTATCGCCGCCATGTAGTGCCATTGTTATTGTTCATGCCGCTTGTGCCATGATTGAGTATGTGATGATTTTATCACGAATCCGCCGAGTGTCAATCCATCAGGCAAATGCCCCATCCCCACGGGCATCCCAGTCTTCCGAGCCGTGGCTCGACTCGCTGGTTGGAAAGCGTCAACTCCACTTGATGCGAGGTAACGCACACTTGCGGAAGCCTCAAGCTTCTCCGGGGCCGGGGGCAAGCCTCAAGTCTTCATACTGCGGGAATCGCGGCAGGAAATCTTGGGCGATGAAGGGGCAGGTCGGCACGACTTTGCAGCCCTGTTGCCGGGCGTACTCGAAGGCGTGGATGCAGAGCTTGCCGGCCAGCCCGCGGTTGCGATGCTGGGGCGGAA
>JBBRGB010000111.1:0-11322 GCA_038241095.1 Phycisphaerales bacterium
AGACCAAGATTCTTGTGGATTTTTTGTTGTTGAGTTTTGCCGTGCAATAACGTACAGGTCAAACGCATGTACCGAACACAACGCCTCAAAATGAGCCGCGCAAGAAGTAAGCGGGTGACCACGTCGGTTAATGAGTGCAAAAAACCCGCTTACTTCGGGCGCGGCTCTTGGCCTGAACATCTTGCAAATCCACATGCGTTTGCCCTGCAATAACGTACCGCTGAATTGCGTTGGACTGGCGTGTCTGGCATAATTGGGGCAAGCGAAATGGGGCGGGGCCTTAGACAAGGGGGTGTGACGCCATGATGCCGGCCCAAGGGTCGGGGACATCCTGCCAGGCCTCGTAACGCAACTTGCCGCGGCGTAAAGTTTTTCGCCGCCCGCGCAAACCTGAATCATTCCATACCGTTTATCAACGTTGCGTGAGGCACAGGACCGACATGCTGAAGTTCCAGGTTTATGATCAGGGGAAGATCGCCCCGGATTGGCCCTTGCGCAACGCGCATCTCGTGGGTTCAGACCACAGCGCCATGCGTGCGGATATCACATTCTCCGATGGTGCCATCCAATGCCAGAAGCGCGAGATCGGCCCCGCCGCGCTGGCGCTGCAACAGCCCGTAGGCGAATGCGGCGAGCTGACCATTCAGACCACCCTTCTACCCGATCGGGTCGAACCGTACCTGCTCTCTCTTGAACAGGCCCGGCATCGGCTGATGCTCATCTACAACAAGCTCGAAGAGTGGGGGCTGTTTGATCTGGCCGACGATCACCCGGTGAGCAAGCGGGTGGAACGCGCCAAGAAACTTTTCATCGAGGCCGTCTGCCTGGCGCCGACCAACCCGGTCAAGGCCGACCGCATGGCCAACGACTGCCTGGTGGCTTCCATCGACGCCAGCGAGGAGTTGTCGCTGGCGCACGCGGAGTTACTTTTGACCCGTCGGCGCGTGACGGGGCAGTTGCCCAAGACGCCCATCGGTTGCGGCGTGGCGCTGGATTCAGGAGCCGACCGGGTGCGGGCGGCCCTCCTTGCGAACTTCGACTTCCTCTACCTGCCCATGCCCTGGCGCACGCTGGCGCCGGGTGAGGACGCTTACAAGTGGGAGCAGACCGACGCCTGGATCGACTGGGCCGGCCGGGCCAAGATGCCGGTGATGGCCGGGCCGGTGGTGAGCTTTGACCCTGCGGTGCTGCCGGACTGGGTCTTCATGTGGGAGCACGATTTCGAGACGGTGCGCGACTTGCTTTTTGAGCACATCGAGCGCGTGGTGGGGCGGTACCGCAACACGGTGAGTGTGTGGAACGTGGTTTCGGGCCTGCACGTCAACAGCCACTTCACCTTCAGCTTTGACCAGTTGATGGAACTGACGCGGATGAGCACCATGCTGGTGCGCAAGCTTCAGCCCAATGCCAAGGTGCTCGTGGAAATCCGCGAACCGTTTGGCGAGTATTATGCGAGCAATCCGCGTTCGATTCCGCCGCTGATGTACGCCGACTTGCTGGTGCAAAGCGGGGTGCAGTTTGACGGTTTCGCCGTCAAGCTTTTGTGCGGGCAACCGGTGTCGGGGCAGTACACGCGGGACCTGATGCAGATAAGCCACCTGATGGATCAGTTCACCGGCTACAACAAGACGCTGCACGTGACACTCGGCGCGCCGAGTGAGCCGGTGACGAACCTGATGATCGCCGCCCCCTCAGCCGAGACGATGGTGGACGACAATAGTGGGCATTGGCGCAAGCCTTGGTCGCAGCTTGTGCAGAGCCGGTGGTTGGAGGCGGTGATGAACGTGGCCATGAGCAAGCCGTATGTGGAGAGCGTGGCCTGGCAGGACTTTGTGGATCACCCGGATTGCGAGTTGCCGTTGTGCGGTTTGGTGAGTGAGGACTTGCAGCCCAAGGCGGCGTTTAAGCGGCTGGTGGGTTTCCGTCGCATGTTGACGAGCAAGGTGACGGCAACGCCGGCCTCGTCGGGCAATGGCGCGGCCACGGGGCAAAACGTCGCGGCCAACAGCACCGGCGATGAGGGGCGAGGCTCGGCGGTGGCGGTGGTCGTGCTGCGAGCTGGTGATGCCGATTGATGAACCGGAATCCGACGAACCGGCGGTTACACGACGGCCGTTGCGCCGGGCGACGTTGATTCTGTTGGCCGCGGCGCTGACGATGATGCTGGCAGTCGCGCTGGCGCGTTTGATCAATCGCCAAGCTGGTGGTGGCGACATGACGGCGCGCGGGCGGGAAGCCGTCGATCTCAACACCGCCGATGAAGCGGCGCTGACCCTGCTGCCCGGCATCGGCCCGACCAACGCCCGCGCCATTGTGCAGTATCGCCAAGAGCATGGGCCGTTCGCTTCGCTCGAAGAGTTGCGCCACGTGCGCAACATCGGGGCCACCACGCTGCGGAAGATCGAACCTTATGTCAGTTGTGGAAACAATGACGTCGGTTCTGATCCTTGAGCGCCACATCGTTGCGCGTGGGATTCCCACCCGCGGAGCGGGCGGGCTTTCATTTTCAGCGCGCGGCGTTTCTTTCTTTCTTTTTTGCGCATTCAATGTTGCGCATTCACTTTCAGCACTTTCGCTTTCGCGCTTTCGATTTTCGCTTTTCACCTGGGGGCTAAGATGGGGCGATGAATGCTGATGAACATGGGGCGTTGTCGCCGCGCGATTGGAGCGATGAGTTTCCGATTCTCAAGCGGCTGACGTTTTTCAATCACGCCGGGGTAGCGCCGTTGTCCCGCCGCGCCGCCGAGGCCGTGCGGCAATACGCCGCACAGGCCGAGACCGCCGCCTATCACAAGGCCGTGTGGTACGCCCGTGCCCGCGAGGTCAAACGCATGGCCGCGCGGCTCATCAACGCCGGTGGCGAGCACGAAATCGCCTTCGTCCCCAACACCTCCACCGGCATCAGCCTCGTCGCCAAGGGCCTGGATTGGAAGCCGGGCGACAACGTCATCATCACCAACGTCGAGTACCCCGCCAATCGCTACCCGTGGGAAGACCTCCGCCGCTTCGGCGTCGAAGTCATCGAGGTGCCCCAGCAGGACGATGGCCGCATCGATCTGGATCAACTGCTTGATGCCGTCACCGACCGCACGCGGGTGTTGAGCGTGTCGCATGTGCAGTACGCATCGGGCTTCCGCACCGAGCTTCGTCCCCTCTCCGACATGGTGCATCGCGTGGGTGGGTATCTCTGCGTCGATGCCATTCAGAGCCTGGGCGTGATGCCCGTGGATGTCGCGGCCTTGGGTGTGGACTTTCTTTCAGCCGACGGTCACAAGTGGCTGTTGTCGCCGGAGGGCGCGGGGCTGTTTTACTGTCGAAGCGAGTTGGCGGAAAAGCTGCACCCCAACGTCGTGGGTTGGCTCAACATGGTCGATGCCCACGACTACGGCAACTATCGTTTCGAGTTCCAGCCCGATGCCCGCCGCTTTGAGCCGGGCAGCTACAACATCCCCGGCATCCTGGGCTTGGGCGGCAGCCTCGAACTGCTGCTGGAAGTCGGCGTCGAACAAGTGTGGGCCAGCATCGAAACCCTCACCGCCCGTCTTTGCGACGGATTGCGCGAAATCGGCTGGCAGGTCTTCAGCCCGCGCCACGAAGGTGAACGCAGCGGCATCGTCATCTTCGAGCCGCCAGCCACCACACGTCCACGAAACCAAAGTGAACTGACACGCCTGGTCAACGCCTTGGAACAGCAAGGCATCATCATCGTCACCCGCAACGGCCGACTCCGCGCCAGCCCGCACTTCTACAACACCCCCGATCAAATCGACGCCCTGCTCGATGCCTTGCGGCGACAACCTATTTAACCGCGCACCAGATCGAAGTAGGTGACCATGAGGAAGAGGCTGACGAAGAGCGCCAGGCCGACGTAGTTGACTGCGGCCATGATCTTGGGGTTCACCGGGCTGCCCTTGATTTTCTCGATGATGAGGAAGACCATCAGCCCGCCATCGACGATGGGCAGGGGCAGGAAGTTGATGACCGCCAGGTTGACACTGATGATGCCCAGGAAAAAGAGCAGGTAGGGCAGGCCGTTGTCGCGGGTGACGACGGTGCCGGCCTCGAAGATGCCCCACGGCCCGCGCAGCTCGCGCACGGGCACGGAGCCTTGGAAGAGCCGCAGCAGCGTCTGGTAGGTCTGCACCATGAACTGTTGCGTTTTTTCGATGCCCAGCACGGCCGCGTCGATGGGGCCGTCGGCCTTGACCGGCAAGCGCAACATCTCGAAGCCGCTGAGGGCTGGCGGCAACGTCCACTGGGCCGCGACGATGGCCTTGGCCTGCTCCACGGTCAGGGGCAGCTCGATGGTTTCAACCGGTGAGCCGGTGATGGCCAGTTCGTAGGTGACGCTGACGGTGGGAACTTCGGGCGTGGTGGGGAAGAGGGAGGTGGAGGAAGGATCGAGGCTTGAGTCTTGAGGCTTGAGGTCGGAAGTGGCGGCGGCTGGGGCGGGGGCCGGGGGCAGGGCGGCTTCGACGATCGGTTTCAAGGCGGCGGCAAGCAGGCGCTGCATGTCGCCGAAGTTGGCGACCGCGGTGCCGTTGATGGCGGTGATGCGTGAGCCGGGCGGCAGGGAATCGTCCGCAGTGGCAAAGGGGGAATTGGCCAGCGTCTTGCTGATGATGTTGTTGTTGACCGCCGGGATCATGGCGATGCCCAACATGCCTTGGGCGTTGGGCGTGACGGGCGGCAACGTGATCAACTCGTCCGTGTTGGCGGCGTCAGGCAAGCCCGTCTTGCCGGCGCGCAGCACGGTAATGGCGATGGGCTTGTCCTTGGAGGCCTTGACAATCTCGGTGATCTGCCCGGCTGTGGGCCAGGGGGTGTCGTTCATGGCGGCGATCACGTCCCCGGAGCGCACGCCGGCTTTTTGGGCCGGACTGCCGGGGCCGACCCGTGGCACCTGTGTTGCCGGCACCAGTCCCAGCAGATGGGGCACACCACCATCGGAGGTTTCATCCATCACCAGTGATGGCCAGGCCCGCACCGTCACCGTCGCCGTCTTGCCTTTCTTACCTTCAAAACCAAGCGTCACCGGCTCACCATTGGCTTGCCGCAACGCCTTGTCGATTTCATCAAAACGCTCGATGGGCCGACCATCGACGCTCACGGCCTTCATGCCGTGCTCAACCCCCGCGGCCGTCAACGCCTCGGGCAACTCAATGCGCTTGGACTCGGCAATCGTGGTTGAAACCGGCTGCTCAATGCCCATCATCAACAGGCCCGTATCGGCCATTTGCTTGGGCTGAATGGGGTACACAAGCGTTTCGGTTTTGGTGGTTTGGTCGATGGCCTCCGCAGACCGGGGGCTTACGCCCCTCGGCTCTGATGAGACGGGCCGCTCGACGTGGACTTGCAGCGTGGTGTCGGGGTGGGCGAGTGCGACTTCCATCAGCAGGTCGGTGAAGTCGCGGATGCGGGCCTCGCCGATCTGGGTGATCTGGTCGCCGGGCTGGAGGCCGCGATATTCGGGGTCGTTGGCGTGACCAACGGGATACGCCAAGGCGGCGGGGCTGTCGGGCCGCACCGCTCCGACGACGGCGGGAGGAAAGGCCACGCCGTTGGTAAAGGCGATGATGAAAAAGATCACCGCGAAGATGACATTCATAATGACGCCAGCCGAGACGACGCAGGCGCGTGCCCAGACGGGCTTCTTGTTGAAAGCTCGCGGGTCCTGGCTGGTAGCGGTGGGGTCCATGTCCTCTTGGCCGACCATTTTCACGTAGCCGCCCAAGGGCAGCCAGTTTAAGCGGTACTCGGTTTCGCCGGCGTTCAAGGCGGTCATGGCGGCGTCGATTTGGGCCGCAGTTGGTTCGGTCCCCTTGCCGCTTTTCTCGCCCAATTTCAGCCGGGCTTCATCGTCCTTGGCCCAGTGGGCGTCGATGCGGCGCTGCAACTCCGGCTCGGTGGAGCCTTGGCGAAAGCCGATGCCCTTGCGCCAGGCGATGGCCGCGGGGCCGAAGCCGATGGCGAACTGCGTCACCTTGATGCCCACCGCCTTGGCGACGAGAAAGTGGCCCAGCTCGTGGACGAAAATGATGAAGCCAAAGCCCAGCACCATCAGGGCGAAGGCGGGGTAGGAATCCAAGGAGGGAAGAAACTCGGTCATGCGTGTGGTGGCTCTTGGGTTGTCGTGGGTCGGAGATCGGAAATTGAACACGAAGACACGAAGGGAGGCGAGAAGAAAAGTTTAGGCGTGGCGGTTGATATTGAGGGAGTCAGGTTTTATGTCTCAAGACTCAAGTCTCAAGACTGACTCTGCCTACCTTCGTGTCTTCGTGTCTTCGTGTTCATTATTTTGTCAGTCTCCCGGAAACGAACTCCCGCGCCTCCCGATCCGCGGCCAGCACGGTTTCCAAGCTGTCGACCGGCACGGGGGCGATGGCGCTCAAGGCCTCGGTCACCAGTTCCACAATACGTCCCAGGCGGATCTTTCGTTCGAGAAAAGCCGCCACCGCCGCTTCATTGGCCGCATTGAACACCGCCCCGGCCGTGCCACCCGCTTCGATGACATCATAAGCCAAACCCAAGGCCGGGAACTTCCCCATGTCGGGCTGCTCGAACTCCAGCTTTGTTAATTTCGACCAATCCATCGCCTCACTGCAACCGTTGGCCCGCCCCGGCCAAGTCAGGGCATACTGGATCGGCGTTTTCATGTCCGGCGGCCCCAGCTGCGCCAGCACCGAATGATCCGCGAATTCCACAAACGAATGCGCCACCGACTGCGGATGCACAATCACCGCGATCTTTTCCCCCGGCAAGTCAAAGAGCCAATGGGCCTCGATGATCTCCAAGGCCTTGTTCATCATGGTGGCCGAGTCGATGCTGATTTTGGCCCCCATTTTCCACGTTGGATGCGCCAAGGCCTCCTCGACGGTCGCCTGGTTCATCTTCTCGCGTGAAACGGTGCGGAACGGTCCACCCGAAGCCGTCAGCACAATGCGCTTGATGGCGGCGTGATCGTTGTACAAAGGAGCCGCGCACGAAGTAAGCGATTGCTCATGGTTCCGCAAACACTGAAATATCGCCGAGTGCTCACTGTCCACGGGCAACAGCGGCACATTGTGCTCCCGACACAGCGGCTTGACCAGTGCCCCCGCGGCCACCAGCGTCTCCTTGTTGGCCAGGCCGATGCGCATGCCCTTGCGGATGCCGGCCAAGGTGGCGGGCAGGCCGGCGCTGCCGACGATGGCCGCGGTGAGGTCGGTGGCCTCGGTGGCTTCGACCAAGCGCAAGGCAGCGTCTTCCCCGGCGTAAACCGTCACCCCCGGCAAGGCCGCCCGCACCTGCCCGGCCAGGGAAGCCTCCGCCACCGCCACCGCCGGCACGTTGAATTGCCGGGCCTGCTCGATGAGCGTCTCGACCTTCCGGCCCGCCGCCAGACCCACCACCGCGATGGGCAAGGCCCCGCCGGCGTTTAGGTGTTCGACGACCTTGAGGGTATTGACGCCGATGCTCCCGGTGGAGCCTAGGACGATTAACCGTCGTTTAGGGGGAGCAGTGCGCATAAGGAAACGAAGTGTACCGCGCCGCGATTGTTAACCCGTTTACCGTGACGCCCCTTCTGACTCACAGCCGCAGCGTCCCCGCTGCGCGTCTGTCGAACAAGTTCAACCGCCAGGACGCGCAGCGGGGACGTTGCGGCTATGAGTCAGAAAAAAAAGCGGATTCGTTTTGTGCGTCACGTCGCGTGCTTGATTTCAAAGACCTGCCAAGCGGTGTCGCGGGAATTGAAGTGCATGGGCGGGGGGGCCTGCCTGCGGGGCGTGGGGGGCGGTCGCAGCGTCGGGCTTGCCGTGGCCAAGGGATTGTTCCATGAATCCACCGGCAGCACTTCAAAAACCCGCTGCGGGAACGTACGCATGAGTTGGGCTGCCTGCCGTTGCGGCGCGATGCAGAAGACCCGCCTGCCCGACGCCAGGGCCGCGTTGACCGCCAGTTCCTGTTGTATCGCCAGTTGCCGGGCGTCCATTTTGCTCAAACGGTCGGCGATCATTTGCGCCCGCTGTGGTTGCAGGCCCTGGGGTTCATCGGGGTCAATTTGCCGCAGACGGGCGAGTTGGCGGGGGTTGAACTCATCCAAGTTGTAAAGCTGGTAGTGGCCGACGAATTGCAGGTGATGGAGGAGTTGCGTGTCCTGCGCCAGCAGCACCGCCCCGGCCGGCACGCTGCGAAGAACTTGTTGCGCGCTGGCGTCGAGCGCCAAGCGGCCGGGCAGTTCGCGGTCGAGCATTTCCAGACCGCGGGGCAGATTCATGAGGATGACGAGCATGGCCATGACGCCGGCGACCAGCGAGGGCCAACGCAAGGCGGGGCGAACATCGTCACTTGTCTTGATCTCCGAATCGACCTGCGCAACTGGCGAGTCGGTCTGTCGGCCCGTCCAAGTCACATGCGCCAAGAGCCAGAAGCCCGCGATGGCCAAAGGGGGAAAGGCGGTGAGGAAGAAGCGGAGGTAGCCGACGTTGTTGCCGGCGCGGTCGGGTGCCCAGTAGTAGAAGGTGTAGATGAGCAGGTTGGGCAGCACCCAGGCCGTGAGCACCAGCGCCAGCCGCCAGCGGTAGACAAACATGGCCAACAGCCCGGCCAGCGCCAGGGGAAAGACAAACGCCAGACCGGTGTCGTGGAGTTGGGCGAGCATGGTTCGCCAGTTGTCGGCGAAGTAGGCCCAGGCAAAGCCGCTGCTTTCATTGGTCGGGTCGTAGCCGGTCCAAGCATGGAAGGCCATGCGATTGTGAACCAGCAGGGCCACGACGGGCAAGGCCCAGCCCGCCAGCAGCGTCACCCCAGCGAGCCAGGAACGAATCTTCTGCGGCGAGAGATTGAACAGGGCGATGGCCAGCATGGGCAAGAGCAGCAGGCCCTCGGTGTAGCGAATGGTCACGGCGTAACCCAAGAGCATTCCCGCCAACGCCGGTCGCCAAAGGGACGTCCAAGGTTGCGCCGGCCCGCGACGCCACCAAGCCAGCAAGGCCACCATGCCCCAGGTGACAAAGCACAAGGTCGCGGCGTGGCTGTTGGGATTGTCCGAAAGCGCCAAGGTCACGGGGCTGACGCCCACCACGATGGCGGCGAGCAACGAGCCGAGTGAACCGAGGATCGGCCGGGCCAGAAAAAACACGCCCAGCACCGCCAGCGTCATCGCCACCGGACTGACGCGATAGACCAACCACGGCCCAAGGGCTTCCCTGAAGTTTCCCGCAGGCAGCGCCGAAATATCCGCGTCACGCCCGTCGCCACCAAGCCGCAGCGCCCCGGCGTAAAGCAGCGGCAGGCCGATGGGATACTTGGGGTAATAGCGTTCCGCAGCCGTGCCCAGTTCCGCACCGATCCACATGCGGCCGACGAACTGGTAAGGGTCGAGCTGCCCCGCGGCGTCGCGCGGCTCCAGCGCCATCGAACCGGTTTCCGCCAGCATCTTTCCGCCCACCAAGTAGCCGTTCTGATCCACCCCGCCATGCGCTGGCGTCCAGTAGGCATCGGTAAGGTTGAAAAACCCCGCCGTCAGCAGCAGCGCCAAGGCGAGATAAAACCACCGCCGCCCCCGCGATTCGCAAGCCAAGGCATCGTGGCCAAAGGTGGTGGCGGAAGTTTGCGTCATGGTGGAAGCGAAAAAACAAGGCGGGTGAAAACGCGCGGCGGCGTGTCAGTTTAACGTTCGAGCGGCGGCGGTATTGCCCAGCGCAAGTTCCCGAGATCGGGTGCCACACAGCATCCCGCTTTGGGTGCTGTGTGTCTGGCGAAAACGGATCAGTCAAGGTCAAAGATTCGCATGTCAGGCGTCAAAACCCCTTGAAATCGCATCTCAAAGGCGAATCGGCACACGGCACCCTGTCGGAATGCCGTGTGGCAACCCGCGTTGTCATTTGGCAATCAACGACGCATCATGGACTTTTCCACAGAGCAGAAAAAATGCTGTTTTTTCATCGTTTCCATGTTTTGACCTTCGCCCCTTCGCGTTTCTTCGCCCCTTCGCATCAAAAATGAGTCACCACGGACACCGGAACCAACTCAGACCCGCATTTCCAAAATCAGACTCCCCCTTCCGATTATTCCACTTGTAACGTTTAGGTGGACGCCCCAAAGCGCCGATAGGACGGATACGGGCTTCATTCGCAGCCCGGCCAACGCCCCGGTAGCGCTTGGAAAAACAGCCCAACGGAGTCGTCCATGTCCAGCCCCCGACTAAGCATCGTAACCCCCAGTCTCAACCAGGCCACCTACCTCGAACGCGCCATTTGCAGCGTGCTGGACCAAGACCGCCCCAACGTCGAATACATTGTGGTGGACGGCGGCTCCTACGACGGCAGCTTGGACATCATTCGCCTCTACCACGATGAACTGGCGCTTACGATCTGCGAACCCGACGGCGGCGCGGCCGAGGCCGTCAACAAGGGCTTCCAACACGCCACCGGCGACATCGTCGGATTCCTCCACGCCGATGACCTCTACCTGCCCGGCGCTCTGGATCGCGTCGCCGACGCCATGACCAACGCCGACTGGCTTGTCGGGCCGGGCCTGCGGCTCGATGAAAACGACCGTGTGCTGGGGGTCATTAACGCCCTGACCCCGCGCTCGCTGGGCGAGTTCCTCATGCACAACGCCGGGACGTTCCCTTCCTCATCCATGTTCGTTCGTCGTGAGCTGCTGGATCAGCACGGCCTACTCGACGAGACGATGCAATACAGCTTTGACTACGAGTTTTGCTGTCGGCTGCTGGCCGCGGGAGTGAGGCCCAAGGTGCTTCACGAACCGCTGTCGGTCTGCCGGGTGCCCAACCGTCCCGCCGACGCTCGCCGCACGATTCGCCAAGGCATCGAACACATTGCCGTGGCCCGGCGTTACGCCCACCGCGTGCCCTTGACCCAACGCCCGGCGCTGTGGCAGAACTGCGACCGCCGGGAACAGATTTACGCCTTGGCCGAGGCGGAAACGTATGGCCAGGAAGCGCGGCAATTCCTCATGGCCCGCATCGCGCGGCATCCCTGGTGGCTGGCCGACGCCAATGTCCGCCGAGCGTTGCTCTTTGGCGCTTCGCGTCAGACCATCAAACTTTCCCCCGCCGCCCTGCGCAACGCCGCCTAAAGAAGTCACCCCGAAAAAGGGGACATCCACAATTTCCACTTCATTGACGTTACGCATCACCCTTCCGCGTCAGGAAATTGTGGATGTCCCCTTTTTCCCCTCCCGTAAGTGAAGTTCCCATCATGCGGATCGCCTTGGACGCTCGAACCATCTTTTCACCCCAGCGACGGGGCACGGGTCGAAACTTGATCGACCTTTACGCCCACGCCGCCCGCCTGCGCCCGGACTGGCAAATCC
>JBBRGB010000112.1:0-10975 GCA_038241095.1 Phycisphaerales bacterium
GCTGCGGTGGGAAGATGTGGATTGGGAGCGTGGACGGTTCCTCGTGCACAGCCAAAAGACGGAGCATCACGAAGGCGGGGCGCAGCGATGGGTGCCGATCTTTCCCGAGTTGCGGCCGCACCTGCTGGCGGCGTTTGAAGATGCCGAGCCGGGGACGGTGTATGCTATTACGCGGTATCGTTTGCCCAACGTGAATCTTCGCACCCAGTTCATGCGCATCATCAAGCGTGCCGGGCTGACGTCTTGGCCCAAACTCTTTCACAACCTGCGAAGCACTCGGCAAACCGAGTTGATGCGGTTATTCCCCACGCACGTGATTTGCGCTTGGATTGGCAACTCTCCCGAAGTCTTCAAGGAAAACTACTCGCAAGTCTGGGATAGTGATTTTGAGTGTGCCGCGATGGGTGTTGGGACGCTGCAGAATGCGGTGCAGAATCCGGTGCAGCAAGCGGCGGCAGGGCTTCGCACCGCGTTGCGTGGTGTTGGAGGTGAAGTTGAGAATACCCTTGAAAACAAGGGGTTTTGTGATTTGGTGCCGATGACCGCAACGGCGTGCGATTCGGTGCAAAAGCCAAAAGTGGGCGCTGCCGGATTCGAACCGACGACATTCGCTGTGTAAAAGCGACGCTCTAGCCAACTGAGCTAAGCGCCCGTCAACACTTGAGAAACTGGCAAGCGCGGGGAGCAAGATCGGCCTGCCACCGGTCCCAAGAACGGCATCTTAACAGACCACTGGACAGGCCCCCGGAAACGCCCCCGGAAACGCCCCCGGAAACGCCTTGGAAATCATCGCGGGTTCAGCGCACCGTTTGTTGTTGACTGACGGTGTAGGTGGTCACGGAGGTGTGGTTGTAAACCCGGCCATTCGAACTGTGCTGGCGGTCGTAGGTGTAGGTGACGGTTTGCTCGAAGGTGGGGGATTCGTAACCGGCGAAGGTCGTCAACCGGGCATCGTTGCGGTAGTCGTACCACGCCAAGGGCTGGGCGAGGGTGGCACGCAAGCGGGGCGAACCCATGACCAGGGATTCGCCTTGGTGTTGCGTGGCCGCGGGCCTCGTGTCGGGCAGGGAGCGCCAAGCGGGCCGGGGCTGAGTTTCGCAACCCGCCAGCCCGGCGAGCAACACGACACACAGCCACAGCCCCCGGCTCGAAAGCCGCCGTTGACCTTGGGCGAATGTTGTGGTGGGAAAGCTGGGCATGGTCTGCACGGGGCGAAATCAATGCCAAAGTCTCGATTCCGCGCGGGAAACACCGCAAGGGTCACCCCAAGACCGGCAACGGGGCGGCACTTACATCGTAGCGCTGTTCCCCCGGCCAACCAAGCGGGATACGGTCACTTTGGTCCTCCTTGTGGCGTCTATGCCACACGTGTGTGGCCCGCAAGCGACATCGGCAGTGGTGGAGGCCCCAAAACAAAGATGCTGCAAGCTTAAATTAAATTTTTGTGAAAAACTGAAATAACTCTTGACAGCACCCCCCGCTTGAGGTAATTTTACTATCGATGAACAGGAATGGGCGGGGCGTGCCCGTTATAAACAAGCGTTTTCAGATGTTCTGGAAACAACCTGTCTCGGAACTTCGAGAAGGGAGATTCGATCATGCGTAAGTTCTTTGCTCTTATGGCGGCCTTGGCGGTCACGCTGGCGATCAGCGTCCAGGCACAGGCGGTGACCCAGTTGGGTCTGTTGCTGGATTCCTCCGGCAGCATCAACGTGGCCAACTTCAACCTCATGAAGACCGGCTTCGCCAACGCCATTCTCAACTTGGTGCCCGTGGACAGCTCGGTGGAAATCACCGCCGTGCAGTTCAGCACCGGTGCCTTCACCATCGTCACCCCCACGCTCATTGACTCCGTGGCGACCCGCACCGCCGTGGCCAACCTGATCGCCAACGCGGTCAAGATCAGCGGCGGTACCGACTTGGCGGCTGGGCTTGACACCCTGACCAATCTGGTCGTCAACTCACCCGTCTTCCAACTGCAAAACACGGTGAGCATCTACAACATCACCACCGACGGCGTGCCCAACTCGGAGAGTGCCGCCATCGCCTCCCGCAATGCCGCCTTGGCCGCTGGCATCGATGCCATCAGCGCCGAAGCCGTCGCCGCGCCTTCCAGCGCCGTGACCTTCCTGCTCAACAGCATCGTCAGCCCGCAGGCCGGCGTGCTGGTGCCCGCCAACCCGTTCCCCAACCCCTCGGTCAACGGCTTTGTGGTGGTGGTTGATACCTTCGACGATTTCGCCGATGCCATCGCCCAGAAGTTCCAAGTGGTTGTGCCTCCCCAGCCGCCGAGCAACGGCGCCATTCCCGAGCCCATCAGCGCCGGTCTGAGCCTCATGGCCCTGGGCGCTCTGAGCCTGAGCCTCCGTCGCCGCCGCGCCTGATACATCAGTCACGTCCACAGCACGACAACTCGCGTTCTCACCAAGCCACCCGCCCCGCGCGGGTGGCTTTTTTTGCCCGGATGGCACACCGGTGACCACCGACTAAAATCACCCGCGATGAACTTCCTGGCGCATCTCTATCTAGCCGAAGCCGACCCCGCCGCCAAGGTCGGCTGCCTCATGCCCGACCTCGCCCGGCCGCGCCACATTCCCGACACCCTGCCCCCCGCAACCCTCGCCGCCGTGCGCCAACACCGCGCCATCGACGCCTTCACCGATACCCACGCCATCGTCGCCCAAAGCAAGGCCCGCCTGCGACACAACCACGGCCACTTCACCGCCGTCATCGTCGATGTCCTCTACGACCACATTTTGGCACGCGATTGGAACGCTTGGCGGGACGATGCCGCCCGCCCTGGCATCAGCCTCGCCGACTTCATCGCCTCCGTTCATCACGCCTTCACCACCTACGCCCACCTCATGCCCGCCACCATGCGGCCACCCATCCAACGCATGATCCAACAGCAATGGCTCGCGTCCTACGTCAGTCTCGAAGGCATCGAGGCCCGCCTCAAACAAATGTCACAACGCTTTATGCAACGCTTTGAACGTGATGTGAAACTCGAAACCGCCGTGGATGACTTCCGCCAACATGACGCCGCCCTCACCACCGACTTCAACGTCTTTTTCCCCCAACTGCGAATCGCCGCCATTCTCCCCAAAGAGCACTCCGCTGCGCTGCGTGGCTAAACAAAATTGTCACCCCATCACCTTGTCACCTTGTCACCTTGTCATCCCCCACCTTGTCATTCCCCCACTGGCTCATGCCCCACCAGTCGCCGGTAACCATCCCGCTGCCCCAACTCCTGATAGAGCAAATACGCCGTGGCCAGTTCCGGGTCTTCCGTCAGCGCCACCCGCAGACGGTTTCCGGCATCGGGCTGCTGGGCCGCCAAGGCCCGCAGACGAATGCGCAGGTCGCGGTCGCTGGTGATGATCAGCACATTCTCCCGTAACGAACGCTCCAAACCATATCGCATAAGTTGCAGATTTTCGTCCCTCCCGGTGGTGGCCGCGGGCTGCGAACCCGTGGCGCTGCCGGTACCCGCTTCAAGCGTCACATCCAAGAGATCAATGGCGTCACGGGCTTGGAAGCGTTCGATCCACGCCAGCGCCTGCCGCGCCGCCGCCCGTCGATCCTCCTTGGCCGAAGCGTCGTTGAGTTGAAACGACAGGGCATCCAACTGCCGGCCACTCATGGTCACCGGCCGCTTCACCGCGTCGCAGGCCTCCAGCAGTACCGCCAGCAGATGGTCGTAAAAACGATCCGTCCAGATGGTCGAGTCGATGAGAATGGTTCGCCCGGCCAACAGTTCGCACAGCCGCCGCCAGTGGGTCGGAATCTCGGCCCGCACCTGCTGGCGACTGGCCTCCTGCTGCGCCAGTTCCTCCTGGGCCTCGGCCACCACCGCCGCCATCACCGTGCGATGGTAATAAAACCAGCTCACCAGCCCGGCCAGCAGCCCGAAAAGCACCAGCAGCCCCAGCACCACCAGGGCGATATTCCGCGTAACCATCGCAAAGGCCGGCACCCCGGCCAGTTCCAACGCCAGCAAAACCATGCCCACCACCGACAGCAGCACCAATCCCGCCGCCACCAAAAGGGCGATGAGCAGACCAATGCGACGATTGTCCGAATCCGTGGCGGCAGGCATTTTCATCCCATGCGACAAGGTGTAAATCCACCTTCTACTATCGTCGCTTTCATCCATCAACGCCAATTCACGACCCCCAAGCCCCCCCCCAAGCCCGCGGATAAAGTCGTGGCTCGGAGCGACTTCTTCCGGGGGATGTGGCGCATTGCCACGCGGTCGATCCCACGGAAGCCGTCCAGAGCGACTGCGTCCGTGGGCTTGGATCAAACCTGAAAGGATTCATCAAAGTTGAAACGCGCTGGGCCGCGCGGTACGGTAGGACATGCCCTCCAATATCCGCCACGACGCGATTTCCTCCAGTCCCTCTACCGCCCATCGCACCCCCAACGACGATTCTCCCCTCACTTCCGACGCCACCGCCGACCTCTTGGCCTCCGCGGGCCATCAGTCCCAGGATTCCGAGTTTTTCAACCCCATGCCGCCCGGTTACCAGCCCGGCCGACACAAGTACGTCGCCGTGTTCGGCACCGTCATGTCCGGCTTGGGCAAGGGCATCTTCTCCAGCTCCCTGGCGAAACTCCTCAAGGACAAAGGCCTGGCCATCGCCCCCATCAAAATGGAGGGCTACCTCAACATCGACTCCGGCACGCTCAATCCCTACCGCCACGGCGAAGTTTTCGTCCTCGATGACGGCCTCGAGTGCGACATGGACCTGGGCACCTACGAGCGCATGCTCGACCAGAACCTCAGCCGCTTCAACTACGTCACCTCCGGCCAAATCTTCCGCAAGGTCCTGGACCGCGAACGCCACGGCGGATACCTCGGCCGGGACGTGCAGATGATCCCCCACGTCACCAGTGAAGTGAAGTTCATGCTCCGCGAACTGGCCGTCAAGCAGGACGCCGACGTGGTCTTTGTCGAAGTCGGCGGCACGGTGGGCGATTACGAAAACTGGTTCTACATCGAGGCCCTGCGCGAGCTGGCGTTTGAGGAAGGCGAAAACTCGGTCTGCTTCGTGGCGCTGACCTATATCATCGAGCCGCAGGTCTTGGGCGAGCAGAAGTCCAAGGCCGCGCAGTTGGGCTTGAAGAAGTTGCTGGAAGTCGGCGTGCAGCCGCACATCATCGCCGCCCGCGCCAAAAACCCCGTCTCCAAAACCGTGACGCAAAAGCTCGCCATGTTCAGCAACGTCCCCATGCGCCGCATCTTCTCCATGCACGACCGCTCCTCGATCTACACCATTCCCGACGCCATGCGGCAAGCCGGCCTGGACCGCGAAATCCTTTCCATGCTCAACCTGCATGGCCGGGTCGATCAGGCCCACGAGGACACCGCCCGCGAGCAGTGGCGCGGCTACGTCGCCAAGCTCACCGAAAATCGCCGCTTCAAGGCCACCGTCGGCATCACCGGCAAATACGCCGCTTTGCGCGACGCCTACGCCTCCATCGACAAGGCCATCGAACATTGTGCCGCCCATCTCTCGGTCGATCTCAACGTCAAGTGGATCGACACCGTCGAGGGCACGCCGGCGCAGGTCACGCAGCGGCTCGTGGGGCTGGATGGCGTCATCGTGCCCGGTGGCTTCGGCGTTCGCGGCACCGAGGGCAAGATCGCCTGCGTCAAACATTGCCGCACCAACGGCATCCCTTTCCTGGGCATCTGCCTGGGCTTCCAAATGGCGGTCATCGAGTTCGCCCGCAACGTCTGCGGCCTCACCGACGCGGCCTCCACAGAGTTCGACCCACGCTCCACCAACCCCGTCATCGACATCCTTCCCGAACAGAAAAAAATCGAGGGCCTCGGCGGCAACATGCGGCTCGGCGCGCAGGACGTGCAACTCACGCCAAACACCCTGGCGGCCTTCCTCTTCGACAACCAGGCGCAAGTCCGCCAGCGCTTCCGCCACCGCTACGAAGTCGATCCCCGCTTCATCGAAACCTTGGAGGGCAAGGGCCTGGTCTTCAGCGGCCGGCATCCCCAACAGCCGATCATGCAGATCTTGGAACTGCCGCGCGAGACGCACCCCTATTTCATCGGGGCGCAGTTCCACCCCGAGTTGACCGGCCGACCCTTGAAGCCGCAACCAATGTTCATGGGCCTCATCGCCGCCGCCATCCGCCACGCCAACCCCGACATCCCCGCCCACCAAATTTCCCCCCGTTGGCTGGCCAGCGTCAAAGCCGATGTGGCCAGCGGCGAGTGAAGTCTTGGATAAAAATCGAGCGCAGCGTGACTTGAACCGCAAGGAAAAGTCGCTAATATGAGGCCCTTACCGATCCGCGATAGCTCAATCGGTAGAGCGAGCGGCTGTTAACCGCTAGGTTCCTGGTTCGAGTCCAGGTCGCGGAGCTTGAGAAACGGTTACGGAACTGCCGTACCGTCCAGTTAACGCGAGAACCCCGAGAGGCCGCCTCTCGGGGTTCGTCGTTTCTGGCCAGTGTTCACAAGGGTTTACGTCACGCCCGACTCTCGGCCTCGGCCCGGCGAGAGCGCCGGAGAACGCGGTCGCCAACGCTTCCGGCCGCCGGTCGCCCCATTTTGGCCCCGCGCTCTCTGATTCTCTCGTTAACAACCCCCTCCCAGTTAACAACCCGTCTCCTTTCGGGCCGCGAAGGCAACCGGTGCGGAATTCGACTTAGTTGAGCATTCGGCGGATGCCGAGGCGGACGGAACTCGATCGCTGGCAGGTCCGCCCCCGACGATCAGTGCGGTGCCTTGGCCAGGTACTCGGCCACCTGCTCCGCCGGCATCGGCTTGGCAAAGTAATACCCTTGGGCCATCTGACACTCCAGCGACTGGAGCATGGTCATCTGATCCTCGGTTTCCACGCCTTCGGCGATGACCGTAATGTTGAGGTTCCGCGCCAGCATCGCGATGGCGTTCACCAGCGCAGCGAAATCGCGGCCGCGGCTCAGGTTGGCGATAAAGGAGCGGTCGATCTTGAGCACGTCCAGAGGGAACTGGTGCAGGCTTGCCAGCGAAGAATACCCCGTGCCGAAGTCGTCCATGTCGATCTTGAAGCCACGATCCTTGATCTGGCCGAGCACATGGTGGGCCAACTTGGGGTCGGTCATGATGGCGCTCTCGGTGACTTCCAGGTGCAGGGCGGCCGGGTCAACCCCCGCCTCCTGGGCGATTGCCAGCAGGCGTTGAGGCAAGTCTGCCAGCACCAGTTGCTTGCGCGACAAGTTGATGCTCAGCGAAGGCACCGCGTCCCGGCCATGCGTTTGCCACCACGCTGCCAGCTGGCGCACGGCTTCGTGGAAGACCCACTCGCCCAAGGGGACGATCAGCCCGGTCTCCTCCGCCACCGGAATGAACTCGCCCGGCGAGATCATCCCGTGCTCGGGGTGTTGCCAGCGTACCAGTACCTCCAGCCCCTCCAGCCGGCGGGTTTCCAGAGAGATGATCGGCTGGTAGTGGAGTACGAATTGCCCATGTTCCAGCGCTTTACGCAGGCCATTCTCCAGTTCCAACTTCCGCCGCACCCGCTGGTGCATCGAGCCGTCGAACATCACCGCCCGGCCACGCCCGGCCAACTTGGCCTCATACATCGCAGTGTCGGCATCGCGCAGCACGTCCGCAGCTTGTTCGTGGCCGTACTCGCTGGTCACGATGCCGATGCTGGCGGTGCTGACGACCTCGTGGCTGCCGAGTTTGTACGGGGTGCCCAGAACGTCCAACAGTCGTTCGACGACCCGTTGGGCATCCGCCTCGTCTCGCAGACCGTCCAGCAGGACCACGAACTCATCGCCGCCCAGCCGTGACGTAGTATTCCCCTCGGCCTTGCGGCTCACACTGTCCACCGCACGCACCACGGTTTGCATCCGCCGGGCGATCTCACGAAGCAACTGGTCGCCGGTCTCGTGGCCCAGACTGTCGTTGATGGTCTTAAAGTGGTCAAAGTCCAGAAAGAGAACGGCGTACTTGGATTCCTTGGACCGCTTGTGGCGTTCGATGGTGTTTTGTAAGCGGTCCAGCAGCAAGGTGCGGTTGGGCAAACCGGTGAGTCTGTCGGTGCGGGCGGCGGTGCGCAGTTCCTCCTCTATCGCCTTGCGCTCGGAGATATCCAACCCCAGGCCAATCAGACAAGGCGATCCATCCACAAGAAGTCTATCTCCGCTGAATTGGTAGGGAATCCTCGTGCCGTCTTGAGCTATTAACCGGCCTTCGGCTCGAACTTGACCATGAGTAAACACCCTTTGAATAGCCGATGCAATAACATGTTTGTCTTCATCAACAAACAAATCCATCGGGCTTATTTGCGCCATATCTTCCGCTGAGCGGCCTGTCACCGCTTCAAATCTCTTGTTCCAGCTTAGAAATTTTCCCTCTTCGCTAATGAGATAAAACACGCCCGGCAGACTCATAATCAGCGACTCGGAGAACTGCTTTTCGGCCAGCAGAACATTTTCTGCGTGTTTGCGCGCGGTGATATCGCGGAGAATGCCCACAGCGTGCCATTGTTCGCCCTGGCGGACGGGGGCCAGCGATAGTTCCACCGGAAACTCCGTCCCATCCTTACGCAAGGCCGTCAATTCGACAAGTTTGTTTATCGCCGCACCCTGGCCGGTGGCCAGAAACTCCGGCATCGCCTGGTGATGGGCCGGGTGGTAGCGTGAGGGCGCGATGAGTTCGTGCAGGTCGCGCCCCAATGCTTCTTGGTCGGTGTAGCCAAACATCCGGACGGCCGCGTCATTCCAGAAGATGATACTTCCCCGCTCGTCCATCATGATGACCGCGTCTTGGGCGGCGCTGCTGATCGAACGGAACTTGGCCTCACTTTCCCGCAGCGTGGCTTCCGCTTGCTTACGCAGCAGGGCTTCGCCGATATGGCTGGCGATTCCCTCCAAGGCGTGGATGACCTCGAGGCTGAACTGGTCCTTCCGGCGGTCGTTAAGCTGCAGCAAGCCGACGATTCGCTGTTTTTCACGGATGGGCACCAGCGCCACGGAGGCAAAGCCGTGGTGGATGCAATGATTGCGCGGGTGGAGCCGGGGGTCCTGATCTGGGGGGAGATCCAGCAGTGGAAGGGAGTTATTCGTCCAGAAGCTCCCGGCTGGCGTGAACAACTGGTTGGCCGGGTTGGTCTTCCCCGAAATGACCAAGCCGCAGGTGCATTCCAACTTGGCGCTGCCGTCGGGATTGCGGCAGAGGCCGCTCTTGGGATCGCGGACGACCAGTGTGTTTTCCGTGAGCAGAAAATCACTGGAAAAACCGTGCTGGACAAAATACGGGAAGTCCTCCCCGCTCTGCAGCCGTATTCCCACAGCATCACAGCCTGTCACTCGCTTCACGGCGATGAGCATACTCTGGATTGACTCATGAAGCTCCTCCGATCCGTGGAGTATCGCGAGCACCTCGTTGGAAAGATCCCAGTAAGAATCCGCCTGCTTGCGCGCGGTAATGTCCGCGAACATGACCACCGCGCCCGTCAACTGATCGTTCTGTCGAATCGGCGTGCTGGTGTACTCCACCGGGAAACTCGTGCCGTCTTTGCGCCAGAATACGTCGGTGGAAGAACGATGCGACAACCCGTCATGAAATGCGGCGTAGACCGGACACTCTTCCTGCGGGTAGGGGCTGCCGTGGCTCTTGGTGTGGTGCCAGAGGCTGTGGCTGGGGCAGCCGATGAGTTCCTCGGTGGTATAGCCGAGCATTCGGGCGGCGGCTGGGTTGACGAACGTGTGGTGGCCCTGCAAATCCAAGCCCAGAATGCCTTCCGCAGCCGAACTGAGGATTAGTTCGTTTTGCTGGTGGAGACGCGCCAAGGTTTCCTCTGCCCGCTTGCGCTCGCTGATGTCGGTATGCATGCCCACCATGCGCTGCGGCTTGCCTGCGGCGTCGCGGTCGATAACCATGCCGCGGTCCAGAATCCATTTATAGCTGCCGTCCTTACAACGCACGCGGTGTTCGCTGGTGTAGGCGTCAGTCGCGCCATCCAAGTGCGTTTGCATTTCGGCCGCTACACGGGGCATGTCCTCGGGATGTACGCGGCTGGACCGCTCATCGAGCCCCGTGCCGATCTCGTCCGCGGCATATCCGAGCATCAACTTCCATTGTCGGGAGAAGAATACGGTACTCGTTGGCACGTCCCAGTCCCACACGCCATCGCCCGTACCTTCGAGCGCAAAGTGCCAGCGAGCTTCGCTTTCCCGCAACTGTTTCCGCATCCGGTATTCGTTACTGACATCGCGGAAGACCAGCACGGCTCCGGTAATCTTGCCGTCCGCACTGTGGATGGGGGCGCAACTGTCCGCAACCTGGTGTTCCGTGCCGTCCCTGGCGATGAGCGCGGCGTGGTTGGCCAGGCCCACGACGATGCCCTCACGCAGAACCTTGGCGACGGGGCTTTCCATCACGGCGCGGGTTTCGGCGTGGATAATGCGAAAGACTTCTTCCGACGGTTTGCCAAAAGCCAAGGCCTGAGGCCAGCCGGTGAGGGCTTCGGCCACGGGGTTCAACAGTTCCACCCGACCCTGGGCATCGGTGGCGATGACCGCATCGCCGATGGACTTCAGGGTGATGCCGTGGCGTTCCCCCAAGACACGCAATTCGCTTTCGGCGCGGAACATTGCCTGGTAATGGGCCGCTTTGTTGCGCTGCCAGGCCCACAGCCCGAAGCCTCCGATGCCGCCTAACAGCACCCCGAGCAGTGTCAGAATCAGCACCGACTGGGAACGCCAACCACCATAGATTTCCGCCGCGTCCTCCTTGGTCACCATGAACCAGGGGGAATCCGGGATAGGTTGGAGAACCGACACGACCTGAACCCCGCGGTAGTCCTTGCCCTCGACAACACCCTTGCGGCCCAGCACCGCCATGACTGCGGGCAATTCCGTTCGGGTCAGGGGGAACCGGTGTTGAAGTGCCGTGTTGGGCTGATGGCGCAGGTCGTTGAGGTAGAGCACCTCGTCACCATCACGCTGGACCAGC
>JBBRGB010000113.1:0-10892 GCA_038241095.1 Phycisphaerales bacterium
AGGGCCGGGGGGCTTGCATTCAATTTTGAAGTCCCCCACATTGGGCAGGTCCTTGGCGATTGACGCCAGCGTGGCGGGGGGGATGGCCACGCCCGTCTGCTCCGGGGCGTACTGCACCATGATCGGCGTGCCGGGCACGGCCTGGGCCACGGCCCGGATGTGCTGGTCCGTGGCCGCGGCACCGGGCTTAAGAAAAAACGGTGGCAGCAGCATCAGGGCATCGGCCCCCATGCCCGCCCAACGTCGGGCCGTTTCCACCGCCACTTCCGTCGCGTGATCGGTCACCGACACCACGGAATGCACGCTCAGCGACCGGCAACGCCGCGTCAGTTCCGCGGCCATCCATTGCCGCTCGGCATCGGTGAGTTTGTAATACTCGCCCGCGATGCCAAAGAGCGTCAGCCCCGCCGCGCCCCAGCCGGGCAGCGTGTCGATGAGCTTCTCGAAACTCGGCCGATCCACTTCGCCACTGGCGGTGAAAGGCGTGGCGACAATGGGAAGAACACCTCGTAATTCAAGCATGGGGATTGGCCTTGGCGCGGCGTGAATGGTCATGGATGTAGCGGCAGCGGCGGTGAGGACGCCGGGTGATATACCCCGGCAGTTTATCACGCTGGTATCGCGCTGCGGACATACCGTGCCGCCTTGCCCGCACGCCGTCATGCGACCGCGACGGCGAGAATGGACGTGGCCAATAAATGTACTCATCCCCACTCCCGGCCTGCCCCGAAAGCTTGATCCAAAACAACCTTCACGCACCCGAAGTGATATGCCGAGTGATCGGCGTCAGCAGGTGCGGCACCAGTCGCTCACTGGCCAAGGTTTCGCAATGGTTGGCCAGGTCGTCGAAAATCTCGTGGATCTGTTCCAACTTCTGAATCGGGCCGTACTTCCGCAGGGTCAGGAAAAGCGACAACGGTTCATCGGCGTAGCGGCTGGCCGAGCCGCGACGGCTACGGGTGCGGGTTTTGACCTCGAAATAGGCCTGCGTCGTTCCCTTCTCATCCAGTGCCAGCCCGAACATCGGCTGCACATCCAGAATCCGCCCTTCGCCCGGCCGGAGCAGATGCGCCAGCGGACTCTCGGCCACCAAAGCGTCAAAAACCACCTCGTCATGGTTGTTCTTGCACTCGAGGTCAAAACCGAAGAGCAGTTCCAGATAATCCACATCCAGCGAACTGATCGAAAGATAGGCCGGCACCACCTCCAGCACAGATTTGTGAAACCGATACGCGGCGTTCATGCTCTCGGGGTTGACGTGACCTGTGCGGACACTGGTGCGGCGAAGGCTCATCCAGTTGTATTCCGCTTC
The DNA here is from genome assembly GCA_038241095.1 of Phycisphaerales bacterium. Classification (GTDB taxonomy): domain Bacteria; phylum Planctomycetota; class Phycisphaerae; order Phycisphaerales; family Phycisphaeraceae; genus JBBDMX01. Next base: position 1,313 of record JBBRGB010000113.1, read on the forward strand.
TTTCCGCGTGCTTTCGAGTACGATTTCGCTGTCATAACGATGGAAATTGGTCATCGCCGGATGGCTTTTGGACACACGGTCGCACAGGTGCAGAATGGTGTCCCGCTCACCGGGCAGGTCCATCTTCAGCGCCAGCTTGCTGTTGATGTAAAAATCGTTGCACAGGGCACCGAAACTGGTGGCCATGTCGAACCTTTCAGGTGGACTTGGATCAAAGCGATTATAGGCGGGTTTCCTGCCTCCAGACAGGGAATTATACCCGCAACACCCACGGGCTGCGAAAACCGCGCCGCTCTTCGCCGCACCACCGGGCACCATGCGACTGCAATCATGGCAAAGCCGCGCGGTTCACCCGCCGGGCACCGATTGGCATCTTCATTCTCCCCCTAAAGCCGCTGTACCATGATGCGCTCATGCAACCCGAACAACGCATCATTCCGCAACTGCCTCCCGAAGGCCAGGTTATTCGTCTGTTGATCGACAGTGATGCCGCCAATGAGATTGATGATCTTTACGCGGTGGCTTTGGCCCTGGCCTCTCCCGACCGTTTTGCCATCGAAGGTTTCGTCGCCACGCATTTCGCCCAGATCGCCGGGCCTGAAAGCATTGAAGCCTCATACAACCTGCTCCAAGAGTTGCTGGCCATCGGCGGCCACGCGGGGCGGTATCCCGTGGTGCGGGGAGGCGACCCCATGCGCTACCTGACGCAACCCAGCGACAGCGACGGCGCCCAACTCATCATCGACCGCGCCATGACCGCAACCCCGGAGCAACCCCTCTGGGTAGTGGGCTTGGGCGCGGCCACCAACCTCACTTCCGCCATCCTGCTCAAACCCGAAATCCTCCCCCGTGTCCGCTACGTTTTCCACGCCCGCTCCGAACTATCCTGGCCCGATCGCAGCGAACAGTTCAACGTCGGTGGCGACATCCATGCCGCCCGGACGCTGCTGGAATCCCAAGTGCCACTGGTCTGGTTTGACACCGGCCAGCAACTCACCTGCCCCATGCGCCTCACCGAAGAACGACTGGCCCCGCTCGGAGGCATGGGCGCTTTTCTCCACGAATACCGGCATCGCAATCCTTACTTCCAATCGGACACCAAGGGCTTCTTCGACCTCGCCGACATCGCCTGGATGATCAACCCCACGGTCTGCGCCAACACCATCTGCCACGCGCCTCGCATGGACTGGAAGATGAAGTTCCACCACAAAAATGACCTAGGGCAAATGCTACGCGTCACCGAAGTCCAACCCACGCCGGTGTGGGAAATGTTCTTCACCCGGATGGCCGCAGCCACACAACGTTGAGTTCAACATCACAGCAATTCAGAATTGGGATTCAATCTCCCCCGCGCAAACGAGTTTTATACAATGCTCCCCATGAGCATTCGCGTCGCCATCGTCGGTCCCACCAGCTACACCGCCCTCTACCTCATGCTGTGGCTTGCGCGGCATCCTTCGGCGAAGATCACATATCTCGCCAGCCATCGCAATGAGCAGCCGGATGTCTTCGCCGAGTTCCCGCAACTCGTGGGTCGGTTGCCCAACGATCTTGTAAGTCAGCCCATCGACCCCGCGGCCATGAGCGAGCAGGCCGACGTGGCCTTTCTCTGTGTGCCCCACGTCGCGGCCATGCAGTATGCTCCGCAACTTCTGGACGCGGGACTGAAGGTCATCGACCTCTCAGCCGACTACCGCCTGACCGACGCCGAGCTTTACAAACGGGTTTACGAACACGAACACACCGACCCGACCAATCTGCAACGGGCCGTCTATGGCCTGCCTGAGTTCTATGCCGACAAGATCAAGGACGCCACGCTCTTGGCCAACCCCGGCTGCTATCCCACGGCCGCAATTTTGGGCATTGCCCCACTGCTGGCGCGAAGCTTGGTGAAACCCACGGGCATCATCATCAACGCCGCTTCGGGCATCACCGGCGCTGGCCGGGCAGCCAAGGCGCACCTGCACTTCCCGGAAATGAACGAGTCCTTCCTGGCTTACAACATCGGCCTGCACCGTCATCAACCGGAAATCGAGCAACTGCTCACCCGCATCAAGGGTGAACCGGTCAGCGCCCTGTTCGTGCCCCACCTGCTGCCCTTGGATCGAGGCATTCTCGAAACGATTTATCTTGATCCGATGGACGAGGACGTGACCGCCGAGGACTTGCAAGAGGCGATGGAAGACGCGTATGAGGATCAACCCTTCGTGCGTCTGCGGGAGTCCTCGCCGAATGTGAAGCACGTGCGGGACACCAACTTCTGCGACATCGCGGTGAAGCTGTGCAAGCCCTCTGGAGCAGCCGGGGGTACGGACGGCCCCGGCAAAGTCGTGGTCATCAGCGCCATCGACAATATGGTCAAGGGTGCCAGCGGCCAGGCGATCCAGAACATGAACCTCATGTTCGGCCAAGACGAAACCGCCGGGCTGCTGTAGACCGTCGCCGGACCGCCTTGGATTGGAAAAGTATTCCGAACCTTCACCACCAGCCATATCATTGGCGATGATGATCAAGGAAGCCGCGCAGTCCCGTTTTTCGATGCTTGGCCGCTCCATCTTTGGCGATTTGCAGCGGATGATTGGATGGGTGCTTCTCGTAGGTGCCTTGGGCGCGGTTGTGGGTTTCACGTTTCTCAGCGCTTTGCGGGGATTGGAACGGCTCATTGCCCCGGAGCACTATCAGGGCGTGGGCGGAGGGTGGGCGATTGTCGGCATCATGGGGGGTGTCGGACTGGCGGTGGGATTGATCACCCGCTATCTCGGCACGCCCGGCGATGTGGAACTGCTGGTCAACAACATCCACGTTCTTGGCGGAAGCAAGGACATACGCGATCTTAAATCGCTTTTGCCTGTGTCGCTTTTGTGCATTGCCGTCGGTGGCGCGGCCGGTCCCGAAGCGCCGCTGGTGCAAACTACCGGTGGCATCGGCTCAGTCATAGCCAACTGGCGCGGGCTGGGCATGACGGATCGACGGGTGCTGACCATCACCGGTATGGCGGCGGGGTTCACGGTGCTCTTTGGCGCGCCCTTGGGGTCGGCCATCTTCGCCCTGGAAATCCTCCACCGCCGGGGAATGGAGTATTACGAAGCCTTGCTGCCCGCGATCCTGGGCTCACTGATGGGCTACGCGGTGTTTGTGCTGGTCACAGGGTTGGGGCTGACGCCAGTCTGGCAGTTTCCCCCAGCCCCGTCGCTGACGCAGATCGACATCCTTTGGGCCGTGCCCGCCGGGATGGTCGGGGCGCTGGTGGCGGTGGCCTTTACCTATGCAAACATTGGTCTGCGCCGATTGTTTCATTTGCTGCCCACGATGGCGCGGCCGGTACTTGGTGGCGTGATCCTCGGCCTGTTGGGCATCTTCTGGAGCGGATATGTCCTGACCTTCGGCGAACTACAGATCAATGAGTTGCTCATCAAAGCCGGGGAGCATCCCATGACCATGTTCTTTCTCGTGGCGGCGGTCGCCAAGTTTGTCGGCACCAGCGTCACCATCAGTTCCGGGTGGCGCGGGGGGTTCATCATCCCCCTGTTTTTCATTGGCGCGGCCTTGGGACAACTCTGGCACAGTCAAATGCCCGGCCTGACCAACCCGGTGGTTCTCATGGCCGCCCTGATGGTCGCCATCAACACCGGCGTAACCAAAACGCCCATCGGCTCCATGCTGGTGGTGACCGAAATGGCCGGGGTGCATCTGCTGCCCACCACCCTAATCGCCGCCATCACTTCGTTGCTGCTGACCAGCGAAGTGGGGCTGATCCACAGTCAGCGAACCCGTGACTCCGCGGAGAATGATGGGCTTCATCCCCCCGAAGGCGGTGCGGATTGATGGATTGTGCGCCATCTTGCGCACGGAACAATTCGACCGGGGACTTACGTCCCTCGGCTCTGATGAGTTGTGCGAACTTGCGTTGCGCGGCCCAGACGCGGCGAGTTACTTGGCCGCCCACTTCATGCCGCGATGCACCAATTCCTTGGCCTCGGGCACGTCGAAGTCCTTGAAGGTGTGGCCCCAGCAGGCGACGAAGACTTTGCCTTGGCCCCACTTGCGGGTCCAGGCGTAAGGCATCACCACGCCGGCGGGGTAGAGCGACTTGTCGCCGTGCTCACCAGTGAAGGTCGTGGCGGCCAGCACGTGGTTGCCCGGATCGACATGGACGTAATACTGCTCGGTGTTGGGCAGGGTGAAGGCGGGGATGCCCTTGGTGATTTCGTGGGCTTTGTCGGCGATGTCAACCTTGTAGGCGGGGATGCAGTTGCCGGGATGGGCGACCCATTGGCCACCGGTCATCCATTGGTATTCGGTGTTCTGGCGGAAGCTGTCAATGATGCCACCGTGGAACCCGGCAAGGCCCACGCCATCGCGCACCGCCGCGTTGAGGCCTTTCCATTGATCGCCGGTGATGGTGCCCATGGTCCAGATGGGGACGATGAGCGACAGGGCCTTGAGCTTCTCGACATCGAGGTAGCTGTCGAGGGTGTCGCTGACTTCGACCTCGAAGCCATCGGCCTGAAGCAGCGGGGCGAAGACCTCGGCGGATTGCTTGGGCGTGTGGCCATCCCAACCGCCTTGGACGATGAGTGCTTTGCGTGCGGACATTGGCGTGAAATCCTTGTGTCGGTGCCGGCGTGCGGCAAGGGTGTGAAATACAGACGCGGGCACACAGGATAACCAAGCCCGATGAAAGGCACAAAGCCGCAGTGGATTGTTGTAAGAACCGAAGTAGAAATGTCCCCTATTTCGACCGAGGTTGAAGTGTCCCCTTTTCATTGGCGGTGGGGGGTGGAGCGGAGGCGAGTCCGCGAGCCGTAGCGCAACCCCCCACCGCCAATGAACTTCGCCAGGGGTGGTTGGTCGCCGGCTTGCACGGCCCGGCGTGGCTGGCCACGCGCTCGATCAGCGGGGCCTTGGCCGGGGGCTGTCGGGGCGGGGCCTGAGGCACCAGGCGACTCGCCAGCACCCGTTGGGTTGTCACATCCAGCAGTCGCACCGTGCCATCCAAGAGTTGCCGCAGTTCCACCTCCCGTCGCCGACGCGGCGTGGCGTCGGGCCCCAACAATTCCAGGCGTTGACCCTTCCAACTCACCATCGCGTCATGGGCCACCGCCCGACGTTCCCGAACCGGGCACAAGGCCGCATCCAGTTGCCCCACCGGCGGCGCGGGACGGTGGGCGTCACGGGCATCGACCGCCGACACCGCAAAGCGGGCGTTGAGTTCCGGCAGGAACTCCACCTCCAAATACGCATTGGCCGCCTGGATCGTCGTGATCCCCTTGACCGCCAGCATCTTCACCAGCCTGTCCTGGAGCGTCTTGTTCATCCGCTCCACACGCCCCTTGGCCTGCGGCGAATGGGCGCAGATCACCTTCACCTCCAGTTCCGCCATCGCCTCGCCAAACCGCGTCAACGGCCGCTTGCCCGTCCGATGCTCGATCTCGTCGGCCTCCTTGTCATTGCGGCGGTAGATGCCCCCGGGGGTGGCGGTCCGGGTACAACGCCTCGGGCCGACCATGCGCCAGCATCCAACGACGCACAATCTCCATCACCGACACCGTCGTCTCGGACGTGAAGAACCGCGCCAAGGTCAGACCCGTGGCATCGTCGATCATCACCATCAGGCAGCAACGCCCAAGACCATCGCCAAACCACGCGTGGTCGCTGCCGTCGAGTTGCACCAACTCGCCAAAGCACGCCCGACGCTCTCGACGCCGATGCAAGCGACGCTTGTCACGACGAGGCTTCCACAAGCCCGCCCCCACCAGCCAGCCACGAGGCGTCTCGTGATCCACCGACAAACCGTGATCCGCCGACAACCGCTCGGCCGCCAGAGTCGGGCCAAACCCGTCGTAGTGGCGACGGCACAGCGACAACGCCGACTCACGACGCGAGTCAGCGGCCACCTGGTTGTTGCTCACCCGGCCACGCAGACCGTGAACAAGCCCCGCGTCACCCAGCACCCGGTAAGCCCCCCACAGCCGCTTGGCCTGGCGATAACTCAACGACAGGCTCACAGCCGCCTCCATCAGAGTCATCCGCTTGTCACGAACACGGCTAAACATCGACAACCGATCCCGTTCTTTCAAACTCATCGTCAGTGTCCTCATAAGGGGACACTTCTACTTCAGTCCAAAGGGGACATTTCTACTTCGGTTCTTACAAAAGCCGCAGTGGATTGTCGGAGCCGCGGGGCTGTAGGTCGAGCCGAGGGGCGTAAGCCCCCGGTCGGATGACAATGGATGTCATTGCGCCCTTACACCTTCGTCCGAGGGCTTACGCCCTTCGGCTCTGACAAACACTCAATGGCCGGTCTGGGCGCGGTGGCGCAGGGCGTGATCCGCCAAGGTCAGGGCGACCATTGCCTCGGCCATGGGCACAAATCTTGGCAACAGGCAGGGATCGTGCCGGCCCTTGGTGGCGATGGTCGTCGGCTCGGCCTCACGGGTGACCGTCGGTTGCGGCTGCGGCAGCGAACTGGTGGGTTTGACGGCGCAACGCAGGATGATGGGCAGGCCGGAACTGATGCCACCGAGCATTCCGCCGTGGCGATTGGTGAGGGTGGTGATGCGTCGATAGACCCCGGCGTCGAGTGGCGTTTCGGGGCGTGGGACAAAGGCGTCGTTGTGCTGGCTGCCGCGCATGGCGGCGACGCCGAAGCCCGCGCCGTACTCCACGCCCACCACCGCCGGCAGGCTGAAAAGCGCCTTGGCCAAGTCGGCCTTGAGCTTGTCGAACACCGGCTCGCCCCAGCCCGCGGGGACGCCGTTGGCCACGATTTCTGCCACGCCACCCACCGAGTCGCGTTCACCCCGCAAGCGTTCGATCAAGGCGATCATCTCTTGAGCAATCTGCGGTTCGGGGCAACGGACGATGTTGGCCTCGACTTGCGCCAGCGTCACTTTCTCCGGCTCGACGATGTGCGCCACCAGCGGGCCGACCTGCTTGACGTAACCGATCACACTGACGCCGAACTGCTCGGCAAGCAATTTCTTGGCCACGGCCCCGGCGGCGACCCGCACCGTCGTCTCACGGGCCGAGGAACGCCCGCCCCCTCGGTAATCCCGGAAGCCGAACTTGGCATCGAAGGTGAAGTCGGCGTGACCAGGACGATATTTCTCCTGAATCTCCTCGTAATCACGCGAGCGTTGATCCTGATTGCGAATGAGGATCGCCACCGGGGTGCCGGTGGTTTTGCCCTCAAAGACGCCCGAAAGGATTTCGGGGACATCGGCCTCGTCACGCTGGGTGGTGATTTTGGATTGCCCCGGTCGGCGGCGCGCCAGGTCGGGCAAAAGGTCGTCTTCGGAGAGAGCCAAGCCGGGGGGCAGGCCGTCGATGATGACGACGTTACCGGGGCCGTGGCTTTCGCCAGCGGTGGTGATGCGCAGAACTTGGCCGAAGGTGTTTCCCGCCATGCGAGCATTGTAATGCAACGGTCGTGGCGCGGGGGGCGGGATTGGCGCTTGGGTCGCGCGGACGCTCCGCTGCGCTGCGCGGCTAAACGCGCACGATGCGGGTGTCCGATGGATTGTCGTGAATATGACCCGTTATTTGAAACTGGGGGCGTCGGTCAGGGTCATGTCGCTGTAATCGCCCTTGCCGAAGGTCATGGACGGAGCCTTGGTGGGCCGCTCACGCACCGAGATGCGCCCGGTGAGCGTCATCTGGCCCTGCTTGTCGAAATCAGTCTTCACAATCGTCACCAGCGGCTTGGGCAGATCATCCTTGAAGTTGGGCTGATTCATGCTGCCCCAGACCCACTTGGTCGTGGTGAGAATCAGATACTGGCCCTTGACCTGGTAAGTGCCCTTGGCCACGCCGGGGGGATAGCCGCCAGCACGGCAGTTGGCGTACATGAACGTCCCATCGGAATCCAGTTGCAGCCGCTCGTACCAAGCCGCTGTTTCATTGGTCCACTTGCCGACGACTTTCTTGGTCATCTCGGCTTCGTTGATGGGATCCGCTTTCACTTCACCAGCCCCAGTGCCGTCACCCCCCCCGACCTTGCCAGCCGCATCCACCGCAGCGGTCGCTTCATCGGGGGCCGTAACGTCCGTCTTGCCATCGCCCTTGTCCCCGCCTCGGTTGGCACGCAGAGCGCGCACATCCGCCATCGTCAACGTCTCACGCTCCACGTTGCGATCCGTGCGGCCAAAAGCCACAGCCGTCTGCGGTTCGGGCAACGAGGCATCGCCGTTTTCGGAATAGACCTGCATGGGCGAGGGTGCGACGACCGTGGCGTGGATGCCGGTGTTGGTCTGTGGCACTTCAAACGTGCCGTTAACGCCCCAGTTGCCCAGCCGCTTGGGCTGCACAAGGATGTTGAGATACATCACCACCGAGTCGGCACGTTCTTCGAGAATAGTGATCTTGCCCGTGGCGCGGAAGGGAAGGATGAACTGCCCATCGCCCACATCGCCGGCGTCATAGGCCACGAGCTTGTCCCACTCCAGGTCCTCGACGACCAAGTTGTCCCCGGCCTTGGTGCCAAAAGGGAGGGTGATCCACAGCCGCTCCATGATCTGGTCTTTGACGTCGGCGTGCGCATCCTTTTTCTTGGGTTCCACGTCGGCGTAGGAAGTGATGCGTGTCAACACCAGAAGGCGCTCACTGCCGCGCTGAAACGCCACCCGGCCGGCTTCCCATCGTGGCATGGTGCTTTCGCGCACCATCACGGCATTGGGGATGGTCTCCAACTCCGTGCGGTACTGGGCCGTGGAGGGCGGGGCTTCGTGGGTGGTGAACAGGCCGGCGTCAGCGCCGTAGCCGCAGCCTGTGAGCAATGCGGTCAACGACAACAGGGCGGTGATGACCAACAAGGACGTGAACTTGCGCATGAAAAGCCCCTAAAAGTAGCGTAAGGGTTGTTATCGATAGTCTCATCGACCGATGCCTCGGCTATGCAAGGCGCAATCGACCTTTTGCTATATCGACCGCTTGGGCCGGCGGCGTTATTGCCACTGGCCCGGCTGACAATCATAACCGCTTGGGGTAGGCTTGGGCCATGAGATCAATCCACAAGCCTCGCTGGCGTCGGGTCGGGGTGAGTCTGCTGGTCACGGCTTTCATCGCCATTGCCACCGGTGTGCCCCTAGCCATGCTCATTTTGCCGGGTGTGGCGCAGCGGCAAATGCTCGGACGGCTCGACAGCCCCGACCCAAAAGAGTGGCACCAAGCGCTGGGATACGTGGCGGTTCACGCGGGGGATGATCCAGCCGTGGCGCGGGCCGCCATTGACCGCCTGGCCACGCCCGATCATGATCGCTTCAACGCCTTAATGCAGGCGCTGGACATGGCCGGGGTCTGGCAACGCGCCGGCGTGGGGGATGACGCCTGGCTGCGACACATTGAAGGGCTGCTTACCGATGCCCAGCCCGAAACGCGAATCGTGGGCGTGCAGGCCCTGGCGGAATTGACCGACCTAGCGGGCGATCCGCGGGGGGTGAAGATGCTCGAGCACGCCGCCAGCGATGAAGATGGCGAAGTACGGTTCAACGCCCTCTTCGTCGCGGCGGAACTTGTCGGGATCACGCCCGACGTTAACCGACAAAGTTATGTCGCCCTCCTGAGTCGCTTGGCGGACGAC
>JBBRGB010000114.1:0-10875 GCA_038241095.1 Phycisphaerales bacterium
TGGTAATACTGATAGGCGTAATCCATCACCGCCAGCACCAAGAGCAACGCCGCGATTTTCAGCGCTAGGCTAAAGACCAGTTGGCACGACGCTGCGAAAAGCCCGGCCGCCTCAAGTTGGCCCAGCATGACGATGGAAGGCAGATCGCCCATGACCACCCAGGCTGCGGCGCCAAAGACGATGACCATCTTGGCCATGCTCATGCCCAGCCGCACCGCGGCCCGAAGGTTGAAAAGGTTGCCGATGCCGCGAATGGGCGAGAGCTTGGAAAACTTGGGTGCCATCGCTTCGGGCGTCAGACGGAAACCAACTTGGCTTACGCCGGCGAGCAGGCCCACCGCGGTCATGGCGATGATCACCGGCAAGGCGGTTTCCAAGGCGACGTAAACGCCGTAACCCACCATCGCGCCAAGGTCGCCGGCGCGGGTCGGGTTGTCGGCCATGTCCGAACGCAACATGCTCTCGACGGTCATCTTCATCCCGCCGAGCATCTTCATGCCTAGGGTGTAAAGCAGCAGCACCCCGGCCAGCAGCATGGCCGCGGCGGTCAGGTCGGTGCTGCGCGCGACATTGCCTTCCTGGCGGGCCTCTTCCCGCCGTCGCGCACTGGCCGGCTCAGTCTTTTCAAAATCGTTTTCCGCCATGAATATTAACCACTAAGGGCGCTGATCTACATCGTTTTTAACGCGAAGGCGCGAAGGTCAAGGCATCGGAATGAAGAAATACAGGCATGTTCTTTTCTCTTTCATCTCCTCCCCTACTTCTTAATTCTTACTTCTTAATTCTTCATTCTTCTTCTTCGCATCCTTCGTGTCTTCGTGTTTTCGTGTTCAGAATCAACCGCTCATCCAAACGCCACTGACAGGGCGTGGAGGTGGTCGCGCATGGTGGTGATGAACACTTGGGCATGGTTGGAGATCGACGCCACCAGCACGCCCACGCCGATGAGGATGCGCAGGGGGAAGCCGAAGGACAGAATGTTCATCTGTGGCACGGTGCGGGCGATGAAGCCCATCGCCACCGTTTCCAGAAAGATCAGGCACAACAGCGGCGCGGCAATGCGGATGGCCAGTTCCATCATCGAGGTCAGCAGGCCCAGCATCAGGTCGAGCATCTGCCCGTCGGGCCGGTAGCCGCCCAGGGGGACGCTGTCGAAGGAGTGGAGCAGGGTGGCGACCATCATGCGGTCGCCGCCCAGGATGATGAAGATCATCATGCCCATGATGAAATAGAACTCGCCGATGACGCCGGTCTGATCGTTGAGTTCGGGGTTGAAGATGCTGGCCAAGCCCAGGCCGACTTGCTGGTCGGCGACGTGGCCGGCGACTTGCAGGGCCATCATGGCCAGGTTGGCGCCGTAGCCGATGAGCAGGCCGATGAGCAGTTCCATGGCCACCGCGACGGGCAGCGTCCAGAGGGAAAACTCGTGGCCCACCAGCGGCGTCACCAGTGCCGCGGCCCCCGGCCGACCCAAGAGAACGGGATAGACGCACAGCGACAACGCCACCGCCCAGAGGATGCGGATACGTGCGGGAATGGCCACGCTGCCCAGCACCGGAGCAAGCACGAACAACCCCGTCAAACGAAACAACACCAGCACCCAAACGGGCAAGTGCGGCAGAAGTTGTTGGATGGGAATGCTCATGGGCGTCTGGTTTATCGGGATGTAACACGGATGAACAGGGATGAGAATTGAGAATTAAGAATTGAGAATTAAGAGTTGAAGATGGAATCGCGGATGAACACGGATGGATGCGCATGGAGAAATGGCGCAAGCCATTTCGCCCTGTGTTGAAAGGCCGTCACCATCAACCCGTGAAATCAAAGCCGCATCGTTCATGTTCTCACCCGCGTTCATCCACGATTTCGTTTTGAACTCTTAATTCTCAATTCTCAATTCTTAATTCTCATCCGTGTTACTCCCCCCTCACCCGCCCCCGAACATGCGGATGGCGAAGTCCATCATTTGCCGGGCCATCCACGGGGCCAGCATGATGGCCACCACCGCCATGCCCACGATCTTGGGCACGAAGGTCAGCGTCTGCTCCTGAATCTGCGTCACCGCCTGGAAGAGACTGATCGCCAACCCGATGATCAGGGCGGCAAAGAGAATCGGGGCGCTGACAACCAGCATCAGTTGCAGCGAGTCACGCACGAGGTCCACGGCTTGGTCAATGTTCATTAGGAGGCTTTGGAAGAGGGCTTGAGGCTTGCCCCCGGAAGGGCTTGAGGCTTGCGCAAGCGGGGTGGTTGTCCATGTCTATGTGCCAATCCCCGGCACCATTGGTATCGCCGGTGCCGCGGTGACGAAACTGTGCAGCAGGTTCCCCGCCACCAGTCGCCAACCGTCCACCAGCACAAACAACAGCAACTTGAAGGGCAGACTGATGAGCACCGGTGGCAACATCAACATGCCCATCGAAATCAACACGCTGGAAATCACCATGTCGATAATCAAGAACGGCAAATAGAGCCTAAAACCCATCAGAAACGCGACTTTCAACTCGCTCAGCATGAACGCCGGTATCAGCGTCAGCATGTCCACATCGCCCCGCACCAACGTCTCCCGATCCCGTGCGGGAATCACCTGGCGGTACTCCAGAATCATGTACACGTCGTCCCAATTCCCCGCGTGATCGATCTGGGCGAACATGAAGTCCCGCAACGGTTCGCGGGCGCGATTCCAAGCGGTCATCTGATCAATCTCGTTGCGACTCAACGGTTGCACGGCCTCGGTGTTGATGCGGTCAAAGGTTGGCTGCATGACGATGAGCGTCATGAACAACGCCAAGCCCACGATGACCTGCGAGGGGGGCAGCGATTGCGTGCCGATGGCTTGGCGGAGCAGGGACAGCACGATGACGATGCGGGTGAAAGCGGTGGTCATGACCATGATCGACGGTGCCAGGGTCAGCACCGTCATCAGGATCAGAATTGAAAGCGAAGTGGAAAGGCCCTTGGGCGCGGGTTGGGCGGGACTGTCGGTGGCGGAAGCATCGGAGGCTGATGAATCGCTTGTGAGCGTGCCGGTGGTCATGGCGGCAAGATCGGCTGGCAGAGCCGACGCGGCGTGATCCAAGAGTGAGATGGGGTTGTAAATGTCCAGCGGGGTTTGCGCGTTGGCGGTGGTGCTGGAGGACGAATCCGTGATGGCGGTTTGGGCGTGCAGAAGCGTGGCCGGGAGCAGTAGGGCGGCAATGATGAGCAACAGGCGCGGGTTCATGCCGCTCCTCCCGTGCCGGCGCGGAGGCGGGCGAGCAGGCCGTTGACATTTTGTCGTGAGCGGTCGAGGCTCAGGCCGTCGTCGTCGCCGTGGCGTCCAACGCGCAAAGTCGTGGCCGGGAAGTCATCGACGCCAGTGGCGTCGGAGAAGTCGGCGTCGGCTTGGCCATCTTGGCCGAAGTGGTTGACGAGTTGGCGGAAGCTGCCGGTGATGCTGGTGGGTTTGGAGGCCGAGACGAGCGTCAGCAGTTCGGCGATCTCCTCGGGGTCGCTGATGCTTTCGAGGGTTCGCAAGCCGTTGGCCGAGTCGCCCAAGACGAGGATGCGTTGGCCCAGGCGCACCAAGACAAGATGGTTGCGGGGCGCGATGGGGATGCGCGCCAGCACCTCAGCCACCGGGCTGTGGGGTGTCGAGGCGTTGCGGCCGGCCCACTTGGTCAGAGCGCCGCGGGCCAGGAAGATCAACCCCACCACAATCGCCAAGGCGGTCAAGGTATTAAAGAGCCAACCTCCGCCCAGCAATGCGGTGGACCCGCTGGCATTGGGCGCAGTCGTGACGGGCGCGGCGGCGGGTCCCAGCGGCATGGCGTCGGCGGCGGAACGTGCGGGTGATGAAACTGCCGACGTGGGCGGGGCCGGGGGCGTGGCCGAGGACGCGACTGAAGAACCACGGCCAAGGGCGGGCATGGCCAGCGGGGTCAAAGGGCGTGAGAGGGGCGTTTGATCCGACGATTTGGGAAAAGCCCGGGGCGAAGAGGCGTCATTGCCGGTGATCTGCCGGGCCAGTTGCGCCAGGGATTCATCGCCGGGGTTGGCGGTTTGGGCGTAAAGATGGACGGGGTTGCCACACAGCCACAACACCAGCGCCAACACTGGGCCAAGCGCCGGGGCGATCCACGCGAATTGTCTGCGCCGGTACAACATTTCGGCCTTCCTGGCCTAGCTCGAGGGACTTCGAGCGGTTAAGGCGGACACATCCTGCGTCCGTTAAGTTCAAGCATCATAACATGTCGAAACGAATTGTCACGCGCAATTGTCTTTGCAAGCGTTGTTTGTGCAAACTCAAGTCTCAAGCCTCAAGCCTCAAGCCTTTCTTCCTCCCCCCTTACGCCACCTGCGCCACTTGGGCGGCCACTTCCTGCACCTGTTCCTCCAAGTCCGAGACGATCTCGCTGATGCGGATGCAGAAGTTGTCGTTGAGCACTAGCACTTCGCCTCGCGCCAAGAGCCGGTTGTTCACATAGACATCCACCGGGTCGCCGGCGAGCTTGTCCAGTTCCACGATGCTGCCTTGCGATAGACGCAGCACATCTTCCACCAACATGTGGGTTCGCCCCAGTTCGACGGAGACATGCAACTCCACATCGCCGAGCATTTCAATGCCGCTGAGCGTGGCCGCGTCGGTGTCCGCCCCCGCCAGGTCCGGCAGGTTCATGGGTTGGGTGTCGAGTTGGTCGTTGATGTCATCAAGCGACGCGGCCGCGGCGTTCAAGGCGTCGCCGGCCATTTGGTCGGCGGCATTGTTGGCCGGGGCGTCGGCTTTGGCGGGCGGGGTCGGCATGAGCGGGGTCCAGTCCTTTGGTTACCGCGTTTGTTGTACGGGCCGAGGCCCGCGGTCTTTACGTTTCGCAAACGAGCCAGCCGCATCATCCATCCGCGCGGAACTCGATGCACTTGCGGATGAGCACATCCTTGACAATCGGCTCACCCTCGGCGTCTTCCCCGATCTTTTCCGACACTGCGGCTTTGATCTGCCGGGTCAGTGTCGCCAAGGTCGCCTCACGCAACTGCGTCGGCTCGGCCCGGCGGAAGATGACCGCCACTTCCGTCGCCAAGGTCGCGGTCATGTCGGCGATGCGGGTTTTGGTTTTGTCGGCGTCCTTGTTGCGGACGGTTATAAATATCTCCGCGTCATAGATATACGTTCGACCGGTGCGCTGGTTGGGGAATTGATCCTTGACCAGCAGCAGTTCCACGGGCTTTTCCGCCGCCGCCTGAGCGTCGGGAGTCAGCCCCTGGGCCTCGGCGACCTTCGGGCCGCCACTGAACATCATCGTCAAACCGATGGTTCCGGCTTCAAGAAGAAGCACCGCGCCCAGCACCAGACCGATGCGGAGAATGCCCCCGGTCTTGCTGGCCACGGGCTGTTCCTCGGCGGTTTCCTCGGCCTGCTTGCCCTTTTTACCCGAATCCTTGGCGTTTTCCTTGGCCATGACGCTATTCCCGCCTTCCTGCAAAAAATACTCGGTGAACCCCTGATTTCATCGACCACCCCGCCCCGCGACTTCATCGCCACGAGCCTCAAGCCTCAAGCCTTCCTCTCCTCACGTCGGCGGCAGCAGTTTGCGCAGACGCTGGCCGTAGTCGATGGCCCTTTCCACCACGTCGCGCATGGATTCGCTGACGATGAAATGGTCGCCGTTGATGAGCGTGATGGTGGTGTCGGGGTTGGACTCCACCGTGCGGATGAGTTCCGCGTTAAGCACAAACGGTTTGCCGTTGAGTCGGGTCAAGGTAATCATGGCTGAGGGGTATATCGGGGGGATAGTCTTGAGTCTTGAGGCTTGAGTCTTGAGAGTCAAGACAACGAGCCAATACCCCCAGGGTGTGCGGTGGGGTGTCTGGCCCCAAGCCCCAAGCCTCAAGCCTTCCCCCTTCCGCCGTTACAATCTCCCCATGAGCGCCAAGTACTACGTCACCACGCCGATTTACTACGTCAACGACCGGCCCCACATCGGGCATGTTTACAGCACCACGGTGGCGGACGTGATCGCCCGCTATCAGCGGCTATGCGGCAAGGATGTTTTCTTCCTCACCGGCACGGATGAACATGCCGCCAAGGTCGTCGATTCCGCCGCCGCCCGTGGCCTCACGCCTCAGGCCTGGGCCGATCAAAACGCCACCGCTTTTCAACAGACCTTCGCCAAGCTGGGCATCACCAACAACGACTTCATCCGCACCACCCAGCCCCGGCACAAGGAAAAGGTCGTCGAATACCTAAAACCCCTGCTGGCCAGTGGGGATGTCTATCGCGGCAATTACGAAGGCTGGTACGACGCGGGTCAAGAGGAATACGTCCCGGAAAAGAAGGCCAAGGAACTCGATTTCAAAAGCCCCATCAACGGCAAGCCACTGGTGCGCAAAAGCGAGCAAAATTACTTCTTCCGCTTAAGCGCCTATGCCCCGGCCTTGGTGGAGCGGCTTACCGAACACCCCGAGTTTGTTCAGCCTGACGCCCGGCGAAATGAAGTGCTGGGCCGCCTGCGCGAGGGTTTGAACGATGTGCCCATCTCCCGCACCGGCACGGATTGGGGCGTGGGCATCCCCGGCGATGAGGCGCACAAGGTTTACGTCTGGATTGATGCGCTGATCAACTACGTCAGTGGGATCGACACCCCCGACCGTCGCGGTTTTTGGCCGGCCGATGTGCACATCATCGCCAAGGACATTCTGTGGTTCCACGCCGTCATTTGGCCCGCGATGCTTATGGCCTTGGCCAAGCATCCGGGTTATGAATGGGTGCAACTGCCGCGAAAAGTTTACGCCCACAGCTTTTGGATCAGCGAAGGCCAAAAGATGAGCAAGAGCTTGGGAAACTTCATCGATCTGGAGAAGATCGACCATTACGTGGCGACGTTCAGCTTGGATGCCCTGCGCTGGTACTTGGCGAGCAACGGCCCGCTGGGCACGACCGACAGCGATTTCGCCGAGGCCAAGTTCATCGACGTTTACAACAGCGATTTGGCCAATACCCTGGGCAACTGTTTTAGCCGGGTGACGAACATGACCGGGCGCTATTTCGAGGGCAAGCTGCCGGCCAAGGGGCCTCACGTGCAGGCCAGTGAAGCTCACGATCATGACGCGGCCCAAGCGGTGAGCCGGTATCGGGTGGCGATGGAGAATCTGGACTTGGCCGGGGCGTGCAACGCGGCGATGGAGTTGGTGCGTTCGGTGGATGGCTACATTGAGAAGACCGCGCCGTTCAAGCTGGCCAAGGACCCGGCCAAGCTGCCGGAGGTGGGCACGATTCTTTACAACTGCGCCGAGGCCCTGCGCATCGCCTCGATCATGCTCTGGCCCATGCTGCCGGGCAAGATGGAGACGTTGTGGGGGCGGATCGACTGCGGCCACTACGCCGACGCTTTGAAGGATTGCGGGCGTGGTTCGCTGGAAGCTTGGACGACCTGGGGCCAACTCCAACCCGGCGCGACGATCACCACCGGCGATGCCCTTTTCCCGCGTTACCAACCCGGCAAGTGACGCGCCATGTCTGCCCGCGTGAGGGCAGTGTCGCGGTTCTGAATCGCGGCGGTGGGGCTTCCAATCTCCGCCCGATGATCGACGGAATTTTTTTTCTTTGATTCGGCTAAAAACTGTTGACAGGGGTTGGCCGATGGTGTATATTGTTGGCGTCAACATGTTGGCGGCAACAAACTCATGGCCACGCTCAAAGAAATCGCGATCCGCGCCGGCGTCACGGACATGACCGTCTCCCGTGTGCTCAACGGTTCCTACAAGGCCACTCGGCCCAAGGCTGTCGAGCAGGCCAAACGCATCAGCCGCATCGCCAGCGATTTGGGTTACATGCCCAACGCCGCGGCCCGTTCCGTCGCTTCGGGTCGATTCAACTGTGCCTGCCTGCTTTCCTCTACCTCCGGCCACCGTTCGACCTTGTTTCCGGGCCTGCTGCGCGGGGCGCATGACGCCTTGGCCGAGCATGACATGCACCTGACCTTGGCGCATGTCGATGACCGCAAACTCAGCGATGAAACCTTCCTGCCCAAGGCCCTGCGGCAATGGATGGCTGACGGGCTGCTGATCAATTATACCCAGGAAATCCCCGACGTTCTTGTTCAGCGGATCAGTCGGCAACGCATCCCCTCGGTATGGCTTAACTCTCGGCAGGAGGCCGACAGCGTTTATTTTGACGATCAGGCCGCGGGCCGGACGCTGACGGAGAAGCTTCTGGCCCTGGGTCATCGCCGCATCGCGTTTGTTCATTACGGTGTGGTTCGCCATTACAGCATCGCGGCCCGTCGGGCGGGGTATGAGGCCGCGATGACCCAAGCCGGTCTGACGCCGCTATCCATCCAACGGGAGTTTGACAAGCCCACGCTCGACAGCGCCGGTGAAAGCACGGTGCCGCTGTCGGTGTCGTGGCTTTCCGGCCCCGATCGGCCCACGGCGGCGGTCACTTACAGTTTGGCGGAGGCGACGACGACTTGGCTGGCGGCGCAGCACTTGGGGCTGCGGGTGCCGGTGGACCTGTCGCTGGCGACCTTTGCCGACTCGATTGATGAAGGCATGGGCCAGCGCATCACCCGCATGTGGACTTCGCATGGTGAAATGGGGCGTGAGGCAGTGGAGATGCTGACGGAAAAGATCAATCGTCCCGCCGACCGCTTGTTGCCGCGCGTGTTGGCGCTGAAGTGGTGGGAAGGGGCGACCTGTGGACCTTGTCGATCCTGATGCGCCTCAACGTGAGGCGTTCCTTTAACCCGCTCTCGTATTGAGAGCCTTTGATGGAGAACGGTTATGAAACTTGGAAGAAACATGTTGATCGGTTGCTTGGCGTTGCCTGTGATGGCGATGACGACGCGGGGGGCGGTGATCGTGAACTACGATCAGTCACAGCCCGTCTCGACGGACGTGCAGTCGTATGTCACCGACGGTGTTGGCGATGTGGTCCGCAATCAGGACCGGGATATCAGGTCTTCGCGGAATGTCGCTCAGACTTTCCAGACCTCCACGGCGTTTGATGTTGGTTCAATCTTCATCAATGCCAACCATACTCAATTAAACACAAACCGCACTTGGAGTGTGCAAATCCTGGAAGTGGCAAATATCGTCACGAATCCATTTGTGGGAACGGGAACTCTGGTTTTCGACAAGTCGATCACGACAAACTTCGCCAGCGAGAACACCACCGGTCAAGTGTTCCTCGAGATCAAACTTACCGGAACGGATGTTTTCACTTTGGCCGCCCGAAACTCCGGCACCACCGGCTATGCCTTGAGGGTGGTGGATGATGGCGGTGGCACATTGATTTTCTCATGGGGCGGCAATACTGCTTCGACTTTCACGGGCCGAGGATACAACCAGACGAATCCCACCACGAGTGCGGCGACCGGTGACTGGAACTTCGCCCTTGTCGCGGCTCCCGTCCCCGAGCCGGCGTCGTTGGCGCTCTTGGGCGTTAGCGGGCTGCTGATGCTGCCGCGCCGTCGGCGGGCGTAACGATAAAGAGTCTCCCCGGCCTGGCGGTGAAAGCCGTCACGCCGGTTTCCCGTATTGTCCCCTTCAGGGAGCCTCCCCATGCCCCGCGCCAAAGACCGACATGGTTTCACCCTCATCGAACTCTTGGTGGTCATCAGCATCATTGCGATTTTGATCGCCCTGCTCTTGCCCGCATTGGGCCGGGCACGAGACGCTTCGCGGGACATGCACTGCAAGAGCAATCTCAAGCAGATCGGCGTGTGGGGTTACACCTCGGCGACCGACAACCACGAGGTCATTCCCCACAACGGCCACGACCCCAGCGACCCCACCGATGACGCCAACTATTACGGCGCACAGCCCGGCGACCTGGCGCGGGGCCTGACCCCCGGCGAATGGTGGAAGAAACACCCCGATTACATCGGCATCACCAAAGGCGTCAACACCGGCATTTACACCAAGCTGGCCACCAACCATTATTCCATCAACAAGGGCAATGTCCTGCACTGCCCGCAGTTGCTGGCCAATGAGCGTGACTGGTGGTGGGAAGGCATCTTCACCCATTACTCCCTGAACCGTTGGAAGGGTGGCCGGCGCAAGGCGGGGACCAACGAAGGCCCGCTGGTGCCCCGGCTTGAACACCTCGACAGCGCCTCGTGGTGGTTTAGCGATGGCGATCTGTGGTGGATGGGCAGCGCCTACAGCATGTACGACAACTACGACCTCAAGAACCCGGTCTATTCGTTGACCACGGGCAACCAGAAGCCCTGGCCTTACGAGTACTCCAACCGGATGCCGGGCCACCCCGCCGGGGGCGCTAATTTCCTCTTTGGCGATGGGCACGCCACTTCGATTTCCACCGAGTACCTGTTGAGCCTGACGACGACCTCGGACCTCAAGCGGTTCAACGGGCAATGGAACTGGGGCTATTGAGAAACGTCGTGGACGCCGACGGTCAATAAACCGGATGCAAAGGAATTGATGGATGAGTATTGATGTGAAGCGCCATGGCGCTGTGGGTGACGGGCTGGCGGACGACACGGCCGCGATACGCTCGGCGATTGCCGCCTGTGGCCAGACGGGGGGCGGGCGGGTCGTTGTTCCGCCGGGCATTTACGTGTCGGGCACGCTGCGGCTGCTCGAAGGGGTGACGCTGCACTTGGAAGTGGGGGCCGAACTCCGTGAGGCCGAGCGGGAGGGATTTGAACTCCTCACCATTCGCCCCGGTGTTGAAAAGCGTCACTTCATCATCGCCGATGGCGTCAACCACATCGGCATCACCGGCGGTGGCACGATCCGCGGGCAGGGTGCCAGCGAATCGCCTGGCCTGGACACCCAACGCCGCGGTTTCCGCACCGGCTTGATCTACCTGCGCCGTTGCCGGGGCGTGCGCATCAGCGACATCCGCATCCTGCACGGCGACTCGTGGACCTGCCA
>JBBRGB010000115.1:0-10808 GCA_038241095.1 Phycisphaerales bacterium
GTGACCTTCCCCACACTTGGTGGGCGCGGCCGAAGTTGTGTCAGGTGGCCTTCTCGTATTCGCACGGGCTCACGTGGCCCAGGCTCGAGTGGCGTCGCTGACGGTTGTAAAACACTTCCACATATTCAAAGATCGATTGGGCGGCCTGCTCCCGGCCTCGGTAATGCTCGTGCTGGGTCCATTCAGTCTTGAGGCTGGCGAAGAAGCTTTCGGCCACGGCGTTGTCGTAACAGTTGCCCCTGCGGCTCATGCTGGGGGTGATGCCCCTGGCTTCCAGCACGCTCTGGTAAGGACCGCTGGCATACTGTACGCCACGGTCGCTGTGATGGATCAACCCGGTGAGGTCCGCCCCCGGATTCCCCGGATTCCCCGGATTCCCCTGTTTCCCCGGATTCATCCCCGCGGTCTTGCGTTGATCCAGCGCCATTGACAGGGCGTCGATGGCCAGGGAGGCCTCAAGGTGCTCGGCGCTGGCCCAGCCGATGATCCGCCGGGAATAGAGGTCCATCACCACCGCCAAGTACAGCCAGCCTTCGTCGGTGGGCACATAGGTGATGTCGCCGACCCAGACCCGATCCACCCGATTCTCGTGGGCCGAATCGAAGCGTCGGTCCAAGATGTTCTGGGCCACGGGCCTGCCGTGAGCGCTGTCGGTCGTGCGCGGCCGGAAGCGACGAAAACGCTTGGATTGCAGGTGATTCTCCCGCATCAGTTTGGCCACCGTGTTCTCGCAACAGGCCACGCCGCGGGCTTGCAACTCGCGGTGGACCCGCGGGCTGCCGTAGATGCCACGGCTCTCACGGTGAGCGGATCGGACTTGCTCGACAAGTTCGGCCCGACGCGACGCCCAGACGCTCGGCGGCCGATGACGCCATGCGTAAAAGCCACCGCGAGAGACCGCCAACAGACGGCACATCAGCGACAGCGGATAATCCTCACGGTGCTTGTCGATCCAGGCGAACTTCACAGGTGCTCCTTGGCGAAGTAGGCCGCCGCTTTTTTTAAAAGGTCACATTCCAACCGAAGCTTCTCGTTGTCACGACGAAGCCGACGCAGTTCCACCTCGAACGCCTTGGGGTCCGTGGGCGTCTCCTGGGCCGCGTCGGCGTCGTTGAAGTGCGGAGCGAACTTGCCCAGCCAGTCATGGAGGCTCTTACGCCCAACCTCCAGCCGACGGGCCGCCTCCCCGATCGTGTAGCCCTGCTCGGTCACCAGCTTCACCGCACGGGACTTGAACTCGTTGGTGTGACGTCGACGATTGTCCATCGCGGATCCTTTCCGCCACCATTGTGGCCGAGCCGCGCCCACCAAGTGTGGGGAAGGTCAACTGTGGCACGCCGGGCCTTTGCCACAGGCACCCCAGATGATCCTCCTTGCGATGCCCAGCGATCACCTGCGGGATGCGGGGAAATCGCGCATAATCTTGCCTCGCCATCAGCCGATGTCGTATCCCCGCACCAAGCGCCAAGCTTCGAGCCGAAGTCCGCAAGGAACATTAATCATGTCTTTACCCCGCACCCCCGGAATCCCCAGTTCCCTCGCCACCCCCCGCCCGGAATACCCGCGCCCGCAATTCGTCCGCAAAGATTGGCTCAACCTCAACGGCACTTGGCAGTTCGAAATCGACGCCGGTGACAGCGGCTTGGAACGCGGCCTGCGAACCCGCGCCCTTGCGCAAACCATCACCGTCCCCTTCTGCCCCGAAAGTCAACTCTCCGGCATCGGCAACGTCGATTTCATCAATGCCGTGTGGTATCGCCGCGAGGTGACGATTCCCCGCAAGTGGGCGGGTCGCAAGGTAGTGCTGAACTTTCAAGCCTGCGATTACGACACCACCGTTTGGGTTAACGATGTCGAGGTCGGTCGCCATCGCGGCGGCTTCGCCCCCATCGTCTGCGACCTGGCCGGCGTGGCCAAAGCGGGCGACAAAATCAACATCGTGGTGCGTGCCCGCGATGACCATCGACAACTCAAACCGGTGGGCAAACAGTCATCGGGCTTCGCCAACGGCGGCTGCCACTACACCCGCACCACGGGCATCTGGCAGACGGTCTGGATGGAACCGGTGGCGACGACATACTTGAAGCGGACGCGGATCACCCCCGATGTCGCGGCCGGGCTGTTTCGCCTGACTCAACCGCTGGCCGGGCCGACCAAGGGCTTGAAGGTGCGGGCGACGCTCTCCGACAAACAGGGCGACATCGTCAGCGCCACCGTCCCCGCCGACGCCAACTTTTCGCCATCCATCGACCTGCCCATCCCCGCCAAGCGGCGACGGCTGTGGTCCATCGACGACCCGCACCTTTACGACCTGGCCATCGAACTGCTCGACGCTTCGGGCAAGGTCCTCGACAGCGTCAAGAGCTACGCCGGCCTGCGCAGCGTGACCATCGACGGCAAGGCCATCCGCATCAACGGCCAGAGCGTCTTTCAACGCTTGGTGCTCGACCAAGGCTACTACCCCGATGGCCTGTTGACGGCTCCGAGCGACAAGGCCCTGATCGACGACATCAAGCTGAGCATCAAGGCCGGCTTCAACGGCGCGCGGCTGCATCAGAAGGTGTTTGAGGAACGCTTCCTTTATCACGCCGACCGCTTGGGCTATTTGGTCTGGGGCGAGTTTCCCGACTGGGGTTGCAACGCCGGCGGGCCTACGGGCGATGACAATCAGAAGCCCGAATCCACCTACATCACCCAGTGGCTGGAAATCCTCCAACGCGATTACAGCCACCCGGCAATCATCGGCTGGTGCCCGCTCAACGAGACGCACCAAAAAATCACCGACCGCATCCGCCAACTCGACGATGTGACCCACGGCATGTTCCTGGCGACCAAGGCCCTGGACCAGACCCGCCCCGTGCTCGACACCTCGGGCTATTCGCATCGTGTGATGGACACCGATGTGTACGACTCCCACGATTACACGCAGGACCCCGAAAAGTTCGCCGCCAATCATGTCGGCCTGGCCGACGGCAAGCCGTTTGTGAATCCGCACGATGCCAACAGCAAAAACTGGAGCACGCCTTACCGCGGTCAGCCCTATTTCGTCAGCGAGTTCGGCGGCATCTGGTGGAACCCCGACGCCAAGCCCGGCGAACCCTCTTGGGGCTACGGCGAACGCCCCAAATCCCTCGAAGAGTTCTTCACCCGCTTCGAGGGCCTCTGCAAGGTGCTGCTCGATGACCCCAACATGTTCGGCTACTGCTACACGCAGTTGACCGATGTCTTCCAGGAACAAAACGGCATCTACCGCTTTGATCGGCGAACGAAGTTCGATCTGAAGCGCGTGGCCGCGGCCCAACGACGCAAGGCGGCGATTGAAGGAAGGTGATTGACGCATGACCCAAGGCGCGGAATACATCTCGGCCTCGACGCTGCAAAACGCCCCGGCGGTGATCGACCTTTTCGACCGCGCCGCCGCGGCCAACCTGGAATCCCCCCAGCGCCGCGGGGCCACGGTGCATCTGCCCGCCGACAAGGCCCTGGCCGGGCGACTGGTGATGACCGGCGACCTGCACGACAACGGGCTGAACTTCCAACGCCTGCTCAAGTACGCCGCCTTGGATCGCAGCCCCGGCAACCACTTGGTGCTTCACGAAATCGTCCACGGCCGATACACGGTCAACGGCCGCGACATGTCGGTGCGCATGTTGGCGGGGGTGGCGTCATTGAAACTCGCCTACCCCAACCAGGTGCATGTGCTGCAAGCCAACCACGACTTGTCACAGGCACGGGGCGAAATGATCCTCAAGGCCGGCCACAGTGTCACCGAAGCGTTCAACGATGGTCTGGGATTTCTCTACGGCGATGATTGGGAAAAGGTGGCCGGGGCGATCAAACGCTTTGTCTATTCGTACCCCTTGGCCCTGCGCTGTCCCAACGGCATCCTCTGCTCCCACAGCCTGCCTTCACCGGGACGCATGGAAACGTTTGATCCGTCGGTGTTGAATCGCGTGCCCACGGAGGCGGACTTGGCTTCGGGCGGTTCAGCGCATTTGCTTGTGTGGGGCCGTCACCAAACCGCAGCGCAAACCGCGAGCCTGGCGAAAACCTGGGGCGTCGAACTCTTCGTCACTGGCCACCAGCCCGCGGAAATGGGGCATGAAGTCGTTGAACCGCGACTGTTGATTCTGGCTTCGGATCACGAGCATGGCGTGGCCCTGCCCATCGACCCCCAACGGCGTTACACCTTGGATGAGTTGGTGGAAATCATCCATCCCCTGGCGGCGGTGACGGTCTGAGCGCCTTGCGCGGCGAAAAAGGGGACCTCCACAATTTCCACTTCCTTGACGTGGGAAGCATCCCAGCGCCCGATAAATTGTGGATGTCCCCTTTTTCGGCCCCCACGTCATCAGCATTTTCCCGATGGACAAATCAGCTCCTTTTCAGTGGGTCGAAACCTCGTAATCACGTGGCGGCTTTCCTAGCATCAGGTGTGGATCGACGGGCAACGTCGTTCGCCGAGACCACGGAAACGCAAGAGAAAGGAATGCTCCTATGCAACGAATCAACGCACGCACACTGGGTCTGACCGGTTTGGCCCTGACGGCCGCCTTGGCGATGGGCTGCTCGACCTACAAGGAGGGCCAGGGCACCAACAACGCCACCGCCACCACCCACCGTCAATACAAGGGTGATGACGCCTCGGCCAGCGTCAACGAGTTCAAACGGGTCGATCCCGAATTGGATCGCTTCTTCAACACGGCCGCAGGCTACGCGGTCTTCCCCGAAGTGACCC
Organism: Phycisphaerales bacterium; assembly: GCA_038241095.1. GTDB lineage: Bacteria > Planctomycetota > Phycisphaerae > Phycisphaerales > Phycisphaeraceae > JBBDMX01. Next base: position 4,739 of record JBBRGB010000115.1, read on the forward strand.
AGGGCGGCGCGGGCATCGGTGCGGCCCACGGGCAGGGCGTCGTCTATCAGAACGGCCAGACGATCGGCTACACGGAAGTCACCAGCGGCTCCATCGGCCTGCAACTCGGCGGCCAAACGTTCCGCGAGATCATCTTCTTCCGCGATCAGGCAACCTTGGACAACTTCAAACAGGGCAACCTGGAGTTCAACGCCAAGGCCTCGGCCGTGGCGGCGAGCAAGGGCGCCTCGGCCAACGCTGACTACGCCAACGGCGTGGCGGTCTTCACCATGCCCAAGGGTGGCTTGATGTTCGACGCCAGCATCGGTGGCCAGAAGTTTGAATATTGGTCCAAGTAACGCCATCCCCGCCACGCCCCCCGGCCCACGCCCCGGCCCCCGGAGCGGACCGGGGGCGTGGCTGGATACGAAAAAGGGGACATCCACAATATCCGCTTCGTTGTCGTTTGAATCACCCCAGCGCCAATGAAATTGTGGATGTCCCCTTTTTCTCCCCTTGGCGGTCGGTGTGAATTGGTTCGCACGCAGACCGTTACAATCGCCGCATGAACATCGTGCTCATGGGCTATCGCGGTTGCGGAAAATCGACGCTGGGCAAGATGCTCGCCGACCGCTTGTGGAAGACTTTTGTCGATGTCGATCGACTGGTCTGCGCCCACTTCGACAACCCCAGCATCGCCGACATCTGGAACACGCATGGCGAGCCGGCCTGGCGTCGGGAAGAGGTGCGCATCACCGGGGAAATCTGCGCCAAGGACGGGCAGGTCATCGCCTTGGGGGGCGGCACGCTCATGCAGCCCGGCGCGCGGCAAGCCGTCGAAGCCGCCAAGGACACGGTGCGCATTTACCTTTTCTGTGAAACGCCCGAACTGGCCCGGCGAATCAACGCCGACACCCAAAGCGCCGCCACCCGCCCCAGCCTCACGGGCAAGGCATCAGGGGCGGCGAACTTGGACGAAATCACACAAGTCCTCGCCTTGCGCGACCCCGTGTACCGCGCCGTGGCCGACAAGGTTTTTGACGTCACCCACCTTCCCCCCGCCGACGCGGTGGGCCACCTTATTCAACGCTGTTTGTAAAGGATCCTGCGCATGAATCATGCCATGTTGCCGTTCGTGGCGTTTGCGATCGTTGTTGCCCTTTGTATCAAAGCCCAAGCCGCCGACACCACCCCTCCCAGCGCGGAAACCGCCGCGACCAACCTCAACGCCAAGCCCGCGCCGGTGCGGGTCATCTTCGACACCGACATGGATGGCGACTGCGACGACGCCGCGGCCTTGGGCATCCTTCACGCCCTGGCGGACAACGGCGAAGCGGAAATCCTCGCCGTGACCACCTCCTCACTCGACCCTTGGGCCGGGCCTTGCATCGAGGCCATCAACATCTACTACAACCGCCCCAAACTGCCCATCGGCACCGCTCGGCCACCCGCGCCCTTGCAGAAAAGCCGCTTTCCCGAAACCGTCGCCAAGCGTTGCCCCCACACACTCCAGCGCAGCGACCAAGCCCCCGACGCCGTGGAGCTTTACTTGGACATCCTGGCCAAGCAGCCCGACAAGAGCGTCACCATCATCACCGTGGGCGAGATGACCAACCTCTCCAAACTCATGGACGCACCCGCCAAGGACGCCCGCCCCGCCGGCATGGAACTCATCCGCGCCAAGGTCACGCAATGGGTCTGCATGGGCGGCAACTTCATCGGCTCACCCGCCCGCGACGACCTCAAACTCGGCAACAACAACTTCACCCTAAACGCCCCGGCCACCCTCGACGCCGTCACCCGCTGGCCCACGCCCGTGGTCTTCGTTGGCCGCGAGGTCGCCTCCGTGCCCAGCGGTCTGAAGATCGGTGCCAACCTCGACAAAACCCCCGCCCACAACCCCGTCCGCATCGCCTACGAAGCCTACTTCGGCGGCAAGCCCAAAGACCGCCACGTCGCCGACCCCGCCACCGTCCTCTTCGCCGTGCGCGGCCAGCGCGACTACTGGAACCTCCACGACACCGGCCACATGGCCCTGAACCCTGACATGACCTTCGAGTGGAAGGAACAACCCAACCGCGATCAAGCCTACCTGCTCAAAAAAGAAATCGACGGCCAACCCAACGACCGCCACATCGAAGCCGCCTTGGAAGAACTCCTCCTCCAACCCCCGCGCGACAAAAAATAATTCCCAAGCCCACGGGAAACAAAACTCCCAAGCCCACGGATAAAACCGCGCTTTGTGACCCAAGCCCACGGATAAAACCGCAACTTTATGCCCCAAGCCCACGGATGAAACCGCGGCTCGGAGCGGTTTCTTCCGTGGGATGACCACGGGATGACTTGCACCCTCGAACCATCACCGGCAATCGCGGGCGATCCCACGCAAAGAGCCGCCGCCGCGACGTCTCATCCGTGGGCTTGAAAACCTCAATCAAATCACTCCCAAGTCGGATGCGGTGACGCGGAAATTACGCCTTGCGGGCGCGGCGTCTTGTCCCGACCCAACCAACAACGCCTAATCCCAAGAGGGAAAGCGAGACGGGTTCGGGGATGGCTTGGGCGGGATTTTGGAAAAGGAAGTCGATTTGACCATCGGTAAGCGCCTGGTCATAGACCTGCACTTCGTCGATGAGGCCGGTGTATCTGGCGTTCGGGGTGCCGTCGCCGTTTTGCTGTCCGAGTCCACCCACGGTGAAGGCCGAGGTGTTGGCGACCATCACGTGGCTGGCGGTGCTGGCCTCGGCGGGCGAGCCGTCCACGTACACCATGTGTAATCCGCCGGCGTGATAGACGCCGACGATTTGATGCCACTGGCCATCGGTCACGGTCGTGGAGGAGGTGGGCGATTGCGAGACGAACTCCGAAGCGTAGAAGGTCGCCTTGCCCGTCGCGCCGCCGCCGCCGGTGATGTTGGGGTTAAGGAAATAGCCGTTTTCCGAGCCGCCGTTGTGTTTGGAAAGCACGAGCGTGTCGTTGGAGGTGTCGGTGGTCTTGATCCACGCGACGATGGAAAAGTCGCCGCTGGTGAAGCCGGGGAAGGCGGTGCCCATGTTGACCAGGCCGTTGGTGGGGCGGTCCAGGCTGATGGCGTTGCCGGCAATACCACCGGCGACGAATGCCGCGCCGGTGGGCGACAGCGTTCCGTCAAAAGCGCCGGCGCTGTCAACGGTGGTCGAGCCAGCCGACTCGTCGAAGTGATATTGCGCCACCAAGGCGGCGTGAGTCGCATTCGCCGAGGTGAATGCCGCGGCGAACGCCAAGGGGCTTAAGGCGGTGACGATCTTGGACTTCAATGGGTTCATCTTTTTCCTTTCGTGATGCTTTTGTGTTGGGTGTGTTGGTTGAAAGCAACGGAGTCAAGTGCGCAACGATCCCGGTTTGGCGACTGTGGAGGAGACGAGGCTATTGCTATTGGCCCGGCACATGCTCAGGCCGTTCGCCGCCGTCGGAGAACGAGGGGTGCCAGGCAGCCCGCGATGATGGCGATGGACGTGGGTTCAGGCACCGCGTTGACGGTGAACTGGACGCCGACAAAGTCGCCAAACGATGAGGTGTTTTCCAATTGCAGGGCGATGACCGTTCCGATTGAGACGGCGACATTGCTCAGCGCGCCTGCCCCGCCGGTGCCGGTCGCCAAGTCAAACGGACTCGCGCTGCTGTAAACATCCCCGTCCGCGATGTCTCCTTCGCTGACGGTGATGTTGTTGATGAGCAGACGCCAGTGGTTGCTCCGTGCGATCTCGCGTCCCATCCAAACCGCGCCTGAAATATCCGCGGTGCCCGCCAGGGGGCTGGTCCATGTCACGTTGGCAAAGCCGTTGCCCACGCCGTTGGCCGTGTCCGTGGTATGCACGACGATGTCGCCGGCGGCCCAATCATGGGTGAAGGGTTCCGTGCCGTTGCTCTGAAACCAGAAGGGCAGACGGTTGGTTCCATTCTCCGAGCGTGCCCAGCCCGGCTGGTTCCAACTGGTCGAGGCGCTCTGCCAGTTGCTGACCTGCGGGAGCGGGTTGGCCCCTTCGTTGTACGACCAAACGACGTTGGGATTGGATGCGTCGCTCCAATCCGCGGTGAGGTCCGAAAGCGCGGCCTGGCTGGCGGCGGCGCAAAGGCTAAGCGTGCAAATCTGGGTTGCAATGGTGGCGATGGTTCTCATAGGTTCCTCATTTGGTTCGATGCCGGGGCATCCCACACGAGATGTCCCCCCCTACCTCAAGCCCGCCACGGGGTTTTCCAGCCCGCATGACGCATCGGGTGCCAAGTTGGCCACCGCGACAACAATCAATATGCCACACGCGAATCCCAAAGTCAATAGGGTTTGTGCGTTTTTTGGAAAAATTCTTAAATTGTTGTTTTTCACCCCTTCCCAAGCCCACGGATGAAACCCGCTTTGTACCCCAAGCCCACGGATAAAACCGCAACTTTATGCCCCAAGCCCACGGATGAAACCGCGGCTCGGAGCGGTTTCTTCTGTGGGATGACCACGGGATGACTTGCACCCTCGAACCATCACCGGCAATCGTGGGCCATCCCACGCAAAGAGCCGCCGCCGCGACGTCTCATCCGTGGGCTTGAAAACCTCAATCAAATCAACCCGCCCCCTCCCCGTTTCACACCGCCAACCCATCCAGCGACACCAGCCCCAGCGGTTCCCTCGTCCAGAACGGCTCGGCGTACTCCGTCTTGATCCGACTCCCCATGTAACCGTTGAACTGCCGCACCCAGGTCATTACCCCTTGATTGGCCACCGGCGTCACGAACTGCGATTCATACGCCAAAATCGCCCGCTCCTTGTCAGCCATCTCGGCGCTGATGTCCAGACAAAACGACGGGTCAGCCACGTGCCGCAGATGCGTGGCGTAATAATAAAACAGCCACTTGGGGTAGATCGCCTCGCCCGGCAAATCCACCTTCGTCAGCTTCGCGTCAAACCGCGCATCCTCCACGATCCGCGTCGTGGCCACGTGGTCGGGATGGGCATCCTGGGGGTAGGGCAGAAAGACGATCTGGGCCTGATGCTGGCGAATGACCCCCGCCACCGCGTGCCGTGCCGCCAGGGTGTGCTGCACGCTGCGATTGACCACCCCCGCCTCCGCGGGCAGCATCCTCCGCTTCACGCCCATGATCGCCGCGGCCGCACTCCACTCCCGCTGGCGAATCTCCGGCGATCCGTGCGGCGTCGGCTCACCGTTGGTCATGTCCAACAGCAACACCGCGTGCCCCTGCCGCGCCAGACGAATGATCGTCCCCCCCATCCCCAACTCCTGATCGTCCGGGTGCGGCCCCACAACAAGAATCCTGGCCATGAGCATGTCCCTTCGTGCATGAACGCTCGCGGTGCAGCGCAAGCATTGCCCCCGCGATTCTAGCCACATGACGCCTTGCCCATATCCCGCATGTCATGCCGCAAGCGTTGAAAATCGGCAAATCCGGTCCAATAACCCTAACCCGACACAAAACAACCCTCCCCATTGAACAAAAGAGAACATTTCAGGGTCTTAAGGAAGTCGCTACGAGTCCTGAGGAAGTCGCCAAGGGTCTTGAGGAAGTCGCTACGAGTCCTGAGGAAGTCGCCAAGAGTCTTGAGGAAGTCGCCACGAGTCTTGAGGAAGTCGCCACGACTCTTGAGGAAGTCGCCAAGAGTCTTGAGGAAGTCGCCACGAGTCTTGAGGAAGTCGCCAAGGGTCTTGAGGAAGTCGCTATGACCTCGAAGGAACTCCGTAAGACTTTCACGGGCCCCCCGTGAAGCATGACATGAAGCCCCCGCCCCCGCCCCCGGAAGTATCGCCAGCCCCGCGTCCACGAAAAAAAGGCCCGGCTGGCCCAAGCCAGACCGGACCCTTCCGGGGGCTGTGGGATTACAATCATTCTATCGTCGGTACGGGGGGGGGGAAGTCAACAATAATTTTCCGTCGCCCAGGGCAAACGCACGTACACCAATAACGCCACCCTACGAGCCGCGACCGTGAGGGAGCGGGTACCACACCGGTCAATGAGAGCAAAAAACCCGCTTACTTCCTGCGCGGCTCGTGCCGCGTCGAATACCGCTCAGACACAGAGCACCCGAAGCGGGATGCTCTGTGGCACC
>JBBRGB010000116.1:0-10546 GCA_038241095.1 Phycisphaerales bacterium
GTCTGCCCATTTTTCGGGGCGGTGATCCGAAAAAGGGGACATCCACAATTTCCGCTTCGTCGTCGTTCGAATAACCCCAGTGCCAAGGAAATTGTGGATGTCCCCTTTTTCTCCGTACCCCCACGAGAAAATGCCGCCCCGAAAAATGGGCAGACCCTTTGTGGCACTTTATTGCTCCCGGCAATCATGTTCACCGTTATGCAATAATCCTTTCCCTGTGGCGTTATAGGAGAAGCGAGTGCTGGCGTTTCCGCTCCCGCCGCTCGACTTGTGTTCACGATGGGATATAATTACGAACCGCCGTGAACAAAGCCGCGTATTCCTTATGAAACCAAGTTCCCGCGACTGCCCGCCATGTTGGTGGACGACGGGGACTGAATTTAATGGAGTCTATCCATGTATCGTTTCAGCGCATTGGTGTTGGCCGTGTTGGGTCTGTTTGTGTTGGCCGCGAATGTCTCGGCCGTGGAAGCCCCCGCTGGCGGGGAGAAGGAAGTCACGAAGCCCGCGATGGCCACGGGCGTGGTCAAGAGCGTGGACACCGTGGCTTCGACCTTTGTCCTGACCGTGGGCAAAGAGGGCAAGACCAAGGACATCACCGTGACGGTGAATGCCGAAACCGCCTACTGGCTTGACGCCGAAAAGTCCACCATGGAACTGGTGCTTGTCGTCGGCCACAAGGTCAAAGTCGCCCATGTTGATGGCGTCGCCAGCAAGGTGATGGCCATCACCAAGGAAAAGCCCAAGGGTGAGAAGCCCAAGGACGGCGAGAAGCCCAAGGACGGAAAGAAGAAGGGTGACAAGCCCGCCGCAGGCGAGAACATGTGACCCCGAGCCATCCCGGCCTCGGCCCTGACGCCCGTCGTCAACCGTCCGGGATACACGATCCGCTTGGATAACCACCGCGGCGGGTGAAGCCAACATGCTTCATCCGCCGCGGCTTTTTCACATTCGTGTCAATGCGCTCATATCACGGCAAGCACAGGGCGATGAGATCATCCACATGCGCCGTGGCCAAGCACTCCACCGTGTCGGCCGCGCCGTAGTAAATCTTCACCTCGCCGCTCTCTTCCAAGATCATCCCGCCGGGGAAAATGACGTTGTTGCGGAAACCGCCGTCGATTTCATAACTAGCTTCGGGGGCGATCAGCGGATCCCGACTGAAACCGAGCACCTTGGCGGGGTTGTCCAAGTCCAGCAGCATCAAGCCCGCGGTGTAGCGTTTTTTCCAGGCCTTCTCCCAGCCGTTCTTACCACGGGTTTCGTCCCGATCCACGGCGTGAAACGTCGCCAGCCAGCCCTTCTTGGTCTTGATCGGCGGCGCGGCCGGGCCGGTCTTGTCGTTGGCGAAGGGCACATCCTCCACCGCCAGCACCAACTCGTGATCGCCCCAATAGCGCAGGTCGGGTGACCGGCCGATCCAGGTGTCGAAGCGATCCCTACCCCCCCGGCTGTAAACCGGCATCGGCCGCTCCAGACGCACGTACCGCCCGCCGATCTTCTCAGGGAAGAGCACCATGTTGCGATTGTCAGGGAAGGACATGTGGCGAATGTCCCACTTTTGGAAATCGTCAGTCACGGCGATGCCACCGCGCAACCCGTGGCCGGTGTCCACGGCGAAGCACATGTGAACCCGGCCATCGATGACGGTGAGGCGGGGGTCATAAAAACGCTTGATTTCAGTTTTGGGATCGCGCCCGTTGCAGAAGGCCGCGCCAAGCTGTTGCGCCTGCTCCAACTCGATGCAGGGCTTGGGTTCCACCGCCCACTTCACGCCATCGTCGCTAAACGCCAGACCGAGGTTGGTGTGATGCTTGGCACCCGGCTCGGTGGAGGAGAACCAATCATTACGGAAGACCATGACGTAGCGGCCTTGGAACTTGCAGACCCCGGCGTTGAAAATCAGTGTCGCGTCGTAAGGCACGTCCTTGTTGGTCAGAATCGGGTTGGCCGGGTGACGGGTGATGGCGGGGCTGGAGCGGAGGAGGGTGGGGATTTCTGGGGGCATTTGTGATCCTTGATTGGGGGGAGTGGGGGGTTGATTGTGACAGGAGCTAAACCGCAAGCGTGGTAAGTTTGCCAAAAAATGTGGTGCGGTCACGCGCCCAAGTGCGGAGCCACGTCGGCAAAGGGGATTTCGTGGGGCGGGCGGTCGCGCTGGGCGGCGAGGCCTGCGGTGACGCCGGCGGCTTGGCCCATCGCCACCGAATTGCCGGTGACGCGGTAGCTCGAATGTGCCAGGAAGTCGCCGCTGATGCACCGCCCCGCCAGCAGCAGGCCATCGACATCCCGTGCCAACAAGGCCCGCAGCGGCACATCGTAAGGCTGAGTTTTTCCCTTGCCCGGCGACTCTTCGATACCTGTGGTGTGACTTTTGCTCGTGGAGTGGACATCGATGCCAAAGGTCACCCGGCAGACGGCGTCGTCGTGGCGGATGCCGGCGAGCATGTCGTCGAGGCTCACGGTGTAGCGGCCGTGGATGCGTCGGCCCTCACGGACGCCGATGTGCTGCGGCGTGGCGATGATCCGCAAGTCGCGCCAAGGATCGCCCAGTGAACGCAGGGCGTCGATGTTGCGGTGCAACTCGGCGCGGGCGTGAAGGGTGGCTTGGGTGAGTTGCCCGGCATCAAGACCGGAGTAGCTGTACTCGTGGTTGATCATCCAAGCGTAAAGATCGGGGCGCATCATGAAGATGGTGGGCTTGCCGTAGGAGGCTGTGACCCCCGCACGTTGGAACTCCACGGCCAGAGCATCTTTTGGTGCCGCCCAGGGCCTGCCGTCACCGCGACGATGAAAAGCGGCGGTGGCGTCGGGATCGATGCCGGTGACCAGGCACATCATGGTCATGGGCTGTGTTTCGCCGACGCGATCCGGGCCTTCGCTGCCGGGGCCGGTGGCGGGGCGACCGAAGTCAAAACCGCAGCCAGCGCGGGCCGCCAGATCGCCGTCGCCGGTGGCGTCGATGAAGACCTTGGCGCTCCAAGCCTCGCGGCCGGACTTGCTTTCGGTGATGGCCACGGCCAGTCGGTTGCGCTCGTCGCGCGCGGCGGCAACGACGGCGGTGTGCAGTCTGATGGCGATGCCCGCTTCAAGGCACATGGTTTCCAGAACGATCTTCATCTGCTCCACGTCGTAGGCCACACCACCGCCCCCGTCGCCGGGGTGGTGGCCACGTCCGGCACGTGCGTCGAGGCGTTGGAGCAGTTCGGGCATGATGCCGGATTTGTTTTTGGCGTCGAGAATCCAGGAGAGCAGGCCGACGGTCCAGATGCCGCCGAGGCAACCTTGGCTTTCGATGAGGGTGACGGCCGCGCCGGTTCTCGCCGCGGCCAGCGCGGCTGCAACCCCGGCCGGGCCACCGCCACAGAGCAGCACATCGGTTTGGGCAGCGATGGGTGTGGAACGCGCGGGTTCGGAGTGGTGGGTCATGGTGGAGCCTCACGATCAGGGGGCGGCAATCAGGTCAACTTGCATTGCGTGGTCTCCCGGCCCGAGGACGGGCCGGGCTTTCGGTTTTTATCAGGTTCTGGATGCTCAGGCTTGCGGGCGGACGGAGGCCACGGGCTCCAAAGCGCCGGGCGCGGTGGCGGGTTCACCTTGGGCGGTGATTTTCGCCAGCACGGTGCAACCGCCGCGCACCTTGTCGCCCTTGTTGACCATGACCTGCGGGTTGACACTGGCGGGCAGGTAAAGCTCGGTGGTGGAACCGAACTTGATCATGCCGTAACGCTGGCCACGTTCCAAGGTGTCGCCGACTTCCGCGGCACAGACGATGGTGCGGGCAATCGCCCCGCTGACCTGCCTGACCGTGGCGATAGGCTTGCCCTCGGCCACATCGCCCAGCACCATCAACAGCGACTCGTTGACCTCCGCCGATTGCGGGTTCAAGGCGTTCATGAACTTGCCGGGCTTGTGGGTCAGTGACAGCACCTTGCCGGCACACGGGCTGCGGTTGACGTGGACATTAAGCACGGAAAGAAAGATGCGAACGCAGACCGCGTCCTGGCCCAGTGGCGCGTAATTCTCAACGGTGTGAATGGAACTGATGACACCGTCGGCGGGACTGACCATGAGGCCCGGCCCAACGGGGATGCGACGGCGGGGATCGCGGAAGAAGGAAAGCAGCGCCAGCCCGGCCACGACCGCCAACCCCACCAGCCACCACCAGGCCAGCAGAATGCCCAGCACCACGACGACGGTGACGCCGGCGATGATGATGAGCCACTCGCGTTGACCGTACCGGGTAAGCATGGGGAGGAAAATAGTCTTGAGGGATGAGTCTTGAGTCTTGAGGAAGAAAAGTAAATCCTGAGTCTCGTGGATTAACCTCAAGACTCAGGACTCAAACTCAAGACTGCATTCTCACGCCTTGGCCTTGCCGACCATGAAGCCGACGAGGCCGAAGATCAGGGTCAGGACCAGCAGGCCGCCGAACCACATCATCACGGCGTTGGAGGTCGCGGCCATGGTGTTGACCAAGGCGGTGGGCACGCCGTTGATGGCACCGAAGGCCACGATCAACAGCACCACCAAGGCCACGGTAGCACCCAGCAGCAGGCCCAGTCCCAAGCCGCTGCCAGCCGGGTCATCGGGTTCGCCGGCGACATAGCTCACGGGAACGACCGCCCCGCCGGTCGAGGGGCTGGAGCTGGCTTGCAGGTTTTCCAAGCCGCTGGCCTCACCGGACATGGCGATGCCCAAGCCGCTGCCGGCCGGCACGCCGCTGCCGCCGAGCTTGGCGTCCGAAGCTTCGCCCGAGGGATAGATTTCATCGAGTTCGACACCCAGGCTGGTGTCGTCGCTTTCGCGGGTCAGGTCAAGAAGACCGCTGCCCGAGCCGACACTCTCCAACGCCAGTTCATCGTCATCAGCGATGGGCGGCTGGGTGATCTGCGTCTGGGCCATGGGGTCGGCCTGCTCGATTTCATCGGCGTCAAAGACGCTGATGCCCGTGGCTTGCCGGGGGTCTTCCTTGCGCGTTGCGGCGCGGGAATCGCCGGCGAGGTTCACGCGGTCAATGTCGCCGCCCTTGATCGGAGCGCCCGAACCGCTGGCGCCCTTGGCGACCAAGTTGTCGATCTGGTCGCGTTTGAACATCAGCTTGTCGCGGTCACGGAACTGTTGCAGCTTGCCCGAAGAGGCCATCTGCTTGACCTTGTCGGCGGCGACGCCGAGTTTTTCCGCGGCTTCTTCGAGCGTGTAGAACATCTTGGCCATGAAGGGAACTCCAAAGGGTGTCCATCATGATATCGCGCCGGGGAAGACTTCACACCATCGACGCATCAGCGTCGCGGCCGGGCAACATCCAACCTCCAACACTTTAGAAAGATGTGGCGATTCTGACAAGCTGGCATTTTCCCCGCCATCACTTCGGGTCTGACCATTTTTCGGGGTGGGGATCCGAAAAAGGGGACATCCACAATTTCCACTTCATTGTCGTTCGAGTCTTCTCAGTGCCAAGGAAATTGTGGATGTCCTGCTCTGTAGAAAACCCCTTGATGGCGCAGTTGATTGCCAAATGACCTCGCGCGGTGCCACACAGCATCCCGACAGGGTGCTGTGTGCGATTGACCCTTGAGGTGCGATTTCAAAGGGTTTTGACGCATGACATGCGAATCATTGACATTGACTGGTCGGTGTTCGCCAGACACACAGCACCCGAAGCGGGATGCAGTGTGGCACCCCGCCAAGGGTTTTCTACAGAGCAGGATGTCCCCTTTTTCTCCGCAATAACCCCACGATCAATGCCCCCTGAAAAATGGGCGGACCCTTTTCCCCGCCATCACTTCTTCAACTTCTGCGCCACCCGCTGCAAACCGTTGCACACATCCTTGGCCGAGATGTAGTTGGGCCGATCCGGGTCGGTGGGCCGCAGGATGCCGTCGGTCAAGAGCGAGATGCGGCGGGCCTCGTCGCTGCCAGGCTCGAAACGCACCAGATTACGGAAGTCCGGGTTGGCGTGCGGCTCACGCATCTGCACCGCCAGGTAAAAGATATCCACAGCCTTGTCGATGCGACCGTGGGCAGCGACCATGAAACTCGAGGTCAAGTGCCCGGCCCGAATCATCCGCCCGAGGTTCACCTGAATCTGCGAAGTGGACATCATCTGATCAAACAGCGCGTCGAGCATGGGGCTTTGCTTGAGGTTTTCGCCCATGCGCACCGCCGAGCCGAAATCGACAAACCCCACGCCATCGCGGGTGATGACCATGTTGTCCAGCCGCAGGTCCAAGTGGATGATTTTCACCGTGTCGTGCAGCACGCGCAAGAGGTCCGCGGCCTGCATGGCGAAGTCGAACTGGGACAGCGTTGGCCCGCTCAAGCGCAGCCAGTTCATGTACAGCCTCCGCACCAGCCCGTCGGAGCCTTTTTCCGCACCCATCGCCGTGGGCACGCGCTTGCGGTACTCCGGCGGAAGGTCGCGCTGAAGGATTTGCAGAAAGGCCGACTCGCGGGTGAGGAACACGGGAAAGACGTGGTCGATGAGTTTGTGGGTGCGTTTGTAATTCGTGGCGGCGTCGGCTTCGGGGAAGCGCTGCCGCAGACGTTGGTAGAGGTAGCCGTAGCTTGGCACCTGTTTCATCACCATGTAGCCCTGATGCGGCGCTTGGGCGCGAACCAGACGGACATCGAAGGTGAAACGTTCGGTGACCTGGCCGGGCCAGATGAGCGAGACCTTGCGGGCGATGAAGTAGTGGAGCTTGCGTCCGAAAAAGGGCAGCTTCAGGCCGAACAGCCCGGCGTGGAACGTGGTCGGCTCGACGTCGAGGTTGAATCCCGCGCGGGGGTTGAAAAGTTGGGCCGCCGCCCAGACGGCCGGGGCGTTGGAGGAAACCACCGCCACGGATCCGCCCCAGCGTAAACGCGGAAACACATCGTGGGGTGTGACGCCTTCGCCGGGCGTCAGAATGATGTAATCACGTGGGCCTTCGTGGTGCAGGCTGTAGGCGTTTTCGCCAAAGGTGTGGTATTCCTCGCTGCGGTTGAGGATGCGGCGAATCAGGCCGCGAACCGCGGCTTGACGCTGGGCGTGGGGCAGGCGTGGCGCAGGATCGGGCGTGGCTTCCGGCGGGGCCATCGGCGCGGCTGGAGCCTGAATGGTGAGTTGGCTTAAATCCGTGATCCCGACGATGCCAGCCTCGGGCATGGGCCGGGATTCAGGCATCCGCGGATGGGAGGGCGTGCCCGGGGATTCCGACGGACGCGGAGAATCGTCCAGCGCCGACGAATCGGGCGGATACTCAAGCACCGGCAACTCCGGCGATTCGTGAGATTGTAAAACGCTTTTTGCCAAAACAGTCGGCTCCAATCCCCGGCCATCAGCCCCCCTGCCGTGTCACCAGCCCAGACAGTTGCGGCTGGCGTCTGTCCATTGTGCCATCAATCGGCTCGCGTGTCAGCCAGACGTTGAATCATTCTTAACGCGGTGTCGGTCAAATACTCGCCCGCCCAAGGGCCGTAGAAATTCATGTCCCGTGTTTCATAGGCGGATTTGGTCATGTAAATGTCACGCGAGACAAGATAACCCTTGTATTCGCCGCTGAAACTGGTGGGGATGAGTTTGAGGTCAAGTCGCCGGGCCTCGCGCGCAAGCGGGGTGGCCAAGTGTCCGGCGTAATCGCCGGGGAAACCAGTCAGTACGGTGTCGCCAATCCGCAGCACATGCACATGCGTGGTGCGGTCGGAAAGCCAGACGGTGACCACGGGGCTGAGGCTCCAGTCGGCGTTAAGGGCGAATCGCAACTGGGGCAGATCGACCCGCAGGTCCAGCGAGGCCAGCGTCACCTCATCGACCAACGCGGCCTGTGCCAGTGCTGGCGCGAGTTGGTCCGCCAAGTGGTGCCCCAGGATGTGGGCGGATTCGACCGGGCTGGGGGCAGCGGGACGTTGCGGCGAAGTATCTCCCACGGCCCCGCAGGCGAACATGCTCCGCACACCCGCGATTTCATCCAACCGCGCCACCAAAGCGCCGGGATAATCCGGGCTGAGGATCGGCGGGTCGCCGGGCACCACCGTGGCGTGCGCGCCATAACTCGCCAGCACCAGGGGCGGGTCGCCGTTGTGCGGCTTGATGACGATGGCCGCGAGTTGATCGAAGGTCGGTTCGCCGGGAGCCAGTCGGTTGAGTTGCCCATCGCTGGTTTCCACGCTCACCGTGGCGACCGAGGCGGGCGTGAGGTTTTGCCGCTTTCGTGATTCGAGGATCGTCCGCGCCAATTGATCGGCCAGATGGTCGAAGTAGGTCTGATCGAAGCTGCCGGTGATGATGCGTTCGACGGGGTGATGCCCCCACCCTCCAGGCCCGCTGTGGGTGTGGCTGGAAGTGAAATAGATGTCACCGAAGGCCAGACCGGTACGCGCCAGGATGGCGTCGCGCATGGTTTCATCAATCATCAGCAGATCAACGGTGAGGATGGTTGTTTTCACATCGCCCACCGCCAGTGTCAGGGCGCGGGCAAAGACCGGCGCGTCCACGGCCACGGCGGCGAAGTCATGGCGTGAGAATCCCGCCAGGCTGTGCCCCAAGGGCGTGGAGATGTCCAAGGTCGCGTAGCCCACCGACAGCGGCCCGGTGGCGACGGCGGGCTTGGCCAGCGCCAGCCGCGCCAGAGTCGTGGCTTGGTAAGTGCTGCCAGTAAAAGGCGAGTTGTCCGATGGCCAAGGCCCAACGATGACGAGGAACAAAACCGCAACGGTGAGAAGGGCCCAAGGCCAGCGCCGTCGTCTCGGTGAACGTGGTGCGGATGACGCCACGGCCACACCCGCCCCGCCTGCTTCTTCGCCTTGACCCGCATCAGTAACCACGCAACGACTCCCACGCCGGCCAGCCCACACGCAAACGCAGCAGCGGCCCTTGGCCCAGCAGCAACATCGTAGCCGCGCCAAGAACCAGATGGCTGGCCATGACCGCAAAAAGATTGCGGTGCAGGCGGAAGTTGAGCGTCCAGGCCAGACCGCTGGGAATCACCAAGGCCATGAGCCACCAGTTGGGCGCGTGGAGCAAAGCGAACGCCAATGTGCTTCCCACGACCGCCCAAGTGATTCGCCGCGATTCGCCCATGCCTTGCGTGAAATAATAAACGCGGTTGTTCAGGAAACATTGCAAGGCCAACTGCTGGCCAATCATGCCGCCAACGTATTTCAGCAGCCAACCCGCATCCCATTGCGGTTGCCCGAAGTAAAAACCCAACCCCGCCAGCACCACCAGCGAGCATCCGGTGTAAAGCGCCATGCCCTGCCACCCCCGCGACCATTGCCGCGGTGCCAGCCCCAAGTCCGCCAAACGCTCACCCCGGCGAACAAACGAAAAAACCACCATCGCCACCACCGCCACCGTCAGCCCCGTTCGTAGCGGCGTTCGCCACCAGACATCCCGGCTGACATGCCCCCAAGGAATCCACTGCAACGCCAGCAACCCCACCACCACCCCCGCCACTTCGGCGACACCCACCCACCAGCTCTTGAAAAACCGCGCCGGTGGTGTGGGCAGCGCTGTCGTGACATACTCGGATGGATCAATCATGACAACCTTGAAAACTGTTGAAGTATCCACCCCGAAAGCCCAGCCGCTCCGCGGCTGGGAGTCCCCCCGTGCGCGACATTCGCGCCGATTCCCCCCCCTCACCCCCGCGTCGAACGAATCCATTTATCCAACCCCTCCGCATCCAAACAATTCACCACATCCTCCTTGGTCGCCCCCGCCCGCCGCGCCGTGAGAATCCCGTAACGCAACTCCTCCAAATCCGCCGGCCCGTGGGCATCGGTGTTCACCGCCAGTTTCACCCCGGCCTCCAGTGCCAGCCGTGCGTGACTGTCGCGCAAATCCAAGCGGTGATGATTGGCGTTGATCTCCAACGCGATGCCCCGCGCCCCGGCCGCCTTGACGATCAACCCCATGTCCGGCGAAAGCCCCTCGCGCCGCCCCACCAACCGCCCCGTGGGATGCCCCAATATCGTGATGTAACGGTTGTCAATGGCACGCAGCAACCGGGCCGTGGCCTTGTGCGGCTCCTGACTCAACGCCGCGTGGGGCGAGGCCACCACAATGTCCAACTGCGCCAGCAAGCTGTCGGGATAGTCCAACCGCCCATCCGCCAGGATGTCCACCTCGGCCCCGACGAGAATACGAATCCGCCCCGCAAACCGCCCGGCCACCTCACGCACCACCTCGATGTGTTCCTCCAACCGTTGCGCCGACAGCCCGTGGGCGATGGTCTGACTCACCGAGTGATCCGTGACCGCCACGGTGTGAAAGCCGCGCTCAAGGGCAGCCTCGGCGAGTTGAGTGATCGTCCACTTGCCATCGCTGGCGATGGTGTGGGCGTGCAACTCGCTCTGAATGTCACCCACTTCCAGCAGTCGCGGCATGGCCCGCCCATCCGCCATCGCTGCCGCCGCTTGCGCCACCTCACCCCGCGCCTCGCGCAGTTCCGGCGCGATCCACGCCAACCCCAACGCCTCGTACACCGCCTGTTCCGTGGCCCCGGCGCGTTGTTTCTCGCCTTCATACAGGCCGTACTCGTTGAGCTTGACCCCGCGCTCGATG
>JBBRGB010000117.1:0-10487 GCA_038241095.1 Phycisphaerales bacterium
GTCTGCCCATTTTTCGGGGCGGTGATCCGAAAAAGGGGACATCCACAATTTCCGCTTCGTCGTCGTTCGAATCACCCCAGTGCCAAGGAAATTGTGGATGTCCCCTTTTTCTCCGTACCCCCATGAGAAAATCCTGCCCCGAAAAATGGGCAGACCCGAGAAAACCCAAATCTGGTGGGACTCAGGTGGATCATTGAACGCTTGCGGTTTAGCGCACTCCCATAAAACACAGTTGACTCCCTCATCATGGAACTTTCAACTCTTTTTTATCGCTGGCATCAAGCTTGCCCCTGAGAATGACCGAAAGTTAAGAGGTGCGGGCCGCGATGCCCACCGAACCCGGCTCCAGCGGTTATGATCCGCCGCTGGTCCCATAACGATTCAGGGAAACTCTTACCATGCTCAATCCCGATCTGGCGAAAATCCGCCCTTTTGAAGTCGTCCCTTCCCTTCCCGAACCGCTCAAACCCCTGTTGGAAATCGCCAACAATCTTTGGTGGTCGTGGCATCCCGAAGCCGTCGAGCTTTTCGTCCGCTTGGATCGCTCGCTTTGGCAGCAGACGCATCACAACCCGGTGAAGTTGCTGGGCAGTTGCCCGCAGGCCACCTTGGACAATGCCGCCCGCGATGACGGGTTCATCAACTCCATGCAACGCGTGCAGGCCATGCTCAAGCGGCACATGGAGCGCACCCCTTGGCTGGCGCGCAAGAACGCAGGAACCGGCGACTTCACCATCGCCTACTTCTGTGCCGAGTTCGGCCTGACCGAATGCCTGCAAATCTACTCCGGCGGCCTGGGCTGCCTGGCCGGCGACCACTTGAAAAGCGCCAGCGAACTGGGCCTGCCCTTGGTCGGCGTCGGCCTGCTCTACCGCCACGGCTACTTCCAGCAGTACCTCAACGCCGACGGCTGGCAGCAGGAATACTACCCCGACCTGGACTTCTCCAACCTCCCGGTCAATCCCGTTCTCGACGACAAGGGCAACCAAGTCAAAGTCACGGTCGAACTGCCTGGCCGCAAGCTGACCATCGCCGTGTGGAAGGTCATGGTGGGCCTCATCCGCCTGTTCCTCTTGGACACCAACCTGCCTGAAAACGATCAGATGGATCGCGGCATCACCAGCCAGCTTTACGGCGGCGACATGGAGATGCGCATCAAACAGGAAATCGTGCTGGGCATCGGCGGGCTGCGAGCCTTGGAAGTGCTGGGCATCAACCCCGATGTCTGCCACATGAACGAAGGTCACGCGGCTTTCCTGGCGGTGGAACGCATCCGCAAGCTCATCGAAAAGAACAACATCACTTTCGATGAAGCCCGCCAAGCCGCCGCCGCCGGCCACGTTTTCACCACCCACACCCCCGTGCCCGCGGGCATCGACCGCTTCCCCTCGGACATGGTCAGCCGCTATTTCCGCGAGTACGTCGGCTCTCTGAAACTCGACTTGGAAGGCTTGTTGGCGCTGGGTCGGGAGAACGTTTACAACAAGAATGAGTTCTTCTCGATGGCCGTGCTGGCCATTCGCACCAGCGATTGGTACAACGGCGTCAGCAAGCTTCACGGCGAAGTTAGTCGCGCCATGTGGCACAACATCTGGCCCGGTGTGCCCGCCGACGAAGTGCCCATCACCCACGTCACCAACGGCGTCCATGCCCGCTCCTGGCTATCGGGCGACATGATCTATCTGTTGGACCGCTACCTCGGTGGCCGCTGGCAGGCCGACCCCGCCGACCAGACGGTGTGGAGCGCCATTAACGAAGTGCCCGATGAAGAACTCTGGCGCGTCCATGACCGTCGGCGTCACCGCTTGGTCATCTGGACCCGTCGCCAGTTGAAGAAGCAACTGACCCGCAGCAGCGCTTCGCCCGATCAAATCGAAGCCGCTTCGGAAGTGCTCGACCCCAACTGCCTGACCATCGGCTTTGCCCGTCGCTTCGCCACCTACAAACGCGCCAACCTTTTGTTGCGTGATCCGAAGCGGCTGCTGGCGATGTTCGCCAACGTCAAGACGCCCATCCAGTTCCTCATCGCCGGCAAGAGCCATCCCGCCGACGGTGGCGGCAAGGACTTGATCCGCCAGATCGTCCACTTCGCACGAGAGGCCAAGGTCAGCCATCGCCTGGTCTTCGTGGAGAATTACGACATCCACGTGGCGCGATACTTGGTGCAGGGTTGCGACGTGTGGTTGAACACCCCCCGCCGGGGCATGGAAGCGTCGGGCACCAGCGGCATGAAGGCGGCGCTCAACGGCGTGCTGAATCTCTCCATCCTCGACGGCTGGTGGGACGAGGCGGCGCAAAGCGACATCGGCTGGTCCATCGGCCGCGGCGAAACCTACGGCAACCTCGACCTCCAAGATGATGTCGAAAGCCAGAACCTCTACGACCTCCTGGAAAAACAGGTCATCCCGCTCTTCTACGACCGCGATGAGCATGGCCTGCCCCGCCGCTGGATTTCGCGGATGAAGAAGTGCATCGCCACCCTGGCACCGGAGTTCAACACCAACCGCATGGTGCAGGACTACGCCGAGAAGCTCTATCTGCCCGCGTTAAAGCGTTCCCGCATGTTGTGCGCCGACAAGCTCTCGGCCGCGGTCTCGCTGGCGCAACAGAAGCAACGTCTGCGTGCCGGGTGGGGCAAACTCAAGGTCGAGGAGATCATCAGCAACACCTCCAAGGCCTTGGGCGTTGGCTCGCAGCTCGACGTGGCCAGCATCGTCAACTTGGGCGACCTGAAACCCGAGGAACTGTGTGTGCAACTCTACGTGGGCAAGTTGGACAACGATGGCCGCATCATCGACGGCCACGCCAGCGACTTGAAGCACGTGGAAGACTTGGGCAACGGTCGCCACCGTTTCCAAGGCACGCAAGAGACCACCCGCAGCGGCCGCCACGGCTTGGCGGTGCGAATCGTCCCCGGTGGCAAGGCCTTGGAAGGCATCTATGAACCGGGCCTGATCTTCTGGGACACCGGCGCCAGCCAAGTCACCGCCGACCCCGCCAAGACCCCCGAACCGGCAATGGCCGTGGCATAGTCAACGCACGACCGCAATGACCAAAACAGACCAAGCCCACGGACACCCATCCGTGGGTTTGGTTGTTTTCCGTTGCTCGACTTGCGCGTCCCGAAACACCAAGTTGCCCAAGTGGCGGGATGGCGCGGACATGTGACGAACCATGCTTCATTGGGCGGGCGGTTGAATCACCACCCGTTGATGCCGCGGCTGATTCAAGCTCAAGTCCACGGCGCGGGTGACGACTCGCCCATCCCCAAAGCGAACGGTGAGTTTGTGTTGGCCCGGCTCCCTGGCGGTGAGAATGACCCGGCCCGGCGCGGCACAGCCGATGCCCACGTTGCCCCCGATCCAGCGGTGGGCGATGAGGCGACCCTTCCCGTCGTGAAGTTCGACCGTCGCGCCGATGACGCCGCGTGGCGCTTTGAGTTCCACGGTGAGGATGCGGGCTTGGATTTGCTTGCGCTCGTCGAGCCGGGTCTGGGGCTGGGCCTCGGCGGGCCGATCCGTCAAGGTCTGATTCATCAACAGCCGGAGCGTGCCGTCGCCGCCTCCGATCAAGAGGTCGCTTGCGCCGTCGTCGTTGACATCCCCGACCGCCAAGCCTCTTGCCGGGGCGTTGTAAATTTCGGCGGGAATGACTTTGCCCGGCGCGTATTTTTCTTCGAGCATGAACGAGCCGTAACCACGATTGGTGCAGAAGAAACCCGCGGCCCCGTCCTGTTGGCTGGCGATGTAAAAGTCAAGGGTGCCATCGGCGTTGAAGTCCTCGGCCACGGTCATCAGCCCGCCGACGATGTCATCCTGAATCTCGTTGCCGGCGCGGGTCACATCCACCATGATGCCGGCGTTGTTGATCAGCAACATCTTGGCCTCGGCAGTGACGATCAACGCGCCGCTTTGGTCGGGGCCAGCGATGGGTGCGAGTGCGGCGGTGCGGTACTCTGGCGGGTCGTTTTCATCGGCCAGCGCCACAGCCTCAAAGCCTTCTTCACGCCGCAACAGCAGCCAGCCCGGCCCGGCCAGATAAAGCACATCGATCCGGCCATCACGGTTCCAATCGCCCAACTCGAAGTAACCTTCGCCTTGGGTCAGAGCCTCGGTGTGGAGGCCCAGTTCGGCGGTGCGATCCATCATGGCCTTACCCTGATCGTTGACCAGCGCCACCAGCCCACCACCCCGTTTGCTGATGAGCACATCGGGTAGGCCGTCACCGTTGAGTTCCGCAAACGCGGCACTCATCGCATCCACCTTGGTGGCGATCAATTCCGTGGTGGTGAACTTGCCAGCGTCCTGACGGTACAGGGTGGCGTCCAAGAGCAGGTCGGCGTCGCCATCACCATCGACATCCGCCGCCGCGACGCTGTGGGCCGTGACGCCGAGAAGCCCGATTTGTTGCGTGGCGTCGTTGAACTTGCTTTGTGCATCCTGAAGGTAAACGCGCACTCCCACTCCTCCGGTGGCGATGAGGTCGAGTTTGCCATCGCCGTTGAGATCGTGAATGCCCACGCCTTCCACGGCGTTGGGAAGCTTGTCGATGCGGACTTCGGAAAAACGGGTGAAGGGCCGCGCGGGGTAGTAGTCGCGGTTGTTCGCCATGTCGTCGGCCATCCGCGCCAGTTGCGGAGCGGTGCCGTTGAACACGGCGAACATGATGTCCAAACTGCCGGCCTGCGCTTGGGCATCGGCGTCAGCGGTGATCGTCCAAGCTCCGGCGTCATCAGCCGACACCTGGGCCTTGTACCACTTGCCCCCGCCGACGTAGTAAAGAACATCGCGCCCCAAGCCACCGGGACTCCGGCGATCCAACTGGTTGACAAAGGCCACCACGGTCTGGCCCTTTTCCACCGACAGCACCGCTTCAAGCAAGCCGCGGTCGATCGCCTTGAGCGCCACCTTCGTCGGCTCGAACTTGCCCTTGACCACCGACTTGACCGACAACTCGATGCTCAGCGTCTTGCCATCCATCGCGGCGACTTCACCGACCAGCACGTTGGCGTAACGGTTCCACACATCGCGGGGCTGGAATTGCACGTTGATCGCCGCAGTGGCCCAAGTCACGCAGCACAGCGTTGCCAGCAGGAAACAGAACCGACGCATCATGGCAAATCCTTAAACAGATTTTCCGGTGCCACCTGATTCGCCTTGCCGAAACTCACATTCTTCCACTTGGCGCGGGCCTTGGGATCAACATAGATGCCGCCGTCGTAAAACCCGTCGAACACCACGCCGTTGAAGTCCGTCGCACCGTCGAAGACCGCGGTGACGCCGGTGGGAATGGTGGGCTGCTGCCACAGTTCCTGGGTGGGGGCGATGGCGGCCTTGCCGTCCCGCTTCGTGTACTGCCAGAAAGCCCGACCCACCACGTACTGACTCACGGGCAACTCGCGCGAGCGGGGGCGGAAGATCACCCTCGCCTTGGAAGGGTCGGCACTGTGAATCTCCATCCGCCCGCTCTTGGCCAAGACGAAACTCGCGCCGCTGGTGCGCTGGCCCAGCGAGGGCGTGGGTGTGAACTGGTCCAGAGGGAAGTAGCAGGCGGAAAACTCCAAGTCGTGTTTCAACGGATGCTCCTTGGTGCCAAAGAGCAGCGTGCCACCGATGCCGTAGGTGGCTCTTCCCGAGGAGACCAGCGGGTCGGGGCAGCCCACGCGGGCACCGTCGAGCAGGATGGCGGTGGTGCCGGGCTGGGTGTAGAACGAGCCTCGGTTGCCGTTGCCGATGTAGCTGTTTTCCGAGATGACCAAGGTGCCGCGCATCATGGTGAGACGGTCGCCGGCCCCGCCCGATTCGCCGATGATTTCCAGTGAGCCGGTGTCGCCGGTGTCGATGTAAACCCAGTGAGAGATGGCTGGGGCGTAGGCCCAAGTCGGTTGCAAACGGTCGTGGAAGTTGCAGAAGCGTGCGAAGGTGTGCTTGTTGGCGTCCGCGGAACCCAGCCCGCCGGTCTGCGTGCCGTTGCCCAGGCTGGCACCGTCCTTGACCCACAAGTTGCCCCAAACGGTGTAACGCACGCGGTAGGAGGCGTTGGCCTCGACCGTCAGATGGCGCAGATCAAAAGCTCCGAGGTGGTCACGGTTGCCGGCTTGGATTGCCTCGTATTTTTTCTCCGCCGCGGGCAGCAGCACATCGCCGTCGATTCCGCCGGTTTCATTGCCCTTGCGTCCGGGCTTAGCCCCAGCTTCGTACATCCTCCAAGGCCCTTCCTTGACCTCCGCGCCGGTTTCATCAAGCCAACTGCCCGCATCCATCGCATCGCCGCTTTCGCCCGGCTTGGCCCAGACGATCAACGGTTTGGCCTCCCATTTTTCCTTGGCGTAACGTCCGATCTGGCCTCCCCCAGCCTCGCTGCCCCACAGGCCGTTGCGCTCCCGCGCGATCTTTTCCTCCTTGCTCAACGCCCGCTTGCCAGCAAAAGTCTTGCTCTTGCCATCCACCGTCACGCCCTGAACCAGCGACAGCGGGATACTCTGCACAGTCGAACGATCCGTCGCCCGCACGATGAGCAACGGCGCGTTGGGATGCTCAAAAAGCACCTCGCAATTCAAGGCCGTACCATCGACCAATGTCACTGTGCCCACGCCCCGCAAGCCTTGATCGCCCGCCTGCGCCAAAGCGCCAACAGGGAGCATCACCAAGAGCGTCAGCACAACCGCCGGCATCCAAGCCATCCAACCAAATCCAGTTCTCATGCGTCACTGCCTTTCAAAGTTGAAACAAGGTTTCCGTGTGTGGGCTTTAATCCGTGTTCATCTGTGAACATCTGTGTTTATTCGTGTCACACCACCAAGTCGCCGCGGTCTCACGGTGTGCCGGGCTTTTCCGCCTCGACGCGCAGCAGCGACCAGGTCTGCCACTTGGAGCCGAGTTGGTTGTGGCTCACGCCGTTCTGTTCATTTTGAACGCTCACCCGCCACCAGTTGTTGCCGAAATGCACTTCACGATACCCGGCCACCGCCAGCGAGGCGTCGCGCACCAGGAAGAAGGGGATGTCATCCTTGACCCCGACATTGTTGTAGTTGAACACACCAAGAAACTCACTGCGTCCACCGTTGAGCGTCGCGGACTTGGTGCTCGTGGCCTCAGTCTTCATGCCCATCACCCAGAGTTGCCCGCCATCGTTGCGGGTGTTGACGACCGTCCCCGGCCCGCCCTCGGTGTTCCATTGCCGAATCCAAACTTTCGATCCTTTTTCCTGATACATGTGGCCCACGCAGTTGGTCATGAAAACCGTTGCGCCGGGGCGGGCGATGACCGTGCCGCCGGTGGTTCGACAGACGACAGTGCGTTTGGCGGATCGCGCCTCGATGCCGAAGCTGGGCCAGGGCGAAAAAACCTGCATGTGTTCGAAGATCACCGTGTCGGGGCCGGTGGGGTCATCATCGACGATGAACTTGGCGAGGTTTTCGGGATAGGCCGGGTCCTTGCTCGAACCGCCCAGGATGCGCACAAAGCCGAAGCCCATGATGCGTTGCACCGACCCGTGGACGCGGACATCGCCTTGCATGAGGTACCAGTTGGGGTCGCCACGCTTGCCGCCCAGGATGTAAACCGTGCTGGCGCCCCGTCGTGCGGCTTCGTCCACCGCTTTCTGAAAGGCCGGGGCGTCATCCACCTTGTCACCGGCAATCGCGCCGAAGTCGTTGGCGCAGACCCATTCTTTGGGATCGACCGGCAGGGGAACCACCGGCTCGCGTGGGGGAACCAGCCACGCCCCCGCCACAACCTTTGCGGCATCTTCCTTGCCCAGCGTCATCACCGGCCGGGAGTTGTATTGGGCCACATCCGCCGCCTGTTCCCCGCCATCGGGATCGACAGACGCAATGGCGCTGGCAAAGCCCTTGGTCTTAAGCCTCAGAGCGAACAGGGTGCCTTGTTGGAGTTTCACCGCCGGGCCGGCGCTGCCTCCCTGGGGCGCTTCAAAGTCGCAATCGACCAGCACCAGCACGCCGTGGACGCCGGTGTCCACCGCCAGCGGAGAGCCGATGACCTTCAAGCCCTCGACGGCCAGCATCTGCCCGCGATGCAGCAGGCCCACCTGGCTGGCGTGGCGCACCGTGATGCGTGAGAGCGTTTGACTGTTGATGATATAGTCCGTCTTGACGCCGATGGTGAAACCATCGATCTCCACATCCTGCGCCAGCATCGGGCCGTTCTGGTCGTTGAAGCCCAAGTCCAGCCCCACCGCCCCGTTGCCACGGATCAGCACATCGCCCAACAGCCCGGTGTTGTTGCTGTAAAACTTGATGCCCACCGCCCCGGGGTTGTCACCGGTGTCGATGGTGAAGTTGACCAAGTTGCGGTCAAAAAAGTCGGCGTTCATGTGCGCCTTGTCGGGACGGGAGACGCCGCGAATCGCTTCCAACGGCTTGGCGGGATCGCCAAACCCCGCGGCCCCGTCGGCCAAGCGAATCACCGTCTTGTCCCGATCCTGACCGTAAATCCAAGGCCCGACCATCGAGCCTTCTTTCCCATCGCCCGGCAGCTTCAACACCAGCGTCCGCGTGATGCGATACGTCCCCTTGGGCAGGTAAATGAAGCGGGTGTGATCCTTGCGACTCACCGAATCCTCAATGGCCTTCTGCAAAGCGTCGGTGTCATCGGCCACGCCATCGCCCACCGCCCCGCAATCGCGCTTGACATCAATGACCGCCCGCGGATCATCGGGAAACACGATCTCCATCGCCCGCAAGGATGCGACCATTGGCGCAGTCAGCAAGGCCAGCGTCCACAGCGTTATCCACAGCCGCAGGGGTTGAGTCGGGGTCATTGGCGTTTCCTGTTGGGGGGGTAAGTCTTGAGTCTTGAGGTTCAAGGCAGCGTTTGCGTCGCGCCACTTATTAGCCGCGGCGTCCTCGCCGCACGTCTGTGCGTCAACTGTAACTTCCAAGACGCGCAGCGAGGACGCTGCGGCTATGACAGATTTCGTAACTCACGCACAATAAAACCCTGCAAGTTTGAACCCTCAAGACTCAAGACTCATCCCTCAAGACTATCCTCAAGCCTCAAGCCTTCCTCAATAATCATTGGGGTCGGCGAACTTGCCGCCGGTGTCTTTGGGGTTTTTCCAGATTTTCAGCGGGTCCAGCGGTGCGATGACATCAAGGTAATCGAGCACTTTGCCGTGGCCGTCGAGGAAGAGGGTGTTGGTGCGATCCCCGCCGCCGTGTCGGCCCGAGACGCGATCCGGGCCTTTGCCGTTGCCGATGCCCGCGCCGCCGACGGTGTGGTTGTCGTAATTGGCCTGCACTTGGCGGGAGAAGGTGTGGTCGTACATCTGCAACTGCTGGGCCGGGGCGGCGAAGTCCTCATAGAGGTAACGGGGCAAATCCCACGTGCCGCCCTTGGCGTCGCGGATTGGGCGCATGTTGGCGCCGTAGCCCAGGGCATCGCGCCGCCAGCCGTTGTTGACACCCCAGCCGATGCTCAGTTCAGGCCGGTACCCGCCGGGGTAGCCCATCATGATGGTGCCCACGATGTTGAGTTCATCGCCGGGGCAGACGTAGGCCGGGGGCGTCTTGATGAACTTGTAGGTGCCGAAGGTCGTGGTGTCGTCACCCAGGTAGCGGTAGATGTTCCAATACCAAGTGCCCGACCCGCCGAAGTTGTCTTCATCCAGCGTGGGCAGGCCACCCTTGTGATCCCCGGCGAAGGTGGCGGTGCCGATGCCCCATTGCCGCAGGTTGGACTGGCAGGCCACGGCCCGAGCCGCGTCCCGCGCCTTGCCCAAGGCCGGCAAGAGCATGGCGATCAACAGGGCGATGATGCTGATGACCACCAGCAGTTCGATTAACGTAAAAGCGTTGGTGCGTTTCATGGGGTACCCCAGGCTTACCAGTATTGATGGTTGTAACCCAAGTAAAATTGAGTGTTTTCAGGCAAACGCCACATCACCCGTTGAGCATCGGCTCCCAGAGTAGTGGAGCCTTCTTCCCCCACGACCATCGCCCGCGGCAGTCGCTCCACATGCCCATCGAGGAACATCACGTTCATGTTGTCATTGTGACGGTGGGAGAAACCCTCACGCTGCATGCGGTCCCCCGCGCTGTAATCCTTGTCGGTGGTATAAGCGCCGGGGGTGCAGCCTTGTTTGTTGTAAGGGCCATGCTCGTTGCCGCCGACCGCTTCGCCCATCTGCAATTGCGCGCTGGGGCTGTTGAACCAGTCGAGTTTGCGGATCGGGTAGGTGTTGCCGTTGTGTCCCAGCGCGTTGTGAATCTCGCGATTGGCAAAATAGGTGATCGAGTCTCTGCGGTTGGGGCCGTAAAAACCGCTGGACACGGTGTTCCAGAACATTGTGCCGTGAATATTTTCTTCCGTGGAGGGACAGTTGAAAACCTTGGGTGTTCGGAATGTGGTGTTGTCGGGTAATTCCGTCAGATTTTCCAACTGCATGTACTCGGCGACCTGTCGCACCCATCCGCCTCGATAGGCATCGGTCTTATGCGCCAAGCCGTTGCGGTTCTCGCCCGCATA
>JBBRGB010000118.1:0-10479 GCA_038241095.1 Phycisphaerales bacterium
GCGCTAAACCGCAAGCGTGCGATTTACGCTTGCGGTTTAGCGCTGGCCACTGGATTTACATCGCCAACGTTATGATGACGTCATGGTCGATGTGCTGGCACAAATCGTGGAACACAAACGGGCCGAGGTGGCGCGGGCCAAAGCCGTCAAGGCTTTGGAAACCCTGCGTGAGGCCTGCGAACAAGTCGCGCCGCCGCGCGATTTCTTCACCGTCGTCACCCAGCCTTGCGGGTCGCTGCGGGTCATCGCGGAAGTCAAGAAGGCCAGTCCCTCCGCCGGGCTGATCCGTCCCGATTTTGATCCTTTGGCCATCGCCCGCGCCTACCACGCCGCCGGGGCTGCGGCCATCAGTTGTCTCACTGATGAACATTTTTTCCAAGGGTCGCTGGCGTACATTGATCTCATCAAAAGGGCGGTGCCCCTGCCGGTGTTGCGCAAGGATTTCATCATTGATGCCTATCAGGTGTACGAAGCCCGCGCCGCCGGGGCCGATGCGGTGCTGCTCATCGCCGAGTGTCTGGTTGACGCGACCTTGACGGAGTTGATGGAGTTGGCGGGATCGTTGGGGCTGACCACACTGTTGGAGGTACATGACCGCGAGAACCTGCTGCGCGTGCGGCCACACCTTGCCGGCCACACGTCGGGGCAAGTGTTGCTGGGCATCAACAACCGCGATCTCAAAGCCATGCGCACCGACCTGAACCACACCTTGGACTTGCTGGAACTCGTGGCCGACCGCGACACGCTGGTGAGCGAATCGGGCATCAAAACCCCGCAAGACATCGCCCGCCTGGCCCAAGCCGGGGTGCATCGCGTGCTGGTGGGCGAGCACCTCATGCGCCAGCCCGACGTGGCCCAAGCCCTGCGCCACCTAATGACCCCCACCCCCGTGGCGTGAAAGACACGCTTGCGGTTTAGCGCCCCCGGATACCCCCTCAAGCCTCAAGCCCCACCCCTCAAGACTATAATTCCCCCATGAAAAGCTGCGGCAAGATCGGCCTGTTCCCCGGAACCTTTGACCCCATCACCAACGGTCACTTGGACGTGATCCGCCGTGGCCGGGCGCTGTTTGACGAACTGGTCGTGGCCATCGGTCAGAACCCCGCCAAGGCCGAGCTTTTCAGCGTCGAGGAACGCGAGAAGATGATTTCCGAACTCGTGTCCGACTTAGACAACGTCAGTGTCGCCACCTTCGAGGGTCTGACGGTCGATTACGCCCGCAGCCTCCGGGCCACGGCCATCCTCCGCGGCATCCGCAACGTCACCGACTTGAACTTCGAGTTCCAACTGGCGCTGACCAACCGCGCCGTGGCGGATGTGGAAACGGTCTTCATAATGACCGGCGAGACCTTCGCCTTCACCAGTTCCACGCTCATCAAGCAGATCGCCAGCGGCGGCGACATCTCCCGCCTCCACCGCCTGCTGCCGCCCGCCGTGCTCGACGCCATGAAGCAAAAGAAGCGCCAGCACGGCGGCATCATGCCCTGGGTCCATAAGGACGGTTTCAAGGATTGACCCGCTATTTTGTCGGTCCCCCGTACCCCCGTTTAGCCGCGAAGCGAAGCGGAGCGTTCCACTCTCTCAAGCCCCAACCCGTGCCCACGCGATAATGGTGTCATGGATCCAAATCTCAACACCATGCTTGACGCCGTGCCCGCCGTGGGTGTCATCATGCTCATCGCGGCGGTGGTCATCGGGCTGGGCCTCTGGCTGACGGGCCGCAAACTCGCCCGGCCGGCGTGCGTCTTGGGTGGCGCGCTCATCGGCGCTATCCTCGGCCTGGCGGTGTCCGACGCGATGGGGGCTGAGCGCTCCATTCCCATTTACATCATGGCCGGGTCGCTCATCGGCGGGTTGCTGGCGGGGTTTCTCTTTCGCTTCTGGATGGCGATTTCACTGGCGCTGTTGCTCTCGCTGGTGGCGCCCGCGGCCAGTCTCATCTGGTTGGGTGCCTCGCCACCCCAAGCCGTGGCCCCAGCGTCGGTCGAAGACCTGATGATTGACACCTCCAGCACCGACGCCGCCCAAAAGGCCGCACGCGACATCTGGCAGCGAATCCAGGAACTTTACCGCCAGCAGATCCAACTCATCACCACATGGTGGCAAAGCCTCGGCTCCCGCGGTCGCAACATCGTGATGGTCGCCGCCACCGTGGGTCTGGTCATCGGAATGGTCGCGGGCTTGCTGCGACCGTATCTGGCGGCGTCGTTTGAGTCGGCCTTGCTCGGCGGTGGGCTGTGGCTGGCCGGGGGAAGGGGATTGCTGGCGGTGTACGCGCCGGACTGGACCGGCTGGCTGCCCACGGGGTTGCGGGCGTGGCTGGTGGCCCTGGCCGTGGTCACGGCTTTAGGCATCATCGTTCAATGGCGCTTGTGGCGACCACGGGCACAGGGCTGAGATTAACGCGCCGCCAGACCGCAAGCGTGCCATCCACGCTTGCGGTTGGCGGTAAGACCAAGAATCAAATCTCAAGACTCAGGCCTTCCTCACAACCCGGCCATGAACGCGAACGTCCGGTCACCGAAGTCCGGCAAACCTTCATGCCCAAAGTCGGGGTAGATCACCATCTCCTTTTCACAGGTCATCTTGTTGTACGCGGCGAACTGCGTCGAGGGCGGGCAGATGTTGTCCATTAGCCCCAGCCCCATCAACAACTTGGCCTTGATCCGCGGGGCCAAGTGTTGCAGGTCGATGTAACCCAGCCGCCGGAACCACTCATCCTCATTGGCGTGCGTGGGGTCGAAGAAACGGAAAAACGTCTTAAGCTCGGCGTAGGCGTGCATGGCCAAGTCCATCTCCCACACACGGCGATAGTCGCACAGAAACGGAAAGACCGGCGCGGCCCGCTTGATGCCCGGCTCCAACGCCGCGCAGGCCAAGGTCAACCCGCCACCCTGCGAACCGCCCATCGCGCCAACCCGCTCGGCGTCCACCTCCGGCAGGTTCATCACCACGGAAGCAAGTTGCGCCGTGTCGAGAAAGATGTGGCGAAAGAGCAGGTTTTCCGGGCGGTCGGACAGGCCGCGGATGATGTGACCGTGGTGGGTGGTTCCCTTGATGCCGCCGGTGTCCTCGCTGGAGCCGCCCTGGCCGCGGCAATCCATCGCCGCCACCGACATGCCCGCCGCGACATAGTTGAGTTTGTCGTGCCATTCGCCGGCATGACCGGTGTAGCCGTGGAACTGAAGCACCGCGGGGTGCGGCGTGGGTCGGGCCTTGGGCCGGAGATATTTGGCGTGGATGCGGGCACCGCGAACACCGGTGAAATAGATGTCGAAGCACTCCGCGAAGGGTGCTTGAAACTTGGCGGGTTTGAGTTCCACTTGCGGGTCCACGCTCCGCATTTCCTCCAGCGCCGCCTGCCAATAGGCTTCGTGATCCTGGGGCTTGGGGTTGATGCCCTGATACGCGCGCAATTTTTCCAACGGCATGTCAATCAACGGCATGGTGCGACCTTTCGGTGGTGAATCGGAGTGATTGAAAAAGGGGCGCTGTTTCGCACAGCGCCCCTTCACGTTCAATTGCATGATTTCCGGGAAAACTTCCGGGGGAACTTCCGGGGAACTTCCGGGGGGTTATTTGATCTTGACTTCCTTGCCGCTCTGGGCCGACTCGTACACGCCGTCGATGATCTTCTGCACCATCAGACCGTGCTCGCCGGGGGCCTTGTTTTCCTCACCGTAGAGGCAGGTATCCACGACGTTGCGCATCTTGATGTCCCAGATTTTGTCCTTCTCCAGGAAGTGCGGCGTGGCATTGACCATCGTGCCATCCTTGTCGTAGTACAGGCCCGCGGGGCTTTTGGTGGCCGAACCCTTGTCGCCCAGAAGTTCGAACTTCATGCCTTCCATCTCCGGGGGAATGTGGCCGGCGAACATGGCCTCAAGCTGCATGACCGCGCCGTTGTCGAAACGAATCTGCCCAATGGCGTAATCCTCGACGGTGTAGGTCTTGTGGTCCCAGTTGGGCCACATGCTCACCACGTTCGACGGCTTGTTGCCCATGTAGGTCCAAATCTTGCCGCTGGCGGCCACGGGTTTGGGGCAGCCCATCGCGTAGTGGCACATCTCGATGACGTGCACGCCGATGTCGATCATCGGCCCGCCGCCTTGCATCTTCTTCTGCCCGAACACGCCCCAGTTGGGAATGCCGCGACGACGCATGGCATGAACCTTGGCCACCATCACATTGCCCAGCGAGCCGGCGTCCACCGCCCGCTTGATCATCTGCGTGGCAGGCTCAAAGCGGTGCTGGAAGGCGATGGTCAGTTTCTTGCCGGCCTTCTTGGCGGCATCGAGCATCTTCTGGCCTTCCGTGGCGTTCATCGCCAAGGGCTTTTCGACAAAGGCGTGGCAGCCGTGCTTGAACGCCGCCAAGGCCGGTTCGCAGTGGGCGTAATTGGGCGTGCAGACGTCGATGAGGTCGAGTTCGTGGTTCTTGAAAAGGTCTTCCCATTTTTCGTACATGGGCAGGCCGTGCTCTTTCTCGTAGAGGTCGCGGCGTTCCTTGCGGATGTCGCAGCCGGCGACGACTTGGACATCATCAAAGCCCTTGTAGTGGCGCATGTGGACATCGGCGATGAAGCCGCAGCCGATGAACCCGACGCGGAGCTTCTTGCCCCCGGCGGACTTTTTGGGGCCGGCGCTGCCGGCGGCATCGGGACTCAGAGGAATGTTGGCCATGACGAAATCAATCCTTGAAAAAGGCGGTTGCGGGCCTCGGCCAATCGTGGCCGAGGTCGGAGTTCCACGTCGCGGACTCTCCGCGACACGGGCGGTGATTTTCCCGACATTCGCCCCGCAATGCAAGTGCGCTTCAATCTGAGGTGAAGCCCAGACGTTCCAGCACGGCCATGACCGTCTCCTGGTCGAACCCTCGCCGGGCCAAGGCCCCGGCCAGGCGGCGTCGCGTGGTCGTCGCATCCAAGCCGCGCATGGAACGCATTTTTTTCTCCGCCAGGGCCAAAGCTTCTTCCATCGCGCCCGCGCCATTTCCATCATCACCTGAAGGTTGCGCGAGTTCCTCCGCCAGCGATTCATCCAAGCCGCGTTTGAGCAGACGATCGCGCAACAGCGCGGGGCCTGCGCCGCCTTTTTTCCGCAGTTGCTCGATGAGCAGTTGACCCAAGGCCGCGTCGTTAATCAGGCCTAGTTCTTCGAGGCGGGCAAGCACGCGATCTTGTATCGATGCCGTAACCCCCTTGCCCGCCAGCTTGGCCCGCAGTTCGGCGGCGCTGAGCATCCGGCGATCCAACCAGCGCGAGGCCTGATGCAAGGCGGCTTCATAGGCCTCTTCATCCGCGGCCCGTTGCGCCAAGGCTTCGTTCCACTCTCCGCCGACGCGCAGCCCCAACCGCGCAATCGCCGCCTGCGACAGCGTCGCCACCCGCTTGTTCTCGACCTTCACCACCGCCATTTGTTCATTGCGCGGCAGCGGGGCGATGGCGGTAATCTGTTGACCAAAGAGTTCCATAAGCGGTAGCCTACCGTAGTCCCCTTTTTCCCTCCACCCACCAACACCCCTGACGAAAGTGCATTCATGGCTTTGATCAATTGCGATTTTTTCAGTGAAACGCTGGGCATGTGCGTGTCGATGATCATCATCCTGCCGCAGAAGTCCACCGCCGGTCAGATCGGCATCAAGAACGCGGCGACCACCCGCAACAAAAAAACCGCGTTCCACGGCCACCCCACGCTCTGGCTGCTCCACGGCCTATCGGACGACCACACCATCTGGCTGCGGCGCACCAGCATTGAGCGCTACGTGGCCCCGCTGGGCTTGGCGGTGGTGATGCCCGCCGTAGGCCGCAGCTTCTACGCCGACATGGTCACCGGCCCGCGCTACTGGACGTTCATCAGCCAAGAGCTTCCCGCCTTGGCACGACAGTTCTTTCCGCTTTCGCCGCGCCGGGAGGACAACTTCGTCGCCGGCCTTTCGATGGGTGGATACGGGGCCTTCAAGCTGGCGCTGGCACACCCCGATCGCTACGCCGCGGGCGCGAGCCTTTCGGGCGCTCTTGACATCGCCGGTCGCCTGGCGGCGGGCGGCATGGAGGAACGCCACGCCGAAATGCGCCGCATCTTCGGCGACTTCGAC
Source organism: Phycisphaerales bacterium (assembly GCA_038241095.1). Taxonomy (GTDB): domain Bacteria; phylum Planctomycetota; class Phycisphaerae; order Phycisphaerales; family Phycisphaeraceae; genus JBBDMX01. The sequence goes on from JBBRGB010000118.1 coordinate 6,097, forward strand.
CAACTGCCCGCAAGCTCCCACGACCTGATCCACCTGGCCACGCAACTCGTCAAGAGCGGCAAGCCCCGGCCCGCGCTTTACCAGGCCTGCGGCAAGGAGGATTTTCTTTACGACCAGAACCAGACCTTCCGCAAACACGCCAAGAAGATCGGCCTGCAAGTGAAATACGAAGAAGACGCCGGCTACGGCCACGACTGGGGCTACTGGGACCTGACCATCCAACGGGTCCTCAAGTGGTTGCCGCTGGCGGCGGGGAAGAAGTCTTGAGTCTTGAGTCTTGAGGTCAAGATTCAAATCCCCAAGCCCCCCTCCACGCTTGCGGTTTAGCGCGCCCCACCGCAACGCGGACGTTGCGGCTAAGAGTCAGAAAAAACTCCCGATCCTCAACCCTCAAGACTCATCCCTCAAGACTCAAGACCCTCCCCCTCTCCCGGACCCGCTATGATGTCGGCCTATGGGCACCATCCGCGAAATCAAGGGCCGCATCCGCGCCGTGGGCAACATCCAACGCATCACCAAAACGATGCAGATGATCGCCACCGCCCGCTTCCAGGCCGCCCAACGCCGCGCCACCGCGGCCCAACCCTACACCCGCAAAATCAGCGAACTCGTCGGCGAATTAGCCACCACCTTGGCTGGTGACGGTCAAGACGGCGACGCGGACGGCAAGAGCGTTTCCCACCCCCTGCTGCAAACCCCGGCCACGCCCGTTAATCGCCGACTGGTGCTGGTCATCACCTCCAATCGTGGCCTGGCCGGCGCTTACAACGGCAACGTCCTCCGCAAGGCCACCGCCCATCTCCGCCAGCACGCCGAGGAACAGCTCGACCTCGAAGTCGTGGGCAAGAAAGGCAGCGCCTTTTTCCGTTTCAACCGCGTGCCGGTGTCGCAGAACCTCACGCAATTCTCCGACAAGCCGGAGTACGATCAGGTGCGGGCCGTGGCCGAACGCTACATGAGCGCTTTTGCCTCCGGGCAGTACGACGCCATCGAAGTCGTTTACATGGCCTTCCACTCGATGACCCGGCAAGGCCCTGAAGTGCTGACGCTGTTGCCCATGCGGCCCCCCACGGCCCAAGAGGGCAAGCCCGCCACGCCCGCCACGAAAACCGCCACCCCCGCCCCGGCGTCAACCGCCAAGGTCGATTACGAGTTCTCCCCCGACCCCGCGGCACTCTTGGGCGAGTTGCTGCCCGAAACGGTGAAGGTGCGTTTGTATCAGGCCTTCAATGAGGCCGTGGTCAGCGAGCAGATCGGCCGCATGGTCGCCATGAAAGCCGCCACCGACGCCGCTGGCAAGATGAAGAAGTCCCTGACCCGCCAATACAACCGCGCCCGTCAAACGCAGATCACCACGGAACTCTCCGAAATCATCGGCGGTGCCGCGGCCTTGGCGTAAGTGCCATCTTGATCCTTCTTGGTCAATGAGAAGAGTTTGGCGTCACGGGATATGCGGACCGACGCTGGCACTTTCCACTTCCACAGGCCGCCCTTGACGGGATTCGGACTTCCCGATCCCATCGAGCAACTCCACGAATATCGGCTTGAGTTTGCGCTCCACGCCGCGCTTGGTGAGGTGGTTATCATCGCGGTAGAGCGAACCTTGCTCGAAGATTTCCAAGGCTTCTCCCTCCGGAAAGAATGCGGGCGTGGGATCGATCAAGGTCAAGTTCTTTCCCGCCAGCGCCTCGAGTGTCATTTTAGCTGCGGCTTGCCGGGCCAGGTGTTGGGCAAGTGAAAGTGGTTCTGTGGTTGGGGCCGGGTTCCAAGGGAAACGACGGGCGATGTAAGCCGCTCGGGCGGGGGCGGGATCGTCGAGAATCGGCACCTGCTCAAGGATCGTAACCTTGATGTCGTGCTGGGCCAAGCGATCAATCAGACGTTGCAAAAGATTTTTAATCACCGCCGGGGCGGAGCCTTGACGGAGTTCGCCATTCTCCAGGTAGGCGTATTGGTGCCACTTCGGCGAGTTCATATCCCCCACCAGCGAGCCATCCGCCGGTGGCCGGGGCAGGGTCATCGCCCATGCCGCGACGAGTATCACCATCTTGGGTTTTCGGCGGAGGATGATCTCCGTGCGCTGGTCATTGAGTTGAATCACCTCGGAAGCCGAGAGGCCCGTCGCCGATGCCTTGACCAAGCCGGGAATGTTGGTGCAGCCGTTGGTCAGGAATCCCCTGCCCCGCAGGCCGCGTTCCTTGGCAAGCTGGTCGATCACCGTCGCGTAGGTTCGGGCATGACTGTCGCCCCAGAGCACAAAATCCAGCGGCTCGTCAGGGGAGGAATCGATGCCCAGGGGCACGCCCGCCGGATCGTTGGTGTGAAGCTCTTGGGCGCGGGGTTCCAAGTCGAGCGCTGCTTGGCGCATGTCCGGCGGGAGCCGCTCGGGCAGTCCGTGAAGGTGGATCAGAACGCCGCTGATGGCGATCATCACCGCCGCCACGCCCACGGCAAAGGGATAGGCCGTCGGCCAAGAGGGCAGGACGGTCTTGCGGCGAAAAGGTTGCTCCACAAAACGCCATGTCAGCACCGACAAGCCAAACGCGATGATGAGCAAAGCCCCGTTGAGCGTCACCGAGGGATTGAGGTTTGTCCACTTACCATAGACCAGCAACGGCCAATGCCAAAGATAGAGCGAATAGGAGATCAGCCCGACAAAGACGACGGGCTTCCACGACAGCAGGCGTCCGCCGAGGGTTTGGCGGTGTTCGTTGCCGAAGATGAACAGTGCCGAGCCGGCGACGGGCAAGAGCGCGGCATAGCCGGGAAAGAGCGTTTGCCGGGAGATGAAAAACATCGCCGCCACGATCATGGCGAGTCCAAGCCCCGAAGCGGTTTGGGCCAGGGCCGGTTTCCTGGGCGCGTGTTCCCGCAGACTTGCGGCCAAGGCGCCCAGCGTCAATTCCCAAGCCCGCGGCGGCAGGAGGTAAAAGGCCGCGGCCGGATGTCGAAGCGTGCTCCAGGCCCCCACGGCAAACGACACCACGCCAGCCACCACCAGCAACGGGATGAACCATGCCCGCCGCCACCGGAAAATCAACACCGCCAGAAAGGGGAAGAACAGATAGAACTGTTCCTCGACGGCCAGTGACCAGGTGTGCAGGAGCGGTTGGTATTCCGCCGCTTCGGCGAAGTATCCGCCCGACTCTTGCCAGAAGTGGATGTTGGCATAGAGCAGGGACTGGGCGATGGTGGATTGCGCCAGTCTTTCCAGCGCGCCGGGGGGCAGCAGGAAGTATCCCATCACCATCGTTGAGAAGACCACCGCCGTCACCGCCGGCACGATGCGTTTGATTCGACGCACCCAAAAGTTCGGCAGGGAGAAACTGCCGCGGCCGAGTTCCCGCAGGATGATTCCGGTGATCAGATATCCCGATAGGGGTATTTACCTGACTCAACCGGCCACTACCGCTTGGGGTGGATCAGGGAATCGTAGGGAGCGGGGGCGACTTGCACGGCCTGCTGAGCCAGGCGGTAGAACAGCTTGCCCCGGGACGCCGACGTCCGGCGGTTGAAGCGGAACGTGAACTCGTCGAGGTAGTCGTCGAGATGTTCGTGGGCAATCGCCCCCTGATGCGTGCCCAGCAGCCAGCGTTTGAGCAACGAGGCCACCCGATGCACGCGCGGAAGCAGATGCTCGGCGTCGGCTGGCTGGCGCTGCTGGATGTGGCGGTGGTGGATGTAACCGTTGAGGTCGCGATACGACTGCAGACCGTCGGTCACCACGGTGCTGCCCGGCTCGATCGCGTGGCCAATGAACTCGTGCAGCGTGCAGCGGTTGATGTCGGGGATGTGCCGCAGCCGAATGCGTCCGATGGCTTTGCCCCGCCCCGGCGCGGCTTCGGCGGCCACGGCGATCAGCGCCTTGTCGATGGCCCCCCGGCCTCGAAGACCCTCTTCCTCGCCGCCCCAGTACGTCTCGTCGACCTCCACGATGCCCCGCAGCCGCTGGCGGCCGGGCCGCACCATCGCCCGCCGCAGTTTGTGCAGCATGGCCCACGCCGTCTTATAGCTGCCCAGTCCCAGCACACGCTGCAAGCCCAACGCGCTGATGCCGTTCTTCTGGCTCGTCACCTGCCACATCGCCCGTAACCAGAGGGTCAGCGGCAACTTGCTGTCCTGAAAGATCGTGCCCGCCGTGACCGACACCTTGGCACGACACGCCCCACAGAGCCACAACCCGCGAGCCATCGGCCACGCCCGGCCGCCTCCGCAGCGCTGGCAGGCGAATCCATGGGGCCAGCGCAACGCGAACAGATAATCGCGGCAAGCCTCTTCGTCGCTAAACCGCCGCTCCAGTTCCATCAACGTGCGCGGATAATCTTCCACCATGAGGCCCAACACTACAGGTGGGGGTCGGTTGAGTCAAGTAAATACCCCTAT
>JBBRGB010000119.1:0-10461 GCA_038241095.1 Phycisphaerales bacterium
CCCCCAACAAGCTCGACGGCAAGGTCGGCACTGACTGGGCCACCTCGCCCTCAGGCAAGGCACTGTCGTTTGATGGCAAGCCCACCGGCGTCGTGACGCTGTGGCTTCCCGTCGAGAAACGGCTGGGCAAGGATTCCTGGACCTTTAGCGCGTGGCTCAAGCCGACCCAGTTCACCCTCGACGATCCCCCGAATCAACGGCGAGTGTTCGCTTCGGGCATCTACCCCGACGCCTATCTTGTCGTTGACCTGCTCAGCGAGGGGCAACTGAGCTACTACTTCTGTTACAAGAACGAAGCGGGAACCACGGTGTCTACCAGCGGCACGGCGGCGACGGGTCTGGCCTTGGGCCAATGGGCTTACGTGGCCGTGGTGTGCGACCGTCAGAAGGGCGAAGTGGAGTTCTACCTCAACGGCCACAGCCAAGGCGTCACGGCGTTGCCGGCAGGTTTTGCTGGCGATTTTTCCAAGGGCGGGGAGATCACGCTGGGTAGCGGTTGGCATAACTACTGGGGCTTGATGGACGAAGTGAGCCTCTACCGCCGCGCTCTGCCGCGAAGGGAGATCAAGGCCGAGTTCCTCCGCATGAATGAGACGTTTGGGGTCAAGGAATCGCCTGCAGCGATCGCTGCCGAAAAACGAGAGGCCATGATGCAAACGTTCACCAAGATCCAAGAGCTGTGGGCTGCGGGAGACTTCGTGGCGGTGCGTGCCGCCTGCGCGGAGCTGGCAGGCTCCACGGATGCCCCGGCCAGCCTCCGCAGTTACGCCCATCTGCGTAGCGCGCAGAGCTACATGGCCCAGGGCAAGCCGGAGTTGGCCAAGGCGGAGTATGCGAAGATCGCGGCGACCGCCGCTTATCCGGAAGTCCACCGCGCGGAGGCACGGGACTGCCTTGCCCAACTAAGCCGCGTTGCCAAGGGCCTGCCGGCCCGCGACCCGCTGGCTTCGCGCACGACCATCAGTCCTGTGACCAACTTCGCCACCGAGGTGTTTGTCTCACCCGACGGCAACGACGCCAACCCGGGCACCAAGGCCAGCCCGGTGGCCACGCTCTCGCGCGCACGCGACATCGTGCGGGCACAACGCGCGAAGGGGCTGACGGGGGCCGTGGCGGTCAACGTGCTGCCCGGCGAGTACCGGATGACAACGACACTGAAGCTCACAAGCGTGGACTCGGGCACCGAACGCGGGCCGGTGGTTTACCGCGCGACGCAGCCGGGCGGGGCCATCTTCTACGGTGGCGCGCGGTTGACCGGCTTCGAGACGGTGACCGACCCGGCCATCCTGGCCCGCCTGCCCCAAGAGGCGCGCGGCAAGGTGGCGCGCTGCGACCTCAAGGCCCAAGGCCTGACCGACTACGGCGTACTGACGGTTCGCGGCTTCGGCCAGCCGCCGTCGCCGCCCACGCTCGAGGTCTTCGTGGACCGCAAGCCGATGACTCTGGCTCGCTGGCCCAACACAGGTTTCGTGGGCATCAACAAGCTCGTCGAACCCGGTTCGCGGGCCGAGGGCAAGCCTTCCGTCTTTGAGTATCTCGACGACCGGCAGGCCCGCTGGACCCAGGCCCAAGACCTGTGGCTGTTTGGCTATTTCCACTACCTGTGGGCCGACGGGACAATCCGTGTCTCCAAGATTGACACAGCCGCCAAGACCGTGATCTGCGACCAGGCCTATGCGTACAGAGGTTCCGGCATGGATGCCGGCCAGGGCATCCAGTACTACGCCTTCAACCTGCTCGAAGAGATCGACCTGCCCGGCGAATGGTACTTGGACCGCGACAGCGGGATGTTGTACCTCTACCCGCCCACGGACCTCGCCAAGGCGACCGTCGAAATCAGCCTGCTGACGACGCCGATGGTCACCATGGACCAGGTGAGCGATGTACGTTTCGAGGGCCTGACGTTCGATCTTGGGCGCTACAACGGCCTCGTGCTGGACAACTGCAAGCGCTGCCTGATCGCGGGCTGCACGGTCAGCCGACTGGCTGGCAATGGCATCACCATCAACGGTGGACAGGCCAACGGCCTGCTGGGCTGCGACATCCACACCATCGGCCGGCGCGCCACCGAAGTCATCGGCGGCGACCGCGCCACACTCACGCCGGGGCACCACTTCGTCGAAAACTGCCAAATCCACAACTTCGGCCGCATCGACCGCACCTATACCCCGGCGATTCAGCTCGAAGGCGTCGGCAATCGCGTGGCCCACAACCTCATGTACGACTGCCCCAGCAGCGTCATGCGAATTGAAGGCAATGACCATGTGATCGAGTTCAACGAGGTTCACAGCGCCGTCCAAGAGTCCGACGACCAAGGCGCAATGGAACTGTTCCTCAACCCGACCTTCCGCGGCGTCGTGTTCCGCCACAACCGCTTCACCAACTGCGGCAAGACGGGCACCGGCGCGGCGGTGCATGGCCAAGCCGCCATCCGCTTCGATGACGCCATCAGCGGCATGTTGGTTTACGGCAACATTTTCATTCGCAGCGCCAACGGCAACTTCGGCGCCATCCAGATCAACAGCGGCCGCGACAACGTCATCGACAACAACCTGTTCGTGGACTGCAAGCAGGGAGTGAGTGGAGGCTGGAACACCGGCAACAGCGTCTGGCGGATGATCGCCGCCAACAAGCGCCCAACTGACTTCCATGTGGACCCGTTGTACATGAAGCGATACCCGGAGATCGCGACGATGATGGTCGAGCCGGGCATCAACCACATCTGGCGCAACATCTTCTACCGCTGCGGTCCGGTGACCACCGGCAACCGGGGCAACCTCGACTTGATGGCCAACGGCGAATTCCCTGATGAGGACCCTGGTTTTGTGGACGCCGCGAAGGGAGACTACCGCCTCAAGCCCAAGGCCGACCTCTTTAACGCGGTGGGTTTCAAGCCGATCCCGGTCGATGAGATCGGCCTGTACCAAGACCAATACCGAGCCACTTGGCCGGTGATCTCAACGCCGGTGGCGGTGCCGGAGTGGCGGCCGACGAAACCCAAGCCGTGACGTTAACCCCCCATTTGCCTGCCCGTCACGGTTCAGGCTCACCGGGGCCGGGATATCCTTCCAGCGAGGCTCTCATGATGATGCCGAATTATTCAAGGCGGGTCTGATTTATTCGGGGGTCTCTGGAAACTCAACTTTTTCAGTGGCCCGGTTCGCCAAGCGAATCATTTACGGGTATATTACAAACACGTTTTTCAGCACACTTTTTGTGAGATTAAGACATGAGCAATCACGCCTCTTTCGGTCTGGCCCTATTGCTGTCGCTGACACTGTTGGGCGCTGCCATGCCCGCAGGCGCGGCGGTTGATCCGGCCACCATCCCGGATTCCAACTATGTCATTGTCAAGGACGGCCACCTCTCCTTGAACGGCCAGCGGGTGCGCTATTGGGGCTGGATCGGGCACTTCAATCTGGAGGGCAAGCTCAACGAGTTCCGCGTCAAGGCTGGCGATTCACCCGAAGTGAAAGCGGCCAAGATCAAGAAGACGCGCGAGGTTTACGATGCACTTGCGCAGCGGATCGCCGACTTGGGCTTCAACATGGTGCGCTGGTGGGGCGTGGGCGATTGGCGGAATCCGGATTACACCGTGGGCGATGGTTCGGACGCCGACTTGGCGGCCTTTGCGCTGGCGGCGCTGGAGAAGCGGGGCATTCGCGTGTGGATGACGGCCTTCAATGATTTTGGCCGGGCGGATGCCGAGGCGGATGCGTCCATCATCGACGACCCCGCCACGGCCGCGGCTTGGACGGCGGCGGTCAAGGCGCTGGGCCGGGACACCAGCCCGCGAAAAAACGATATCGGGGCGTGGGACCCGCGGATGCGGGCGGTGCATCTGCGACGCATGAAGGAGATCGCCGATTGGCCCAACCACTACAAAAACGGACTGCGCCTGGGCGACGACCCGCAGATGGCGGTGTGGGAACTGACCAACGAGGAGTGGATGTACTCGCACATGGTCAACGGCCAGTGGCAGTCGCTGCCGCAGTTCTTCCGCGATGAACTCATGGCCCGGTGGAGCGGGTTCCTCAAGGCCAAGTACGGCGACGATAAAGCGCTGACCAAGGCTTGGGGCTTCCTCCTGCCCGGCGAGTCGATGCAAAAGAACAGCGTGCTCCTGCTGCCCTTGGCCAAGCCCAACGATGGCAAGGCGTTTAACGATGCCAACCCCGCGGCCATTGCGGCCCTGACGGCTAGCAAGCAGAAGCTCAGCCGTGACGACTTCACTCGTCGGCGTGGCGAGGATGTGATGGCGTTTCTCTTTGATGTGCAGTTGAAGTACAAGGTGGATCGACGCGATTACGCCAAGACGTTGGGCAAGAGTTTGAAGCTCAGTCCGCTGGTGCTTGACACCGGGCCGGGGCATCAGATTCAGTCGATCCTGCTGCATCAGCAGGGTGACGCTTCGACGATGTGTACCTATCTTTGGCAGACGGCGACGGATCGCCAGCAGCCACGGTTCCCGTTTATCAGCGGGCTGGAAGAGACGCCACGTTTGGCGATGGGGATTCCGTGGGTGGAGATCGGGCGCGTCCCCGGCAAGCCGTTTTTCGTTTACGAGTTCCAGACCAACAATCCCGACATGTACCGCGCCGAGGTGCCTTATCGCATTGCCGCGTTGGGTGCGATTCAGGATTGGGACATCATCAACTTCCATCTTTTCGGTCGGCCCAACGACCCGGCGGAAGAATCGCCCTACAGCAAGCCGATCAACTACAGCCATTCGGGCAACAACGGCTCGATCGAGGGCGTTCACTTCAAGAACGACGAGATTTACGCCTCGGCCATGAAAGCCGCCGGCGCGTTTTTCATTCACGGTTCACTCAAGCCCGTGGAGAATCCCACGGTGATGACCTTCGGCCGCGAGAGCCTTTACGATCCCAAGAGCGCCGACTACGGCGGGAGCTTCGGCGACCTGAGTTTCAAGATCACGCCCACCGCCTGGCGCTACGGGCTTTACATGCAAGTCGATCCCGAGGCCGAGAAGGATGTCATCACCGGCCCCGTCGTCGAACGCGGCTTAAACGAAGCCTGCCCCATCAAGCCCACCGATCAGATCACCTTCGACTGGCAACAGAGCTTCATGAAGTTCGATGCCCCGGCGGGCGTGTCGTGGACCGGCTTCTTCGCCAAACAGACCGGGCCGGTGCGCTTCGACAACGGCATCGCGCTGGCGGATGTGCAAGTCATCAACGACGAAGGCGTCAACTACCCCGTGACCAAGGATCAGCTTTACGTCTCCTTCTCCGCGGTGGCGGATGATGGCAAGCCGCTGGCGGAATCCAAGAAGGTGATCGTGTCGCTGGTCTCCACGAGCTTCAACTGGGGCTTCAAGATCAACGAAGAGAATGTGGCCCGTGGCGACCTGGGCTACACCGGCAAGCCGTTTGAAGGACAGGTCAACGCGCAAGGAGAAAAGGGCAAGCCACCCGTGGCCTATGCCCGCGCCGGCGCGGTGGTCACAACAGGCCCGCTAAAGGGGATGAAATACACCATGATGGACTGGGCCTTGCGTCCCATCGGGCAGGGCGTGGTGGGCGAAACGCTGACCATTCCCGCCGACAAACCGGTGTTCTATATTGAGTTGACGCGGTGAAGCGGGAAAGACGCGCGGCGGGGACGCTGCGGCTATAAGTCAGAGCCGAGGTGCGTTGCGCCTAAGCTTCACCGCTTCATCACCCGGTCGCCTATGTCGCGGCGGTAATGAGCGCCCTCGAACTTGATGACTTCACACGCGGCGTTGGCGCGCTGTTGCGCTTGCTTCAAATCGTCGCCCAAGGCGCAGACGTTGAGCACCCGCCCGCCAGCCGTCAACACCGCTCCGCCCTTGCCCGGTTTCGTGCCAGCGTGGAAGACCACCACGTCCTTCATGGCCGCGGCTTGCGCTAAACCGCTGATGGGCAGGCCGGTGGCGTAATCGTCAGGGTAGCCGCCGCTGGCCATGACCACGCAGATGGAGCTGCGGTCATCCCACGTCAAATCCACTTCGTCGAGTTTGCCCGCGCAAGTCGCCAGCATGATCGCCAAGAGGTCGCCCTTCATCCGTGGCACCAAGGCTTGGCATTCGGGGTCGCCGAAGCGGCAGTTGAACTCGATGACCTTGGGCCCGCCGGCGGTGAGCATGAGGCCCGCGTAAAGCACGCCGCGATAGACCACTTCGTCCCGCCGCAGGGCATCGACGATGGGCACGAGAATCTCGCGCTCGATCTGCGACATGAGTTCATCGCTCATCAAGGGCGTGGGGCAGTAAGCGCCCATGCCGCCGGTGTTGGGCCCGCGGTCACCCTCGAAGGCTTGCTTGTGATCCTGCGTAGTGTCCAAGAGCAGAATGTTGCGGCCATCCACCAAGGCCAGCACACTGACCTCCTGGCCCACGAGGCGTTCCTCGATGACCACGGTGTTGCCGGCGTCGCCAAAGGCGCGGTCGATCATGATTTTTTTCACCGCCGCGGTGGCATCGTCAGCATCGTTGCAAACGATCGCGCCCTTGCCTTTGGCCAGGCCCGCAGCCTTGACCACCACCGGCGTCTCGTGCCGCTGCACATAAGTCGTCGCGGCCTCGGCGTCGTTGAAAACGCGGGCCTCGGCGGTGGGAATGCTCGCGGCCTTCATCAACTGCTTGGCGAAAGCCTTGTCGCCTTCGATCCTCGCCGCGGCCTTCACCGGGCCAAAGACCTGCCGCCCCGGCTTGGCCAGTCGATCCGCCAGCCCTTGCGAAAGCGGGTCCTCCGGGCCGATGACCACCAGCCCGATTTTCTCCTGGCGGCAGAAGTAGTCGATGGCATCGACGGTCTTGGTGTCCACCTTGTCAGCCTTGAGCGGGACATTGGTGCCGAGGGTCGCGGTGCCGGCGTTGCCGGGAGCGAAAAAGAGTTGGCCGCAGTCCGGGGATTGCGCCAGTTTCCAGCCCAAGGCGTGCTCGCGCCCGCCGCCGCCGATGATGAGAATGTTGATGCGTGTCATGGAGGGGAGATGGTAACAGAGCCACGAAACGTGAGTCCGTGGTGCCTTGTCTGAGCCGAAGGGCGTAAGCCCTCGGTGCCTTGATTTATTGTCCGAGCCGAAGGGCGTAAGCCCTGGGTCGAACCACCCCCACGCCCCGATTGCGTGCGCCGTCCACCTTCCCCGGGGGCTTACGCCCCTCGGCTCCGATGGCACGCGCGGGTCAGGGCTTTTCGCCGGTTACTTGCGACAGCAAGTTGAAGAAGCCACGCTTGCGTTGCGAACTGATGCCCCAGTTGACGGGCACGGACTGATAGCCCTCGTCGTATCCTTCGCCTTTCATGCGGTAATCGAAATAGCCCCACCCCGCGCCGGCGGCGACGGCGGCGAGCATGTTGTTGCCCGGCTTCTCAAAATCAAAGTGGTCATCCTCGTTAAACAGAATCGGCTGGCCACGGTGGCCGGCGACCTCGCGGGTCTTCCTCACCATCGCGCCGATCTCCTTGGGATCACCCACGCCGTTGCCGTGCAGGAGCAGAAAGTCGGCGACTTTGACAACGTTGGTTTCGGGGATGTGGCGACCGCCGTAACTGGTGCCCGTCAGCAGCCGTCCCACCGGGTTGTCCACCTTGCCTTGGGATCGCTCTTGCACCAAGGTGATGAGTTCATCGACTCGCCCCGGCTTGAGAATGGCGTGGTCGTATTTGACGTTGCACTCGTTGTTCACCTCGATGAGCACGTGTGCGTAACGTTTGGCCAGCAGCCAATCGACGGCGTGCTCGACGCCTCTGACCACGGCCTTTTCATCTTCGAGGCGTTGATCCTGACCGAAGTAGAAAAGCCCGAGCAGGGGGGCCATGCCCAACTCGTCGGCCTTGTCGAGGATGCGTTGCAGCCGCGCCATGTATGCGTCGCGCAGCCCGCCATCGGCCTCGAAGGCGCTGTTGTGCCAAGGCTGTTCCTTGCTGTAACCCTGTGGACTGCCACCTTGGAGATTGATAGTGAAACTCACCAGGCCGTGCGCCCGCCAGACGGGCATGGCCGCCAAGAACTCGTGGGTGTTGCGCTCCGCGTCCCACGGGCCATCGGGGTAGGCCCAGCGATCTCGCGTCGCCGGGTTAAGGTCGTCAAAGATGCCCTGCACCATGCGGGCATTCATCAACAGCCCTTCGATGCGATGGCCTTGGTAAACGCGGCCGGGATAGGTCGGCTTGCCGTTGATGAGGAAGTCGCCGCCGTGGATGCCCACCTTGGTCGCGGTTTTCATGTTTTTCCCTTGCCGTCACGAAACGCGGCGATGTGCATGATGTAGGAGTGATGCTATCAGAGCCGAGGTGTGTAAGCACCCGGATGTTTGTCGGAGCCGAGGTGTGTAAGCACCCCGTCCAACGTCCCTGTGCGTTCGTGTGCCTTTACACGTTCCACCGAGGGCTTACGCTCTTCGGCTCCGACTCGGCCTGCGGTTGACGCGCCTTGCCAAACCTTTTTTCATCCACTGTCGTATGAAAGTCCGCTATTCAATCACGCCCGCATGTAAACTATGGCCATGTCCAACACCCAATCGTTTCTCTTCGCGTTGCTTCATCGGCCTTGGCGACACCTCACGCCATTGGCGCTGATGCTCGCCTTGTTGCTGCCAGCCCTGTTCGTCACCACGCTGCAAGCCGGTGAGCGGGACATGGTGACCTACATCGGCGGGCCCAAGGCGCAGCGCTTCACCGATCTCGTGGGCCTGTCCGACGGCACGGTGCTCATCGCCGGCAGCGCCCAGTCCCTCGACTGGCTTCCCGCCGGCGTGCCGCGGACGGAACTCGACGCCGGCGGCATTCACAGCCGCAGCGCCGACCGCGTGGCTTTTCTCCTGCACTTGAGCGGCGATCTGCAAAAGCCTCTGCGCCTCATCACCCTGCCCGTCGGCGTGGTGCGTGACATCCGCATGATCAAGACCAGCAACGAACCGAGCCAACCCACCGGTGTCATTTACATCGCCGGGCCACGCGACAACGGAGACCCGCGCCAAGACGGTGGCGAGTCCGGCTACTTCATTGCCCGGCTCAACGGCAACTTCGTGGACAAGGCCCCCACCGCCCTGGAGTGGGTTCACAACGTCGCAGCCATGGACCTTTACCAAGAGGAGCCGCGCTGGGACGTGGCCGCCGACGGCAAGGTCTATTTCGCCGCCGGCGAACCGTTCGGTAAACAGTGGGGCGCGGTCTATCGCCTTAGCGCCAAGGGCAAACTCGAAGTCGTCAACGACTGGCGCTTTCACCTCACCGCCCAAGGCGCTTGGCACGGCTCGCCGGCCTCGCAACGCGATGATGTGAAATACAGCGGTCTGTCACTGGCAGTGGATCGCCGCGGCTCGCTGCGCTCGTGGACGAAAGAGGATTATGAAGCGAAATTGTCCGACGGCAACGGCGGCGTGAAGCAAGGCCTCTGGCCCTTGGACGCCTTTTTCGCCGGGCCGTTTGATGTCGCCGATCCGCGGGAAAGTGAAGCCGGTCCCGGTTACACCGGCTGCTCGATGGGGCCCGCCAAAAGCCTCTGCGTCAACGGCATCACCGTCGATCGTCGCACCGGCGACTTCTATATCGCGCTGGGCATTCAGACCCGCCTGCCCAATGAAAAGCTCGACACCGAGCCGGCCGTGATCGCCATGAGTTCCACCGGCAAGTTGCGCTGGTGGAGCCGACTGCACACCGAGCAAAGCGACAACTCCCCCTCGCAGCAATCCGCCACCGGCTTGGTCATCGACTACTCCGACGCCACGGGCCAAGGCGTGCTGGTCGTCGCCGCTTCGGTCTATGGCGAGGACAAAAACAACCTCTGGCGCGGCAACGAAGTCAAGCAACCCGACAACCCCGGTCGCTCCTTCCAGCCCCGCTTCGACGGCGCGCTGGACAACGCCACCATCGCCTGGCTGGGACGGTTGAGCCTGGCCGATGGCACGCTGTTGCAGAGCACCTACATCGGCGAATACGCCGAGGGCATGGCCATCCGCGACGACTCGCAACGCTACCCCGACCCGCATTACGACGGCTGGCTGAATCACGATCTTGGCATGGCGGACTTGGCGACGACGCGACTCGGGGCGCACCTTCGCGTTGATAACCAAGGCCGCATTTATGTCGTGGGCTACGGTCGCCGAGTGCTGACCACCGCCGACGCTTTTCAGAAGATGCTCAAGCCCGAGCAAGGCCTTTCGTCCTGGGCCCAGTTCGTCCGCGTGTACAGCCCCGACCTGACCCGCATCGTTTACAGCAGTCTGCTGACGGGCCAGTGGGACAAGAAGACCGGCATGGGCGGCGACAACACGCACCTGCTGGGCCTCTGGCCGGTGGAGGGCGGCGTGATGCTCGCCGGGTTGCAGGAAGTTGATGATCAGGGCATTTTGAAAGGACGATCGATCCCCACGCAAAACGTTCCCGCCTGGGGCCGCGATCAACCCGCCGGTGAGGAGGCGATCCTCGCCAGGCTGCGCTTTGAGTAAGTGCGCCGCAACGTCAGAACCGT
>JBBRGB010000120.1:0-10459 GCA_038241095.1 Phycisphaerales bacterium
ACACGCGAATATCAGAGGGATCAATCGTCGCCAAAGCCGCCGGACTCCAGCTTTTCATTCAACCAACACCCCCAACCGGAAAAACCCTCTGATGTAGAACCCCCACCGACAACTTGACAGGTCGAAGCATATCAGAGCCGACGGGCGTAAGCCCGCGGACGAACTTTCCTCGTCGTTCGAAATATCTTGCGTGTTCGCACGCCAATGATCTTCGACCGCAGGCTTACGCCTTGCGGCTCGGACGATCCACCGGGGCTTACGCCCCACGGCTCTGAAAGATTGCGTCAAAGCACATCGCGGGCGCGGGGGAAGGAGCCCAGCACGGTCAGTTGCAGGCAGTGCCTCCGCGATTCCTCCAGACCCTTGCGGACATTGGGGTCATCCTCGTGGCCGGCGAAGTCGGCGAAGAAGTAGTATTCCCAGTTGACCCGCTGGCTGGGGCGTTTGTCGAGGTGGGTGAGGTTCAGGCCGTGGTCGCGCAGGACATCAAGCACCTCGGCCAAGGCACCGGCCTTGTGGGCGGTGGTGAACATGATGGCGGTCTTGTCGTCGCCCGTGGGCTTGGAACTCTGGTTGCCGATGACGAAGAAGCGGGTGATGTTCTGGGGGTTGTCCTCGATGTTTTCATAGAGGGTTTTCAAGCCGTAGATTTCACCGGCCAGGGTCGATCCGATGGCGGCGGCGGCGGGTTCCTTGGCGGCCATTTCCGCGGCGCGGGAACTCGAAGCCACCGGCACCCGCTCGGCTTGGCGCAATTGCACGCCCAGCCAGCGGCGACATTGGGCAAAGACCTCCGGCTTGGAATAAATCCGCGTGATCTTTTCCGTCGCGGCATTGGCCAGCAGGTTGTGGTGGATGCTGATGAGCACCTCAGCGCAGACCCGCACGCTGGCGTTTAGGAAGGAATCGAGCGTTTCGCCGATGCCGCCCATGGACGAGTTTTCGATGGGCACGAGGCCAAGGTCGATGTGGCCCCGGACGATTTCATCAAAGACGGCGGCGATGGCCTCGACGCTGTCGTACTCGACGCTGGCGCCGAACTTCCGCCTGGCCGCGAGGTGGGAGAAACTTCCCGCCGGGCCGAGGTAGCCGATTCGCAGGGGCCGCTCCAGGGCGAAGGAGCCGCTCATCAACTCGCGCCAAATGGCTTCGAGGCAGGAGTCGGGCAAGGGACCTTTGTTCTGCTTGCGCACACGGTCGAGGACCTGTTTTTCACGGTCGGGTGCGTAGATGGGCGTGGAGCCGTTTTGTTTGACCTTGCCAACTTCGACGACCACCGCGGCCCGCTGGTTGAGCAGGTCGATGAGTTGCTTGTCCAAGGTGTCGATGCGTTGCCGCAGGAGTGACAGGGCCGCCTCATCGCCGGTCGGGTCGGTGGCCTTGGCTTGCGTTGTCTTGCTTTGGCCTTGGGCCGGCCCGCTCTTTTTCGTTGTCCGCGCGGCTTTCTTTTTCATGGGATGGGCATTGTAACGCCCGTGAGCCGGTGTCCCCAAGGCTGTGATACCATGCCGGGCCACATGAAAGCGATTTACGGGCAGAAACACGCGATCGCGGTGCTGCAGGCGGGCCTGGCCAGCGGGCGCTTGCATCACGCCTTTATTTTTCATGGCCCCAAGGGCGTGGGCAAGATGACCACCGCCCTAGCGTTTGCCCGCGTGCTTTTGTGTCATGAGCCGGGCAGAAATCAAGCAGGGGTGCCGGGGGAACCGGGGGTGCCGATGGCCTGTGGGGGGTGTGAATCGTGTCGGTTGTTGGACGCTCCGCCGCCCAAGCCCGCCAAGGGAGACGATGGCGACGACCTGCCCGCCGCGGCCACGGCCCATCCCGACCTGCACATCGTCAACAAGGAATTGGCCCGCTATTCCAGCGACAAAAACATCCGCGAGCGCAAGCTGCTTTCGATTCCCTTTGAGGTCTTAAAAGAGCATTTCGTCGATCCGGTGTACCGCACCGCGCAACTGCGGCACAACAAGGTTTTCGTCGTCGATGAAGCGGAGTTGATCACGCCGGTGGGTCAGAACATTCTGCTCAAAGCGTTGGAGGAGCCGCCCGCCGGGACGTACATCGTGCTGGTGACGAGCAACGAAGAGCGGCTCTTGCCGACGATTCGCAGTCGCTGTCAGCGCGTGGGTTTCGGGTCGCTGGCGGATGCGGATGTGGAGGCGTGGCTGGATGCGAAGCAACCGCGTGACGCCACGGGGCACGACCGCGCTTGGTTGATCGCCTTTGCCCAGGGCAGCATTGGCCGGGCGGAACTGGCGAGGGAATATGACTTGCGGAATTGGGCCACCGCCGTGCTGCCGGGCATCGACGTCATGGCACGGGGCGATTGCCCGCTGGAGCTTGGCAAGACGATGGCGGGCCTGATGGACGGTTTCGCGGCCGCTTGGGTCAAGGCCCATTCAGGTGCCAGCAAGGAAGCCGCCAACAAGATGGCCGCGGGGCTGATGTGGTCGATCATCACGCAGCACGCCCGCACGCAAGTTGCGGCCATCGCGGGTCAAACCGCCGGTGCCAAACCCGCCGAAATGGAAGCACGGCTTGACCCCTGGCTGCGGGTCATCGAGGCCGTCACCCGCGCCGAGGCGGAATTGGCCTCCAACCTCAACATGGGCATGGTCTGCGACCACCTGGTCATCGGCATGCACGGCTGCCTGTCGCCGGCATAACATCACGCACGCACAGTGACGCGGGCAAGCCGACACACGCGCCGCGATCGAGGTAACAACTATGTCCTGGTGGGCAATTTGGACACTGGCGGAATGGGTGGCGCGGCTGGGGATGATTCCCATCGTCCTGCGCCGCCGCTTGCCGCCCATGACGGCGCTGGCCTGGCTGGCGGTGATCTTTCTCACGCCCGAATTGGGCATCCTGGGCTACCTGCTTTTTGGCGGCAGCCACTTGGGCAAGCGCCGCATCCGCGCTCACCGCCGCGTCATTGCCGCCATGCGTTCGAGTCAGCGGCTCGCCGGGCAGAATACGCACGTCATCCGCCCGCCCATCGACGACAGTCTCATCCCCTTGGCCAAGCAGGCACGCAGCATCGGCGGCTTCGCCATTCTGGGTGGCAACGATGTTGAATTGCTTTCCGAACAGGAGACGGTCATCAATCGCCTCATCGCCGACATCGACGCGGCGAAGAATCATGTGCATCTGCTGTTTTACATATTCGAGGGCGACACGGGCCAGCGGGTTTGTGAGGCCCTGCAACGCGCCAGCAAGCGCGGCGTGGCCACGCGGGTGCTGGTCGATGCCGCCGGGTCACGCGGGTTCTTCAAAAAGGGTGGATTTCAAAGCCTCATCTGTGCGGCGGGCGGGCAATGCCACGCCATGCTCCCGGCCGCGCCTTGGCGGCGAAAACTGGCACGGATCGACCTGCGCAACCATCGCAAAATCGCCGTCATCGACGGTGCCGTCGCCTACGCCGGCAGCCAGAACATTGCCAGTCCCATGTACGGCCCGAAAGGTCGCCGCTGGGTCGATGTCATGGGCCGCTTCACCGGCCCGGTCGTGGCCCAACTGCAAATGGTTTTCATCGAGGACTGGG
The DNA here is from genome assembly GCA_038241095.1 of Phycisphaerales bacterium. Lineage (GTDB taxonomy): Bacteria > Planctomycetota > Phycisphaerae > Phycisphaerales > Phycisphaeraceae > JBBDMX01. Next base: position 3,548 of record JBBRGB010000120.1, read on the forward strand.
CTTTTGAAACCGGCGATGACCTTCAGCAGCCCGACATCATGCCGCCCATCGCCCCCACGGGGAACATGGCCGCCCAGACCGTGCCCACCGGCCCCAGCCACGAAACGGAAATGCTGCCCAAGGTGCTGCTCGCCGCCATCAACGCCGCCCAGCATCGCATCATTATCACCACGCCCTACATGATTCCCGATGAGCCGACGATCATGGCGTTAAGCATGGCGGCGGATCGCGGCGTGCAGGTGCAACTCGTCGTGCCCGAGCACAGCGACCATCCGCTCGTTGCCGCCGCCGGCCGGGCTTATTACCACGAACTCATGGCCGGGGGTGTTCACATTTACCACCACCAGCGGGGCCTGCTGCATTCCAAAACCATGACCGTGGATGACGCCTTTGCCTTGCTGGGGTCGTCGAATCTCGACATTCGCAGCTTCTATCTGAACTTCGAGGTCAACGTGCTGCTTTATGGTTCGGAGATCACCGCCAAGCTGCGGGCGATTCAGACGCGCTATCTGGCAGAGTCGCTGGCGGTCAATCCCACCGTTTGGGACGCCCGGCCGCAGTTGCAACAATACTTCGAGCGCATCGCCGCCCTGGGTTCGCCCCTGCTGTGAGAGGCCAGAACCTGGGGAACTTCGTTGTTAAAGTGAAGCCTGTGATACTTGATTTTTAACGCGAAGGACGCGAAGCGGAAAATGCAATAAAATGGCGATGCGGGCGTTGTACTCATAAGGGCTTGTTCTTCGCGACCTCCGCACTCCTTCGCCCCTTCGCGTTAAAAACGAAGTCACTTGATCCTCCCCACTGGTGTAACCCCTTGCTTGGACTTGCCATGCCCATCAACCGCCCGTCTCTGATCGCCGGCCTTCTTTTGATCATCTTCGCCTTGCTGGGCGTCAGTCCCGTCGCGGCGCAGCTCGAGTACGTCTTCCCCAAGGACGCGGGCATCATCGATGTCAAGCGCGATTTCGGTGCCAAAGGTGACGGCGTGACCGACGACACCGCGGCGGTCAAGGCGGCCGTGGTCGCGGCCCTGAATGCCGACTACCGCAATCCCAAGTTCGTCTATTTCCCCAACGGCACCTACATCCTCAGCGACAGCATCAAGGCCCGCGTCAGCGACAAGCCTGATGGCGAAGGCGGCTGGAGCGACGGCTGGCGCAGCGGCATGGCGCTGGTGGGCCAGACCCGCAACGGCGTCATCCTAAAACTCAAGGACAACGCACCCGGCTTCGGCGAGGCCGGCAAGCCCAAAACCATCATCGTCACCGGCTCCACCGGCCACGGCAAAGGCCACGACAGCCGCGAGGGTGGCTGGGGCAACGAAGGCTTCCAAAACACGCTCTTAAACTTCACCGTGGACACCGGCAAGGGCAACCCCGGGGCGGTGGGCGTGGACTTCCTGGCCAGCAACCGCGGCTCGATGTGCGACATCACCATCCGCAGCGGCGATCCCAACGGCGCGGGCCACTGCGGCTTGGACCTCAGCCGGCCTTGGCCCGGCCCGGCCTTGGTGAAAAACGTCAGCATCGAGGGCTTTGATGTGGGCCTGCGGCAAAATGGCATGGATTGCAGCATGACCTACGAGCACATCACCTTAAAGGGCCAGAAAGTCGCCGGCATCGAGGCCGTGGGACATCCGGTGATGAGTTTGCGCGGCGTGGTGAGCGACAATGCGGTGCCCGTCTTCCGCTCGGTCAAGGGCGGTCAGGGCATCATCATGCTCATCGACGGTGTGTTCACCTACACCGGCAAGGACCCGCAAGCCGTGGCGATTCAAAACCAGGAAAACCTGCTCCTGCAACGGGTGACGGTCAAGGGTTACAAGCAAGTGGTGGTTAACGGCGGCGGGAAAAATGAGAAGGGTTACAAGCCCGGTCTGACACTGGCCGAGGGTCAGGGCGTCATTGAAAGTTACACCTCGCGGGCCGTGCTGCGTTTGAGCGCGGGCGATGAAAAGCTCCCCAACCTGCCGGTGAAGGAAACTCCGCAATGGAACGGTACGGACTTGAGCGATTGGGCCAACGTCAAGGACTTCGGTGCCGCCACGCAAGGCTCGGCGGTGGACTTCACCACGCTCGAGAGCTTCCAACGCGTCGATGACAAAATCGACTTCGGCTGGGGCGGCGGCGGGCCGACCGAAAAAGAGGCCCAGGTCGGCAAGGATAATTTCTCCGTCCGCTGGACTGGTCAGATTCAAGCCCCCGCCGACGGCGAATACACCTTTTACGCCAGCATCAACGACCGTGGCCGACTGTGGGTCGATGGCAAGCTCATCCTCGATAAGTGGGAGGGCTACCACTCCAAGGAATACGAAGCCACCAAGGTTCAATTCAAGGCCGGCCAGCGGGTGGACATCCGCATGGATTATTGGGAAAGCGGTCACGACGCCTGGGCGAGGCTTTCTTGGGCCGGGCCGGGGCTGGAGAAGCAGATCGTCAAGGGCGACTATCTCTACGCAAGCGCCGAAGCCAAGAAACCCGGCGGGCTGACCGGGCAGTATTACGGCAACGCCAACCCCGATTGCACCGAGGCCATTCAAAAAGCCATCGACTCCGGCAAGAGTGTGATCTACTTCCCCAACGGCCGCTACCCGGCCAAGGGCAAGGTCATCATCCGCGGCAAGGTGCGCAAGCTCATCGGCATGGAGGCCACTCTTTCGGGCCTGACCGTGCAATACGATGGCACCGACAACGACACCGTGTTCATCGAGCACCTTAACGGCATCCACATCATCCACAACAGCGACAAGGCCCTGGTGGTGCAACGCTGCAACCTCGAGGGTTCGGAAAACACCAAGACGGCCACGGGCGACATGTTCATCGACGATGTGATGGGCGGCAAGACCCGCATCAACGGCGCACAATCGCACTGGTGGGTGCGGCAGCTCAACAGCGAGTTCGGGAACACGCCGCAGCTAATCAACAACGGCGCGAAATTGTGGATTCTGGGCATGAAGACCGAGGGCAACACCACGGCCATCGAAAACAACGGCGGCGTGGTGGAGTGCTATGCGCTCTATTCCATGACCACCGCACCACCCGAAAAAGCCACGCCCTTCGTCTTTAACAACGGCGGGTGGATGGCGGTGAGCTTCGCCGACGGCGGGCAGAAGAGCTACTTCACCAAGGTCAAGGAAATCGTCGATGGCAAAACCGCCACCGAAGAAACCTGGCGTCGGGAAACCATGCTCTACCTAGGGGGCAAAGCAAAATAACTTGCCCTTGCTCTGTGGAAAACCCTCGGCCGGGTGCCACACAGCATCCCGCTTCGGGTGCTGTGTGTCTGACGAAAAGCTACCAGCATTACCCCCGCCCCCCAATGCAGGCTTGCCGTTTAGCGCTCCCCGCTCTTCACAAAAACGGTGATAATCAGCGCACCCCATGCGTCTCACCCTCACCCGGCTCATCCTCCTTGCCGCCACCCTGACCCTCTGGGAACTGCTCTTCCCGTTCAACTTCACCACCACCCCGCAATCGGCCTGGCTGGGTGAAACCGACATCCACAAAATCAACCTCGCGGGCAACCTCCTGCTCTTTGCCCCCTTGGGTCTGCTGTTGGGGTGGTGGTTCCAGCGACGATCGACCAATCGACATTGGGCCATCATCTTGGTCGCCCTCGTCGGCGGCCTGCTGTCGCTCTCGGGCGAAACCCTCCAAGTCTTCCTCCCCGAACGCCAAAGCTCCATCGTCGATCTGCTGGCCAACACCTTGGGCATCACCCTCGCCGGCATCGTCGGTTACGCCCGCGGGCATCGACTCGACCACTGGTTGTCCAGACTCGCCCGACGCCTCCCCACCGGTCGGCCCGCGCGACGATTGGGTTGGGTCATCCTCGCGATATTCATCGCAAGAACCGCGCCCTTCGACCTGACCCCCGAAACCCGCGAGCTGCGCCTCGCACTCCAACAAACCTACGAATCAGGCTTGCCGTTTAGCGCCGTGACCCAATGGTTGCACCACCCCAATCAATCCGAGTTGTGGAACCTCGCCCTCTGGCAACTCACCGCTGCAACCCTCAACGCCACTCTCTTTTTCATGCTGGCCTTGACCTTGGCGCGGGCCTTGCGCTGGCGCTACTACCGGCATCAACCACGTCGCTCCCCGTGGCTGGAAACCGCCTTCCTGAGCGGGGGATTTCTTATCTTCACCGAACTGCTCCAGTGGCCCATCCGCAGCCGTGTCATGGACGCCACCGATGTCGTCACCGGCCTAGTTGGCATCGCGGTGGCCATCCTCTGGGATCGCATGGTTCCCCAATATTTAGCCCCCGGCGGCTCGGAGCTTCCGGGGGCGGGGGCCAGAGGCAGCGCTCAAATTGCAAGCGTCTCAGGTCCCATCCCCGACCAAGAACCGCAAGATAAAGACACCATTCCGAGCCACGGGAAAACACGCCAGACCCTTGCAAATTGTTCGTCCGCCCCGGCCCCCGGCTCAAAGCCGCCGGGGGCTAAATATCAGCAATTCCCATATGCGGTCATCGCGGGCATCTGCATCTTGGCGGGCTTGGTCGGTGTCATGCTGCCGCATCTGCCTCCGGGGGCCGGAGTGCCTTACAACCTCGCGGAACTATTGGGCACCGGCCCGCAGGCCTTCTTTCGTGCCGCAGGGATGACCCTCGCCGTCTTGTTGCTGGGGTTGTTACCCACCGCGATCGCACAAGGTCACGCAAGGTTCGTGGGCACCACGCTTCGCCTTCTCATCGCCAGCCTGATCGTCGCCGGCTTGCTGACACTCGTCGCGCCAACCGAAAGCCTTCACGACCTAGTGGGCACACCCTTGGCCGGTCGGGCTGCGGGGTGGGCGTGGCTGGGATGGGGCGAAGTCTGGCTGCGGTTGGCGGGGCTGATCCTGCTGCCCATGTCGGCCGTGCTGGCGGGGTTGGGGGGGGTGGCGTGCCAAGACTCATCACGCGATGCGGAAAATGTCTTGCGCGAAGATTCACCACACCGCCTGCCGCTCTTCTTGGCCGCGTTGGTCGGCCTGCTCGTGGGTCGCACCGTCGTCATCACCTTCGCCGCCACGGACAACCTCACCGAACTCATCGCCGGCACCGCGTCTAAGGGCGACCCCTTCATCGCCCGCACTTGGATCGCCTGGCCTGGCGAACTTTTTCTTTTTGCCATGCTGCTGCTGTTGGGGCTGAACGTCGCCATTACGGACGCGCCTTGGCGTCTATTTTTCACGACACCTTTGACATCCCAAACACCGCGACGGGGACGTCGCGGCTACAAGTCTTTACTCTTGTTTCTTTCGGTTTTTACTCTCATCACCATCCCCTTGTCGCTCTGGCTCTTTCAACTTGGCACGGTCAACGCCCTGAGCAAATACGGCCAAACCTTTTCAGCCGAACAATTCCTCTTGGGCGCCAACCGCACCGCCACCCTGCCGCACATCCAAATCCTCCTGCGCTGGGGTCTGGTGTGGGTGGCGATGGTGATTGTGTTGAGCTTGGGCACGCGCTTGGGCAGGGGACTGCGATTGCCCCGCCGCGCCGCGTCCGAAAGTGTTTCACCCGCCTGGTGTTCGCCCGTTTTCCTCCTCGCCCTGCCCGCCACGCTGTTGATCATCTACGGCTCACTCTTGCCTTTTTCCTTCCATTGGCTGACGCCCGCCGTGGCGTTCAAGCAATTCACCGCCATCATGACCCTGGCCCAGTCCGTGAGCGCCAATCGCTTGGACTGGGTAGTCAACTTCATGCTCTTCGGCGCTCTGGCGCTGGTCTGGGCCGGGGCTTGGCATGTCGCATCGCCCTCGACGCGCACTGGCGTCAAAGTCTTGTCGCGTTTGGCGGCCATCTGGCTGGGCGTGCTCTTCCTAGGCGCGGCCTTGGAGTTTGCCCAACTTTATCTCCCCGCCCGCACCACCAGTCCCATCGACCTCTTGGCGCAAGGTCTTGGAGCCGCGCTGGGCCTGTTGCTCTGGCAATGGCGTGGCCAGCGCTGGACGGCATTTATCTCCAATCAATCGGGGCAATCCTCACTCCCGCTTCGGCTCCTGCAACTCTATCTCGCCGCTTACATCCTTTACGCCCTGATGCCGTTGGATGTGGTGCTGAGTCTTCACGAACTGACCGCCAAATTGCACCAAGGCCAAATCCGTCCCTGGCCTTGGCCGCCCCTGCCCACCGGCTCGGCCAACCTCCCCCGCTGGCTCTGGAACATCACCGGCGACATCGCGCTGGCCGTTCCCATTGGCCTGTTGCTGGCTTGGCGTTTTGCGCCCATCGCAAAACATGGGCGGGCCATGCTCGTGGGGCTGCTGTTGCTGACCGCCATCGAGGTCGCCCAATTGCCGCTGCTCTCCCGTGTCAGTGACGCCGCCGATGTCACCTTGGGGCTTCTCGGCATCGCGCTGGGTTTGCTGCTCCATGACCTGCATCGACGAGGCGCGTATCGGCCGCTGCTGAACCTGCGCCGCCGCTGGTACGCCTTGGCCGCGACGCTTTACGCCTTGATCCTCATCGCCGGTTACACCTGGCCGTGGCATTTCGCCGCCGAGCCAGCGCCATCCCTGGCCGCGTTTTTCACCCAGACCCCCTTCGCCAACCTCTTGCGTGGGTCGGCCTACGTGGCCTTGGATCAACTGTTGAGAAAAAGTCTGCTGGCCCTGCCTTTGGGGTTGTTGGCGGGACTGGTGGTGAAACGTCATTATGTCGTCGCATTGTGGCCGGGGGTCGCGGCCCTGCTGGTCGTCGAACTGGTGCAACTTGTTACGGTCGGCCACCAAGCCGACCTGACGGACATCATGCTCGCCTTGCCGGGATTGAGCGCGGGGGCTTGGTTGGCTGTCCGACTCAAGCGATGCCGCGCTAAACCGCAAGCGTTTATCAAGGCCCCATAACACACGCTTACGGTTTAGCGCTTCGGCCCTATCCCCTTGCCGCGATGGAGTTGCGAGGCATCGGGCAACAACC
>JBBRGB010000121.1:0-10419 GCA_038241095.1 Phycisphaerales bacterium
ACAGGACAATCGCCGCCACGAGCACCAGCCCGCCCACGGCCCCCGGCCCGCGCCAGTCGGCCAGTGACGACCAGTTGAAGTCGGGACTGAGACCGGGAATGACAAAGTGGATCTGCCGCCACGCCGCCAGCGCCACCCACAACGCGACCCCGGCGAACAAGGCTTGACTCCACTTGAGGCGACCACTGAGAAACGCCGTGACCGTCGCCAGAGCCAAGGCCCAAGGCAGCAAAATTAGCATCGGCGGCATCGCCAGGCACAGCACGGTGAACGTCGCGCTGAAAAACTCCAACCACGCAATGGCGCGGGGCAATGAAATCATCTCCGGCGCGGAGGAATCGGATGAATGGAATGAATCCGATTGCGTGGTTCGCATCTCCCCGAAAGCCCACCCGCTCCGCGGGTGGGAAGCCCAAGGCAATCTCCACGCCCTCACCGCCCCATAAGCGATATGCGCTAATGCGATGACCAACAAAAACCGCGACCCGCGGAAAAGCTGCGCCCGAATGACAATCGGCAGCGGCTTGATCTCCGTAAAGACATACCCCACCGCAAACAGCCCCGCCATGACCGAGAAAAGGATGATCGTCTTGCGGGCCGTGCCGGTGGCGGTGGGCAGGGCGCGATAGCTCATGCCCAGCCCCGCCAGCGCCAGGATGAGCAGGAATCGCGGGATCGCCGGGTCGCCAGCCTGCCACCAACTGGCCGGGAAACTGTGGTCGCCGCTGCGAACCCGCATCAGCGTCAGCCAGTCCCCGGCGAAGTGCTGCGGGTTGTGCAGCATCAGCCAGAGCGTCGGTGAGGCGGCGATTCCCAAGAGGACAAACAGCCCCAGCACCTGCTTGACCCCCAAACGTTTTATTGTCAGCAGCGCCCAGCCGCCCATGACCGCCGCCAGATAAGCCGCTTCCAAGGCGTGGAAGTTGAAGATCAGTCCGACGAGCGCGAAGGCCGCCCAAGGTCGCTCCCGATAGAAAAACGCCAGTGCCAAGAGCGCCAAGGGAAACGTCGCCCAAGTGTGGGTGAAGCCCGTGGAATAAAGCGTCTCCCCCGCCAAGGCCTGCTGATGCCCGGCCAGCAGCAACAACAGCGCCAGCAGCGGTGCCCAATGCTCAGAAAACATGAACCGCACCAAGAGGGCCGTGGTGAAAAACACCGCCACCCCTGTCAGCAGATGCAGCCCCAAGTAAAGCGTCGGCAAGTCAAACCATTGCAGGAGCGGGGCAACGCTTGCGAAGAACAAACTCGGATAGGCCGGCTGCGTGGCCTGCACCATCGCGTCACGGGTGAACAAAGCGCTATCATGAAGCGTAAGAAGAAACGGGGCTTGAATGCCTTGGTTGCCCACGCCCAGTTGATAGCCCGCCCACGGTGCTTGGGCCAAGGCCAACAACACGCAGGCCATGACCCACAAAAAATGATGGGTCGAAGGCGGCGAGTCGGGGAAGAGTGGTTTGGCGGGTGTTGAAATTGCTTGCACTGCCATGGGGTTGTGCGTTATAACTTAACAGACATGATCATCCAACATTCACGCAAACCTGCGGCCTTGGTGCTTCTGGCGACCCTCATCGCTGGCGGATGGTACCTCGCCGCCACCGGCACTTCCGCCCAAGCCACCGATGGGCCTTCCTTGGCGGAGTTGGAACTGGCCATCGCCAGCCCCGACGCCTCGATTGAAACCTGGGGCCACTACGCTCAGCGCCTCCGCGCCGACAAGCGCTTCGCCCATGCCGCGATGGCCTACCAGCGGGTGCTGGCACGCGATCCTTACGATGTCGAAGCCAACCTCAACTGCGGCACCAGCTTGGCGCAGGCCGGCGACGCCGTCGCCTACGCCGCCTTCGTCAAAAAGCTCATCCTCTTCAACCCCCGCCTAGCGGTCGATCTGTTGGCCCGGCCGGAAAGTCGCCCCTTCCTCGACAACGACCCCTTCCCCACCTTGGTCAAAGAAGCCCGCATCCAGGCGATGGATTGAGTCTGTCGGAGCCGCCGCGCGCAAGCACGCGGTTGAGCAACCCCCGACTTCCTTTTTTCATTCCCAAGCACCCGGCTGAAACATTGCAAGCCCACAGATGAGCCGCGGCTCGGAGCGGCTCTTCTGTGGGATGGGGTGCGGTTTTCCATGGACGCACGGGGCATCCTGAGGAGATCCCACAGAAGCCGCCCCAAGCGACGGCATCCGTGGGCTTGTGCTTGCTACACTCACGCTCATGGCCAGCAGCACCGTCGAAGACTATCTCAAACGTATCTACCTGGAGCAGCAGCAAGCCCCCGGCGGGCTGGTGGCGATGGGCCGACTCGCTTCGGGCATGGGCGTCGCACCCGGCACGGTCACAGCCATGGTCAAGTCACTCTCCGAATCCGGCCTAGTCGAGTACGAACCGCGTGGCGGAGTGCGTTTGAGCAAAGGCGGCGAACGTCTGGCGCTTTCGGTCGTGCGACGTCATCGGCTCGTCGAACTGTTTCTGGTGCGGACGCTGAGCATGGACTGGAGCGAAGTCCACGACGAAGCCGAGCAACTGGAGCACGCCATTTCCGACAAGGTGCTGGCCAACATCGACAAGGCCCTGGGCTATCCGCAATTCGACCCGCATGGCGACCCGATTCCCCCCGCCACCGGTCAGCCGGCCGATCATCCGTGGGTGAGTCTGCCGGACTGCGAGCCGGGCGCGACGGCACGGGTGGCGCGGGTGCTGGATCAGGACGCCCAATTCCTGCAATACGTGGAACGTCGCGGCTTGACACCGGGTGCGTCGCTGAAGGTGGAGCGGATCGACCTGCTGGCCGAGGCCGTGACGTTGCGCATCGAGGGTGGTGAGGTGATGACTCTGGGGCTGGCGGCCGCGGAAAAGATTCTCGTCGAAACGTGAATTTAGATCATCGGTCAGGTCCGAGGGTAAAACATCCGCGTCATACTCGTTGATCGGCCAGACTGGCCTTTCGTACACTTTCCAAGGGAACTCCCTCAAGGTCAAAAGGAACTCTCTCAAGGTTAAAGGACGTGCCCCCGCACCCGGAATAAACACCCCCGCCACGACTTGGAATACCCCCGGCGCGGATTGGGAAAAGGTGCGCCGCGGTGTGGGCTGAACCATATAAGCAGGGGCTGCCACAACCAGCCCGTCACGGGTGGTGTGTGTGGAACAACGATGGGGCAACGTTCACGGAACACACAGCACCCGAAGCGGGATGCTCTGTGGCACCCGCCAGAAGATGTGAGGGGGCTTGCGGGGTGGGGGAATGCGATGACTGACGTCCACCGGCCAAGAGGGGATGCACCGTCCCATTGCCAGCACCAGCAGGGGCGGCGTCAAGGCCATGTCGCGCCAGCCCAAGTAAATGAAAACCACAAGTTTTGAGGCGCGGGTGCGATTTTTCCTTTGCCCGGAATGCAATGGTTGCGACCTTGGAGCGTTAACAATAGAGTGAGCCGGTTCCTCCGCTCCTCCTCCCGCCACGCCCGACTTAGGAAGACGACCGCGCATGATCCTATCGAAACCCAACCGCGTGCTAATGCTGGCCTGCGGGTTGATCGTCGGCTGCGCCATGCTGTTGCATGCCCAGCAACCCGACGCCACCACGCCGGCCCCGACCACCAAACCCGCTCATATCGACGCCACCGCGACGCCCGGGACCGATGCCGTCGATCAACCCGAGGCCACCACCTCCCAAGCCCCCGCGGCGACCACGCCCACCGGCAAGGGCACCGGGCCTGCCTATCGCACCACCAGCGGGGCGACGAAGTGGGTGGAGAAACTTTTTGGCGGCGGCGGTGTCGGGCCGTATGTCATCGGTGTGCAGTTGCTGATGTCGATGATCGCCGGCGGGTACGCGGTGGGTTGCATGCTGACCATCCGGCGAAGCCGTATCGTGCCGGCGGGTCTGGCGGCCCAAGCCACCGCCATGTGGCGCGACGGCAAGATCAAGGAACTCGAAGAACTCGGTCAGCGAAACCCCAGCGTGCTGGCGCGGGTCATCAGCTTCATGGTCATCCATCGTGACAACAACCTGACTGATTTGGGCACCACCAGCGGCGACCTGGCGGCCAGCGAACTGGGCGACTTGAGCCAACGCGCCACGCCTATTGCGGTGGTGGCGAATCTCGAACCGCTCATGGGCCTTTTGGGAACGGTTTTCGGCATGATCGAATGCTTCGACGTGGTGGCCGCGGTGGGGGAAATGGGTGACCCGTCGATGCTCGCCGGCGGCATTTCGACGGCCCTGATGACCACGGCCGTGGGCTTGGTGCTGGCGATTCCTCTGTTGTATATCCATCACCACTTTGACTCCGCCGCCACCCGCTACGGCACGGAGCTGGAAAAGCAGGTCACGCTGCTGACGGCCGAGTGGTTTATGAGCGGTAAGAAACGCGGCCAATAGGTGCAGCTATGCGAATGCCCAAAAAGAAGCAGCGAAACCTCGATCTGTCGCTAGCGCCGTTGATCGACTGCATGTTCATCCTGCTGATTTTCTTCCTTGTTTCCACGACGATGAAGAAAATCGAAAAGGAGATTCCGCTGGAGTTGCCGCGCTCGGAGATCGGCGTGGAGCGGCCAGAGGCGGACAACGTCGTGGTGTTGTCAATCGACCAGAAGGGCCAGAAGTATTTCCGCGCCGAACCGGTGACCACGGGCGTGCTGCTGGATCGCTTGGCGAACCTGCCCCCTGGCAGTCGCATCCGTCTGGATGCGGATGTCGAGACGCGCTATCGTGAAATCGTCGAGGTGATTGAAGCCGCCCAGTTCCAGGGTTTCCGCGACATCGGCCTGAAAATCAAGACCCGTCCCGACCGCAACTACGACTGACCCGTCTCGCGTTTTCCGCCTTCTTCCTCCCGCCCAAACGGTGCCCCATGCCCGCTCACATAGATTTTGATGACGCTTCGGCCAAACCCCGCTGGGGATGGTGGGCGCTGTCGATTGCCGCCCACCTCGTGGTGTTCGGTTCGTTGCTGCTGATCCTCCCGGCCGAGAAACCCCTGGAGCAACAGGAACAGAACAAGACCCCGATCACCGTAAAGGAACTTGAGAAAATCACCGAGCAGATTAAGGATCGCCAGTCGGAGGAACTTGTCTCCAAGCTGGCGCGGATCAAGGAGATTCACGCCCAGCTTGAAACGATCCGCGACACTCGGCGGGAGCGGTTTGCCCAGTTCGCCGGAGCCGTTTCCAAGTTCGCCCCCGAGGATGCCCTGGCGCTTCAGAAAAAGGCGCTGGAGAAGCTCGCCGGCATCGACCACATCATTGACGGCTTCACCAAGGAGGCCACGGTTTTGGAGGAGTTTGTCAAGGAACTGGCCGCGGGCGAGCCTAAGGATGACCCGCGGGTCAAGGAGTTTCACTGGACCATCAATCACCGGCTGACGGATGTCAAGGTCGCCCAGGTCGAGGCCCGCGAAGTGCAGCAGGACGTGCTGCGGAAGCTGGGATTTCTCGGTGCTCGGTACACCGAGGTGGTGCGTGCCCAGCAGGCCGTGCTTGATGCCCAGGCGCAGGCCGACGGGTTGGTTGAGCAGGCCGAGAAGCTGCCGACTTGGGACATGACCAGCACGTTTGCGGGCCTGGTCAGTCAGTATCAGAAGAGTGCCGAAAGCCTCGCTTCGGCTGAGAAAAACCAGGGGCAGGCGCAGGCCGAACACGAGCGGTTGCAGGCTGCCGTTGAAACCACCCGCGGGAAGATCGAAACTTTGGCGGGCCAACTCCAAGAGGCGACCGCGGCCGGCGACGAGCAGCGCGTCACGCAACTCAGGGAACAGCAAAAACAGGTCGCTCAGGAACAAGCCACGCTCCAGCGCGATCTCAAGCGGCATGAGCGACCCCTCGCCAGCGCCGCAAGCAACCTTAAACGGCGCACCGAGCAACATGATGCCCGGCGTTCCGATATGAACAAGCGCTTCGCCGCTTTTTCGCAAACACTCACCGACCTGCGCGGCCTCCTTGACGCAATACGCAAGCAACAGCTCGGGGTCGGCGAGTTGCAGCGTCAGGCCCAGACGAAGCTCAAAGACGTGGAGGGCGGATCATGAAACGTCGATGGCTTTGCCTGTTGATTCCCTGCCTGCTTGCCTCGCCCGCCGCGGCCCAAACGCCCGCGCCCCCGGACGCCCCGCCCATCGACCTCAACGCCATGCTTCAGGAGGCCTACCAGGCCGAGGAACGATCCACCCAGTTGCTCCGCGAAATCCGCGCCATCGAGGCGGCCACGCTCATGCAGGTGCCCATTGAGGACGCGCTGGACAAAATCGAAATCGCCATGCCCCAACGCCAACGCCTGGCCTTGCAGGATTTGGCCCGACGCGCCCGCGGTGCCGAGGATGCCGAACACCAAAAGGAACTCTTGAGGCAGGCCAACGACCAGCTCGACAACATCCTCCGCACCCTTGAGGAACTCCTGGCCGACCTGCAAAAGGCCGAGCAGGAAGAAGCCGCCATCAATGTCGAGCGCATGTTCGAGGAGTCGCGTCAGTTCCAGGACCTCGAAGACATGGCCCGCGAGGATGAGAAGTTCCGGGCCGTCGATCTGACCGACCTGATGCGACAGGAAGAGCCACCGCCCCCGCCCGAGCTTGACCCCGTCGCCCAGGCCCGTCAGGTCGAGCGTGAGGCCCACGAGTTGATAAAAGAACTCGAGCAACTGCCCCCGAAAGTAATCCAGGAACCCCCGGAACCGCCACCGAAAGCAACCACCGACACCACCAAAGCGACCGACCAAGCGACAGTCGATGCGACCGATGCCACGCCCCCAGCGTCCACCGACGCAACCACCCAAGCCACGACAGACGCCACCACCGAAGCCTCAACCGGTGCCACAACCCAGGCAACCACCGAAGCCTCCACCGAGCAAGGCGAATCCTCCACCGCTTCGACCGACTCTGGCGATTCGGGCAAATCCTCCACCGTCCAGGCCAAGGCTTATGCCCAACAGGCCGAGTCCACTGCCCAGGACGCCCAGCAGTCGGGTCTGACCAGTGGCCAAGCCGCCGGACTCGTGCAGACGGCCAAAAACCTGCTGGCCAAAGCCCAGGATGCCGCGGGGGACGAAACCGGCGGCAGCGCCGCCACTGGCAAGACCGGCGGACGCTTCAACTCCCCCAACTTCAAGTCAGGAACCCTTTACCAAGTCGGTGCCCTGCCCGGCCGACGACTCGACAAGGCGGGCCGCGACGCCCAGTGGATGTACCTCGACACTTGGTACATCATCGGCCCCTTCCCCAACCCCGGCCGGCGCAACGTCGATAAGGAGTTCCCCCCCAACACCGTCGTTGACCTAGACGCCCGCTACCCCGGCAAGGACGGCCAGATGGTCGGCTGGCAGTTCCTCCAAAGCAGCCGCCCCGACATCATCCCGCCGTGGCGCTACGGCACCATGATCTACTATGCCTACACCGAGGTTTGGTCCAATGAACAACGTGACCTATGGGTCGCCCTAGGCAGCGACGACAACTCCCGCGTCTGGTTCAACGACCAGTTGATCTGGAAAAGCAACTACCGCCTCAAACCCTGGCGACCCGACGAAGGCTACCGCAAAGTCACCTTCCGCAAAGGCATCAACCGCATCCTCTACCGTGTGGAAAACGGATCTTTCATCACCGAGTTTTCCTTCATCATCGCTGTAAACGAAACGGCCCAACCCAACCTCCCCATCAAACGTTATCAACGCCCAAGCCGATCCAGCCAATAAACACCGCCGGCATTGCCCGGGACTGGACGGTTGCGGATCATCCGCATGGCCGGGGAAAACGCCGGCTGGGGTGCCAAGCGGATCGTGGGTAACTGCGCACGCTGGTCTGCCGCCGAGTGCCCACCTTATTTTGGGATATCGGTGTAGATGCCCAGATCGGGGCTGCCGTTTTCTTTGGAGGTGAGCATCTTGGTCTGTCCGTCAACGGTTTCCTGGATCAGCTTGCCGTATTTGCGGACGCCGCGCTGGGCGAGGTTGATGACCGAAAACTGCCCGCCCTGATTCTCAATGATGGGCACATCCTCTTCGGGGACGGCGGCCTTCTTGCTCTGGCTGTAGCTGTTGAAGCCGAACAGTTCGACGCGGCCGTCGGCCTTGATGAGCACTCTCCGGTTAAACGCTTCGGACTTCCAGCCGAGAATCCACACCGAGCCGGCGTAAACGTTGACGCATGGCATCTTGAGCCACCAGCCGGTTTCGTTGTTGTAAAAGCGGACCCAAACCTGTTGCCGCGGGTTGTTGACCACAAACGCATTGGAAACGTCGTTGAGGAAAACATCACCGGTGCCCTCCAGGGTCAGTCCAGTGGATGCTTCGTAACCGCGGACCTCACCCAGCGACTCCCACGGGTAGGCGGCACTGGTCGAACTGATGACCACGGTGCGGGATGTTTTGACGAGGATGGGGGGCATCTTCATGCCTTCGATGACCACGACCTCGGGTTTGCCGTCGCCAATGGTGAAGGTCGCCTTGTCCGCGAACTTGTGGGAGATGTGGCCCGGCACACCGACCACGCGCTCAATGGTTGGCCCCAGCACCAGCGGTTTGGTGATGCGGAACTGTCGGCCGATCTTCTCGGGTACCAGATGCCGTTCATTGACGCCCCAGGGCTTGCCCCCATAGGGAAATAACACGGTGGTCTTGCTCGTGTCATTCAGGGCCTTCTGAATCGCCTCGGTATCGTCAGCCTTGCCATCGCCCACAGCGCCGTAATCCAGCACGTTGGCCCATTTGCTCATGTCCTTCTCGTAGGGCACCATCGGGGTCTTCTTGATCGGCAGGGCAATGGCCTTGTCGCCGCGGTCAAACAGCGACACGGTCTTGTCGGAGGTGAACTCATCCACCGTCAGCTTCCCGGCCTCCAGCACGCCGGCGTAGCCGACCGCCTTGGCGTCACGCAGGTAGAGCATGCCCTTATGTGTCACCGCAAGCCCGCTAACGCCCGTGAGCCGCGCCCCGACGAGTGACAGCACGCCGCCCCTCATGTCGATGGCGACTCCGGGGGATCCGGGGGTTCCGGCGGCCCCGGGGGCGTTCATGGTGATGTTGAAGTCTTCCGCCGCCGCCATGCCCACGTTGACAACCCCGATCTTGTTGGGATTCTCGATCGTCAGATGCGAGACGGTCATCATGTGCATCGCCGCGTTATAAAAGCCGATGTCAAAGCCCCGGGTCTGGACATTGCGCACCTGTCCCGGCCCATTCTCCACGCCCGCCAGCGCCAGCCCAGCCACGCCCTTGCCGTCCTCGCTGATGATGCTCACTTCGCCCAGGAACCCGGAGTTGCTCACGCAATACTGCAACCCGATGGCACCGGCGTTGTTCTTGCCCGTGTTGACCGTCAGGTTGCGGATGATCTTGTTAAACGTGGTGTTGGTCGAGTCCCCGGTGCTGAGCACGACCTGCTTGTCCAGGCGTTTCTCTTTGCCTTCCATCAGGTCGTAAATGGGCTTGGGCCAAGTGCCATCCTTGAGGCGGATGATGGTTTCACTACGCTTCTCACCGACGATCCAAGGCCCGTGACTGTGCGAGGCATCGTTGCGGCTGCGGTCAATCTTGACCACCAACTCGCCGGAGACCAGGTAAGTCCCCTTGGGGAAATACAGCACTGAAATGGAGCGCGAACGCGCACTGAGAAGCGCTTGGAGCTTGGCGGTGACGTCGGTCTTGCCGGTGTTGTCCACCCCGCCGTCGCGCACCACGTCAAAGACGTTGGCGGACTGCGGATAGACGATGTCGATGTCCGGTTGATCGTCGGCCTTGGCCGCGGCCAGTCCCAAGCACAGCGCCGCGGCAGCGCACAACAAACTCACAGTCCAACGCATGGTCATTTCCTTGAGCAATGGTTTGGTATGGCGGGGGGGCGTTGCGTCCCACGAGGGTCGGAGGCCAACGGTTCGGCACCGCTGCGCAAGGCCGCGTGATGTCGGCACAAAGGCTCACGGGTTCGCCAAGCGATCACGGAAGCCCTTAAACCCGTTCCAATCGTTGCTCAGCGACTGATCCGGCAACAAAAAGCCAAGGTATTGGTCGCCGGCGGTGGGCTTGACCGAGCCGTCGAAGCGCCCGATGTTCCAATAAAATCCGTGCGGACTCGTGGGGGTCAGCAGGTCTTCGCTAGCCAGAACCATCGTGGGGTCCGCTTTGTCCAGCTTCCCAGGGTGGTAAGTCGGACCGGCACCGTTGGAATGGATGTCACCATAGGGAATGTAGAGGTAGCCGGTGCGGATGTAGAACTCACTGGAGTTGCCCACGCTCTTGGTTGTCGATCCCCAGGGCGCCAGCGGATAATCGTAACGTCGCGTGCCGGTGGTTTGCAGGGGGCAATAGACCGACATTTCCCGGTTGGCTTCCGGCCCGCGACCGTCGCGGGCCAATTTGAGCCATCGTGCCTGACAAGCCAGTTGGGTCACGCGGAATCTCCCGCTCTAATCGGCGATGTTGGCCTCAGGAGATGCC
>JBBRGB010000122.1:0-10412 GCA_038241095.1 Phycisphaerales bacterium
CTGGCCACCAGTGGTGGTGCTGTCCTCATGTTTCACGTATGTATTGCCGGTGCCTTGACCGAAAAGCCCGTTGGCGTCATTGACCAACGTCACACCGGTATCGGCACGGGTGAAGAAGGTGTCGGCGACGATGTCGGCGACCTCGAAGTTTGTCTGCGCGATGACGGCTGCTTGCGCCCGGTCGGCGGAAGCCAGGCAGCCGAGGGTGGCGACCAAGGCGGTGGTGGTGACGATGGCGGGGATCGACTTCATCTGAAAGCTCCTGAAAAAGGGTGAACGGGACTGGTTGCGATTCATGGTTGGGACGTTGTCGGGGCGAGTCATGCGGTTGCCTCCAAAAAGAGAAACGGTGCGAGTCACGGGTTCACAGGCTCACGCGGCCTGCGTCAAAACGGGTTACGCCACCCTTGCCGTGGTGGCGCGGGTGATGAGTTCCGGGGCGATCAAACGGGTTTGCGCCTTGCGTTGCGGGTTGGCCAGGCGAGACGAAAGCAGTTCCACGGCCGCGGCGATCTGACGGTCAGCGTGGTTTTCCACCGTGGTCAACGGCGGCACCAGATACGCGCTTTCCGGCAGGTTGTCGTACCCCACCAGCGATAAATCCACCGGCACGCGCAGGCCACGTTGACTCAGCACCGACAACGCGGTCATGGCGGCTTGGTCGTTGTGGCAGAGCATGGCCGTGGGACGGTCGGCGACATCGGCGGCAAGCCACCGATCGGTGAAGGCGGCGACCAAGGCCGCGACCTCCTCGAACCGGCCCGTGTCCGCCTGCCAGAAAAACCAACGGGAATCAAAAATATCCAACCCGGCAAAAACCTTGACCGCCTCGTTGTCAAGGTTGGGCTTGTCCGGTGCCAGGCGACTCGGAGCAACGGCCAAACACCCAATGCGGCGATGCCCCAGGGCCAGCAGATGTTCCAGTGCCAGACGAACGCCCGCGGCATGGTCCAAGCCCACGCTGTCGAACTCGCATCCAATGGCGGAGCCGAAGGTGACGATGGGCAGTCGGCCACGGAAAACGTTGCGGTGAATGTCGAGGTCAAGCGACTCGTACACCGGGCCGACGATGAGGCCTTCGACCTGGTCGCTGTGAAGCTGGCGGACGAGGCGGAGTTCTTCTTCCGGGTCACCGCCATCGACCAAAGCCAACTGCATGCGGTAATCGCGTTGCCGCAGTTCGCGTTGCACCGTGCCGGCCAGGCGAGTCCAAAAGGGGTTGGAGAAGCCTTGGGTGAGCATCAGGCCGATCATGCCAGTGCGGCCCTGGGCCATGATCTGCGCCGCCCGGTTGGGAGCATAGCCAAGCCGGGCCACGGCATCATGAACCCGCTGGCGGGTGGCTTCGCCGTAGCGTTCGCCGGCATCGCGGTTGAGAATGTCGGAAACCGTGGTGCGGGCCAACCCCGAAGCCGAAGCGACATGTGCCAAGGTGACCCGGCGGGAACGGGCGGCGCGGGAGGAGGTGGAGAAGGCTGTGACTGGGGATTGAAGATTATTCTTCAAGCCCACGGATGCCGTCGCCTTGGACGGTTTGCGTGGGATGGCGGGGGCGGAGGTTGACGCAGGTGCTGGGGTCATGCTGAAGTCTGAAATTGCCTAAATAGCGAATCGAAAGACCAAATCCAAGGGTATGGAACAAGGATAAATCGGAGCGTTCCGAAAGTCAAGGCTTTTTTAGAATTTAATTTTCAGTTCCGGGCCGTGAACCCAGCCTTCCTTATCCCAAACCGTTTCCGGGGCGTTGGTTACGATGGTCATGGAGTAGCCGGGCGCTTGCAGGATTTTGGTGGTGGAAGCGATTGCTGCCACTTCTCCACCCGCAGCGGTGATGCGCAGCACGCGCCACGCTTGCCCCTCGGGAGCATCACCCAACAACGGCCCGGGGGCGGAGAGCGCCATGGCGTGATCGGCGCGGTTGAGTACCAGCAGCGAACGAGCGCCATCGGCCCGCTGCACCGCCAGCAGTTCCACTTGATCGTTGAGGCTTGTCGTCCGCATCATCGCGCCCGTCAAGTAGCTCCCGCCCCAGCGGTACAACTGGCCCGAAGCGCGGAGGGTGTCCTTGTCGTCGATGAGGCCGTAGGCGTTGCCCTTGACATGCCAGACCGCCATGCCGCTCAACCCCGCTTCCGCCAGCCGCTTGACGACCGAGGCTTGGAACAAGGCCCCGATGTTGTTGGCGTGGCGGCGCTCAAAGGGCGTCCAAGTCCATTCCACATTGAACTCGGTGCAGAAGATCTCCAGCCGATCTTCCAAGCCATGAACCCGCACGGCATCGCGGACAAAGCGGGCGTGCTTTTCGATGGTGTCGATGGCGGCGAAGACCTTGTCGTTGCCCTCGGTGGGCTTGCCGATGCCGTAGTTGTGATAGCTGATGAAATCGACATTCTGGCCGCAGGTTTCGAGGTAGCCATGGACCCATTGCGGCTTGGCCCAAGTCAACGCCGGCCCGCCGACCTTGGCCGTGGGATCAACCCGCTTGATTTCCGTGGCAATGGCGTTGATGAGTTTCCAGTAGTCCCCCAGGGCCTCGCGTTTTTCGTAGCCGGCTTCCTGTTCGTTCAACACCTCCCAATAGGTGATTTTTACGCCAGCTTCATCGCGGATGATTCGCGCCAATTCACCGATGAGTTGCGCGGCCTTGGCGTCGCGGTCGTCACCCTCGGCCAGTGTGGCGGCAAACCACTTTGGCATCCGGGGAATGTTGAGCATGAGTTGGGCATCGCCGTGGCCCGGCTTGATGGCGGCGAAACCGGCCTTGATCTTCTCCACGTTCCAACCCTTGGCCGCTTCGTCGCTCCAGTCGTCGGCCAGGTTGGCGTCGTGAATGCGGATCAGCCCCGGCTTGATAGATTGCAGAAACGCAAGGAACTCCGGGTCGCCGGCCTTGGCGGGCTTGAGGATTTCGTAATCGTTGACGCCCCAGTGCCGGGCGGTGATTGGGCCGATGGGCTGATCCCAGTTGACCGCGATCAACACGCTTCCGGCCGGGGCCTTGGCATCAGGCTCAAAAGGGGGCAGGGTCTCCCCCTTGGCCGTTTGATTTTGGGCGTTGTCTGGCTCTGGGGGGGTCGCGGCCTCTTGCTCGCCAGCGACGGCGGCCTTGCCCGGCTTGGCCTTGGCATCCGTGGCGAAGACCACGGTGTCAAGCGTCGGCTGCTCCTTGTTGCCCCGGATGATCGTCAGTTCCGTGCCAAGTTCCCCCTTACCGAAACGCCCGAACTTCGCCCACTGGTACTCCTTGGGCTTGCCCCACAGCCAGCCCAATTCCTTCTGCTTGCCATCAATGCTGGCCTTGAGATTCAGCGGCCCACCCTTGTAACGCACCCAGATGGTGACCTTGCCATCCTCGCCAAACTCCGTCGGCGCGGCATGGGTGAAAATCGGCTCGTAATCCTTGTCGCTGGTGACGGCCTTGCCCCCGGACGCGGTCTCATCCTCCACCACCGTGCAGGTCGATTTGGGCAGTCCGTTTTCGGCTTCGATGAGCGTCCCTTTGGGCGCATCGCCGACTTCCTCGGCGCGGGCTTGGAAACCGCCCCAAATCAATGCAAGGATGGCCACCATGAAAAGTTGCGGCAGGGGGTAAAGTCTAAGGTGCATATGATAAACTCCGCATTCGGAACGCTCCGACAAATGAAGATTATCCGCCTGCGATTGGGAAGTCAAGGCTCGAGAATTAACCACATCGTGTAACGTGGCAAGGTCAACGTGATTTGGCCTCCCTCCATTTTCACCGGCACGTCGGCCGCGGTGTAACCACCAGCGTCCAGCAGCGTGGCGCGGGTGAGGTGGGGATTGTTCAGCGTGATCGTGGCATCCAGATTGGCGATGCGCCACGGTGCTTGGCCAACGTTGACGATTTCTTGGAGCGGCTCATTGCCCGATCCATCAACGCCCGGCTTGCCCCCGCCCTCCGCCGGTCGCGTGCGCCAACCGGTGAGACGGGCGGTGGTGCCAGCCTGCACCAGCACCTTGCGTGATTCCCGCAGAGGCTTGCCGTCCATGCTCACGATCTGGATTGTGGCGTAATGGTTCTCCGATTCAATCGTCACATCGTCCAAGGCAAACTTACCGCCCGCATCGTGGAGAAATCCGGTGACCCCTTGCGCGTTTGGCGCGTTGACGGTGCAGAGACCCGTTTCATAGTTGAGGGTGATCTGGCCGGTGTTGGAGACGACGGTTTTTCGCTTGGCGTCGATGTACGGCGAGAGGTCAGCGACCTTCGACGTGGCCGGGGCGCCTTCGGGCTTCCATTGCACCGGGCCAACCAGAAACGCCAGCCTGCTGACTTGTTCCCCGGCACCGCCCTTGGCACCGCTCAAATCCGTCTCGTCACGCAAGGGGTCGAACGTCTCGTTCTCCGCGATCAGCGACGGCTTGCGATCCCACAACTGGTCCAGCGACCGCTCCTCAATCACCACCGGCTGGCCACGCTTGAGATAACCCTGACGATAGAGCAGGGCGTTGGCCGGGAACATGCCCGCCAACTGCGGCACCGAGGCCGTCCACTTGAACCACGGATGCTGACCCTTGACGTTGAAAAACGACATCGTCGGGTCGTCGTTCCACGTCGGCTTGTTCATGGCGAACCAGTAAAACCCGTCGATGCCCGTGAGCGATTGGTAAGCCGCCATGAGCAGCGGCCCTTCGCTTTGATAAACATTGGGATGCACCCAAGTGCTTTCGCTGATGACAAACGGCTTGCCCGCCACCTGCTTGAGATTCGTCGGCATCTTCAACGGATTGCGCAAGGCCGAGGCGTCGCGTAGCAAGTGTCCCGGCTCTATGCGCCAAGAGGCGTTGTCGCCCTCGTGCGTGGAGCCGAAGTAACGGTTGACGGCCATGACCTCCAAGCCGCCGTACGTCCAGCGTTCGGCATCGCCGAGTTGGACGTTGTCGGCCGACTTCCAGTTCATGGCGTTAATGACCTGCCGACAGTCCAGTGTCTTGCGGTAATACGTCCCCATGTCCTCGTAAAAGCCCTTTTGCGTCTCGGCCAGGAATTGCAGTTGATCCCGCACCCGCGTCGCTTTGTCGCCCTGCTGCGCTTGTGTCAGATCCCAAAGATTCAGCAACACCACATGACCCCCGGAACCCCCGGAATCCTTTTCATCATCCTTGATGCCCTCGAATGCCTGTCGCCGACCCCAAGCGGAGCGGGCCTTGTCCAGCGAGCCGTACCTCTTCCGCAGCCAGGTGGCGAAGCGTTGGCCGAGGATCATCTTCTGCGCTTCGGGCATCTTGTTGATGGTCCAGAACAGCAGGCTGTCTTCGTTCATCACTTGGATGATGGCCACGGTCGGATCGTTGGCCAGTGTCAGACCGGTGTGCGGATTCTCGCGGGTGTAAAGTTCCTTGACCCAAGCCTTGTAACCGGCCTGCAACTTGGGGTTGAAGAAGATCAACCCCCAGACCTGCTCGCCGGGCTTGACACCGTCGAGGCCCCAACTCGCCGGCGCTTTGGCGTAGGGCCAGAAGGGCGAAAGGGTCACGTAGATGCCGTTGTCCTTGCAGGCCTTGACGAAGCGGAAGATGCCTTGGATTTGTTTTTCGTTGACATCGGTGATGGCCGCGCCGTCGCGGGAGTCGCAGATCATGGCGTGGATGCGCACCATGTTGACGCCGAGCTTCGCCAGAAAGCGGGCGTGGCGGTCCATCTCGTCGGGCGTCATTTTCGGGCCGTCACTGTTAACGGCGAAGAAGCGGATGGCTTGACCATCACCGTTGACGAAATCTTCGCCGTTGTCGCTGAGACGGATGAAACCGTGTTCGCCGGATTGTTTCTCGTTGAGGTAACGCAGGTCGAGCAAGGCATCGTCGGTGAACTGATCGGCGGGCGGGTTGAATGCCCAAGTGCCTTCGCGTGCCGGGGGAGCGGCCAGCGCGGATGCGTAAAACAATAGTATCAATGGCAGCGCCACGAGCCGCGATGGGATCGACGCACTCTCGCGCATGATTGGCCTTTCGTTGGAATAGGTCGTTTGGCGCAATCCGTCAGAGCCGCAAAGCGTAAGCCTGCGGACGATTCGCCCCGCGCCCGCGATTGCAAACGCTGTTCACCTTCCACCGGGGGCTTACGCCCCTCGGCTCTGATGTATAGGTCTTACACCGCCGACGCCAACTCTTTGGCCTTGGCCACCGCGGCGTCGTAATCAGGCTCCTTGGTCACTTCCTTAACCACTTCCACATGCTGCGTCACGCCCTGCTTGTCGATCACCGCCACGGCCCGGGCGATCAGACCAAGTTCCTTGATTCGCAGGCCCAGCATTTTGCCGGCGCTGTGATCCTTGTAATCCGACAGCGTGGTGACGTTGGTTGCCCCGGCCGCGCCGCACCAGCGACGCTGGGCAAAGGGTAGGTCCATGCTCAGCGTCAGGCAGATGACTTCCGAACCCAAATCGCTGACTTCCTTGTTAAAACGCTTGGTCTGGATGTCGCAGGTCGGCGTGTCCAGCGACGGAACCGTCGAAAGAATCACCACCTTGCCGCGGTACTCCGAGAGCTTTTTCTGACTCATGTCCACGGCGGTGGCAGTGAAGTCGGGCGCGGGCTTGCCGACCTTGAGTTCTTCGCCCAAGAGGGTGACACCGTTGCCTTTGAAAGTGATGACGCCGGTACGTTCGCTGAATGCCGCGGCCATGAGTTGCTCCCTGTGTAGTTGTTGGGTGTTTGGTTGACGAAACAAGAAGTTGACGGGGTCATTGTAGCGTAGCGCCCAGCGCAGAGGTGTACGGAATTGTTTTAACGGCGGACGTCAGCCCGCAAGCCCGCGGAGCAACTCGGCGCAATGTAATCGCTTCTGATACGGCCGTTGGGAGTGACGCTGCTTTTACAGTCACAGGGGTGGGCACGCAGGCCCATGTGGAAGTCGCAGGCGTAGAGTTCATCAAGCTGCCGCAATGTCGCCTCGGGCAGTGGGGGGGCATCGGTGGCGGCGGCGAACTCGGCGACATCCTCAAGCGATAGCAGGTTCGGCTCCACCGAAACCAGCGCCGGCCAACTCGCTAACCAGGCCAAGGCGAATTGCCGCAGGCTCATGCCCTGCATCGCGGCAAGCGGACGGATCACCTCGTTCTTTTTCAGACCATACGTTAGCCAGTCGCGGTCACGGAACTTGCGGTGATCCCAACTCGGAAAACGATGCTCGACAGAGGTGAACTCCTCATCGAGGATGCCGGAGTTGGTCGGCACCCGCGCGATCACGCCACCCTTGCCGCGTGACTGGGCGATCTCGCAGAACTCGCGTCCCGGGTCCTGCTCGTAGAGGTTGAACACCGTTTGCACCACGGCCGCGTCATGCTCCAGAAAGCTCTTGTACCCCTCTTCGCGCCAGCCGATGGCCGGCCCCAAGGCCACGCCCCAGTAACGAATCTTGCCCTCGTCGGTGAGCTTCTCCAACTCCGCAAAAAGGTCGTCTCCAAACTGTGGCAGTTTGAGATTGTGCGCCTGATAAAGGTCGATACAGTCGATTTCCAGGCGTTGAAGGGATTGTTCCAGGTCGTAGCGCAGGAAGGTCGGGGTGAAGTCTTGGGGGCGTTCGCGGTGGCCGCCTTCCTCGCCGGGGGTGGTGTAGAAGTCGTAGCCGAACTTGGTGGAGATGATGAGTTTTTCACGCCCTGCGTAACGGATGGTTTCGGCCAAGAGGCGCTCGGCCCGGCCGTTGCCGTAGGCCGCCGCGGAGTCGAAAAAGTTGACGCCAAGGTCGAACGCCTGATTTTGCAATCGCACACCGGCTTCATCGGAAAACTCGCCCCACCAGTTGGTGCCAAATACGAAGTTGCCAAAGCCCAAGAGGCTCACGGACAGGTCGGTGCCGGGGATGGTGCGGTATTGCATGGCGTGGTGCGATTGACTGTGATTGAGTGAAGTTGCCGAAGCGCGGAAATGGTAGGCCGCAGTCGGTCAACTTGCGATGAAATGACTGAGACGTGGTGCCACACAGCATCCCGCATCGGGTGCTGTGTGTCGGCCTCGTCGCCAGCGCGTGCCGATGGTTCTTAATCACACATTTAGGCGGATTTATCCGAAGTGGCAATCCGGAATTCGTCCACACACAGCACCCTGTCGGGATGCTGTGTGGCACCTTCAGGAGGTGCTTTCGAAGCTGTTGCGACGGTTACTTGTACTTGCGTTCCAAGCGTTCCAATTCGCTCTTGTAGGGTTCGCCGCCCAGCGTTTCGTTCTTGGCGCGAATCTGGCCCACGAGGAGAGGGATCGCGGCCGTCTGCATGTTGCGGGCGTCACGGAGTTGCAGGGCACGCATCCAGGCGTTCCAGTAGATCGGCGGATAGTTGCCGTTGTCGTCGCCCTTGATGCCGTTGATGAGCTTGATGTAGAGCTTCATGGCGCGGTCGAAATTGGCGTCGCCGCCCTTGGCGTAAAGAGCCTCAGCCATGTTATGAATCACATCGATGTCACCGGTGGTGTCCGGACCGAGTGTTTCCAACAGCGCCATGGCTTGATCCGTCTTGCCACCCAGCCGCAGCGACTTGGCCAGCACCACTTGGAAGGGGATCAACTCTTGGGGCGTGAAATCGCGCTTGGCGGCCCAGTCGTTGAGCAGACGGGCGAAGACCTCCGCGGCTTGTGATGCCTTGGTGATGGCCTGACCCAATTCATCCTTCTGGCGGTCGAGCGTGGCGACGGCTTGCTCTTGCCGCAGGGTGTCGATCTGCTTGTCGAGTTGGGTGAGGATGCCGTTGACCACCGGGGCCGCGGCGTCGGGATCGCGGTTCATCAACGCCACAGCGGTTTGCGAGGCGTCATCGAGCTTGCCCATGCCCACCAAGGCGATGATGCGCCGCTCCATGCCCATCCGCACCAGCACAGGGTCGGAGGCAAAGGCCTGCTCGTAACCTTCCAAAGCGCGGAGGGTCTGGTCGTAGTTGCGGCGTTCGTTGGCCACATCGGCGCGGGTTAGTCGGGCATAGGCTGCGGCTGACAGCATCGACCCGTGTTGCGGACTGTCGGGCTTGGCGTCAATGGCGGCCTCGGCATCCTCACGCAGCTTTATCGAAGCGTCCACGATGGCGGTGCCCAAGGTGATTCGCTGATCGCGGGGCGAATGCTCGTAAAGCTTCACCATCGTCAGCACCGCTTCACGCTGGGCGTCCCAATACGTCTCGTGGCCCATGGGAACACGCTGATAAGTCTCGATGGCTTCCTTGTACTTGCCCGCCGGCTCCAGCACGGAGAAAGCGTAAAAGGCGTATTCGTTGTCGGCGGCGCGGCTGGTGGGGAACTTGGTCGCCAAGACCTCAAAGGCACGCTGATAGCGCTCGGCCGCTTCCTGGGGTCGCGGTGACAGCGAATAAATCGCCCGCAGAATCCGCACCGCCTCGGCAATGGCAGTCTCAGCCATCGGTTGATCCGGCATCTGCTGGGCCAAGTCCACCCACACCTGCGTGGCCTTGTAAAGCGTCAGCAGGTCATCCATGCCGGTGTAGTAAAGCGTCACGCCGAGGTTGAACATCGCCTGGGCACGCATCGCCGGGCTGAGGTCCTCCCGTGACAGGATCGATTGATACAGGGCTTGGGCACGGTCGAGGTGTGGCTTGGCCTGTTCGATCAAGGCCGGGGCTTTTTCCTCCCCGGCGTTCTGGGCATCGACCACCAAGTTTTGTCCCTGTGCCCGGCTGCCCTCGGCCAAGGCCATCACCACCATTGGGGGCAGGCCCGCGACATCGGCGTCGGCGGGAATGCTCTGGGCCCAACGATTAAAGAGCGTCGCCCGCAGGCTGGCGCGAACTTCCGCCGACAGCGAGGGGTCGTTGAGCAGCTTTTCGTAAACCTCATAAGCCCGTCCCATTGCCGCAGCCTTTTGATCGGCGGGCGCGGCCTCGGCTTGCCGTAGGTAAACGCGGTGCAAAAGGTCGGTCATCAGCACGCGGTAGCCCAAGTCCGAGGCCACCAGCGGATGCGTGGCGATGCGATCCAGCGATTCCTGCATGGCGGCGGCTTGGTTCTGCCGGGCCGCGACCTGCGCCAGAGCCATCAGCGAAAGCACTTCCAGCGAATCCTTCTTGCCAGCGGAGACCACCGCGTTTAGGTTGTCGCTTGCCGCGGCGTATTCCCCCAGCGCCAGTTTCGCCCTGCCGGTGAGGGACTGGGCTTGGAGTTTCACGGCGGGGGGCATGGCGGTATCGGTGAGGTAATCCGCCAACCGATCAACCGCGAGTTTGCGCAGACGGGTACGTTCGTCCCCCGGGTTTTTCTTTTGTAATGCGGCGGGGACGTTGGGGTTGGAACCGAGCGTCTCGAAATAACGGTTGGCGTCGGGCAGGAGCGAGGTGTAGTAGGCCGACATGGAGAGGAAGAACGGTGCCCGCTTGCGGCCGTACTCGTTGAGCAGGCGATCCAGCACGCCGGTGTTTTCCAGTGAGGCCCGCAAGTCGGGCTTGGAGATC
>JBBRGB010000123.1:0-10285 GCA_038241095.1 Phycisphaerales bacterium
CGTCACCATCGCCAGACCCACAACCACCCACAGACCTATCAGGAGACGCCAAGACGTTG
The DNA here is from genome assembly GCA_038241095.1 of Phycisphaerales bacterium. GTDB lineage: Bacteria > Planctomycetota > Phycisphaerae > Phycisphaerales > Phycisphaeraceae > JBBDMX01. Next base: position 60 of record JBBRGB010000123.1, read on the forward strand.
AGCAAATCATCATTTCATTGTTCCATCGTGGGAAAAACACAAGATTGATACCGGGGAAGAAAGAAAAGCGGCCGCCTCAACAACCGCCCCCGGTGGTCGATAAGGCGGCCGTATGATTGAGCAAGGCCGTGGGAAAACGCTTTCGCGCCAACCTTCGCGGGGCATTGTCAACAGTCCGACTTTCAGGCCCGGCGGCGACGCAGGAACATCAGTCCACCCAAAGCCGTCAACGTCAGGCTCGCGGGTTCGGGAATCGCGTTGACGAGCAACTCATTGGACGCCAGCACTTGGTTGCTCAAACGCACTTCGTCGATGAAGCCCTTGGGGCCGTATTGGGTGGCTGTGCCGCCGACGCCAAAAAGTTCAGTGAAGTTGTAAATGCTCAACACACCGCTGCTGACCGTGGAGGTGGTCAGTACCGCTCCGGGCGTTGTGAGGTCTTTAAGGTAGAAGGTCACATCATTGACCGAGGTGGTGCCATCGAAAGAGACAGCCAAGTAATACGAGGTGTTGAGCGACAAGGCTCCCAAGCCCGAGGCGACGACATGACTGGTTGTGGCACTGTCACCCACGACCAAAAATGGGGTGTAAGCGTTGGCGGAACCGGTTCCATTGCTGCCGGCAATCCCCAAGGCATAGGAGCGACGATTGCCGCCACTGTTGAAACGGCCACCCAAGTACTGGGTGTCCGAGCCGTTGTAAGCGGTCAAATGGATATAGCCTTCGAGAGTTAAACTCGACACATCCAACAGCGCGTTGCTGGGCGTGCTGAATGTGGGTTTATCGAACTCGGTGTTTTTGGCCGCCATGCCGTTGCTGGCACCGTTCTGAGCCACCACGCCGGGGAACATCGTGTTGGCTTCTTGGGTGACACTGGCTCCACCCGATTTGGTGAGGGCAAGATTATTGCCACTACTGTCATTAAGAAAAGCACCGTTTTCAAAGCGGTAATAGGCGATGGTGGCGGCGGAAACCGTGGTGGGTGCCACGAGAACGAGCGTGGTCAACGAACCGATGAGCATTTTGGTCAACATCTGGGAATCCTTTGTGTGAAAGACCTGTAATCCGACTTCTAAGAAACAAAACTACCACACAATCCCACACGTGTCAACAGTTTTTTCTTTTTCTTTTTGCTGGGGTCTGCCCACTTTTGGGGGCGGTATTTTTCAAGGGGTTGCTGCGGAGAAAACAAAGCGTGGTCCCTCAAAGCCCACATCTTAAAAAAACGGCCCTCTACCAAGGGGTCGCGCGCCGGGTTTGTGCGCACAAAAGCGGTGCGCCGTGTTCAATAAAGTGTCATAAACCGTTGCGTGAAAAGGAATAGAAAACATTTTCACTTGAGCGCCAGGACTTGGGATTTTGTTGGGCGTTTGTGCGCGCGCATTGACAACCGTCCCCGCGACAATGCCGCCCCGAAAAATGGGCGGCCCTCCCCGTGGCGTCACCAATAGCGCGAAAGCCCCGCCAAGTCACGCGACCAGATCAGATCGTTGGGATACGTCGCAATGTCCGAACCGCCCTGGGTGACATCCATATCCCAAAGGGTGTTGTCCAGCGGGGCCATCCATCCGGTCACTTCGCGCAGGTTGCCGTGCCCACCGCGGTAGCCGTGTTGCTTCACATGACCGTCGGCAAAGCCGAAGAGGGCACCCGAATGGGGGGCTGCCCATGATGAATCGGAACGACTGTAAGGCCCGACGCCGGGACGAATGGAGAAGCGGAACTCGGCTGAATTGGTCTTGGTTCCCCCGACCTCCGTCAAGACGAGCATCCGCGAGGAATCGGGGATTTCCTCGATGCGGGTCATGCGGTGATTCTTGCCAAAAAAGCCCGTGCCCCCGCCTGCCGGGTTGATGCCGTTGATGTAAACCGGCACACCGTACATCATCAGAAAGTCCCCGCCCATCGAGCCAGCGTATTGCAGTCGGCTCGGACAGGTGACAACCGGGCTTTCCAGTCGTTTCTGATAGCCCAGCGAGGGGTCCGCGCCGTCGATGTAACCCTTGTCGATGAGCGTCAGCAGCCACGTGCCGCTGAGGGTGGAACTGGAAGCGGGGACGAGAAAGCCTTTTTCATCCGAGGCGTAAATGGATTGCGCCAAGACCATTTGTTTGGCGTGGGTGGCGCAGACGCTGGCGCGGGCCGCCTCCCTAGCCGCGCCCAAGGCCGGCAGCAGCAAGGCGATGAGCAGGGCAATAATGGAAATCACCACCAAAAGCTCAATCAACGTAAAGCCCGTGAAAGGCAAACAGACGGGACTGACGCCGCGCGTTTTTCGGCGATCATGGGCGGGAAGTGGTTTCATGCAAGCACCATTGATAAGAATAACCAAAAAAAGAAAGCAATTGGCGTGCCCTACACGTGTCAACTATACTAGCTTACAACTTGGACGCGCCGTGTCAATGGTTTCCGGTTTTTTCTTTCAGTTGTTAACCCCGACAGGATTCCACCCATGACTGATCGTGCCTTGGTTTTTCCCGCCGTCAATGAAGTCGAATTTGTGGACGTCACGCCGCCGAAGCTCCAAGCGGGTGAGATTCGCGTCCAAGTCGAAATCGCGGGCGTCAGCCAAGGGACGGAGATATGGGCCTTGATCGGCCGGCGCAAGGAGTTGGCGTTCCCCACCATTCCGGGTTATCAGGCGGTGGGCATCATCGAGGATTTGGCACCGGATGTCCAAGGTTTCAACCGCGGGGATCGTGTGGTTCTCCATCGCGGCCGGGTGCCGGAGGGTTATCCCGAAACATGGATGGGCACGCATCAATCCACGGTGGTGACACCCGTGGCCGGCGATCCTCCGGTGCGCCTGGTGCCCGACGGCGTCACCTCGGCCGAGGCGGCTTTGTGCGCCATGGTGGGGGTGAGTCTGCGTGGCGTGCAAAAGCTGGAAGTGCCCTTGGGTGCCACGGCCGTGGTGCTGGGCCAAGGGCTTATCGGCCAGGCAGCCGCCCAACTGCTCAAAGCCCGCGGCGCGTACGTCATCGCCGCGGATTTGAGTCCCACCCGCCTGGCGCTCAGCGCCAAGCACAGCGCCGACGTGGCGGTGGACCCGCGAAAAACTTCGCTCAAGGAACTGGTGCAAAAGAGGAATCCCCAAGGGGCTGACATCGTCTGCGACACCACCGGCCGAGCTGGCGACTTCGCCAACTGGATCGACCTGCTGCGACTCGGAGGCCAGATTCTCATGCAGGGCTACTACCCTGATCCGGTGACGTTCGATTTCTTCGACACCCATCTCAAGCAGCCTCGCATCGCCATCACCTGCGGCATCGGCGACACGGCCTTGGCCATGGACCTCATCGCCACCGGCAAACTCAAGTGGAAGGAACTGATCACCCACCGTGTGCCCATAAGCCAAGCGCCCGAGCTGTACCAACGCATGCGCCAAGGTCAGGATGACATGCTCGGTGTGGTGCTTGATTGGAGGACGCCATGATGCGGGCATTGATTGTCACCGAACCGGGAAAGATCGAAATCGGCCAAGTGCCTCGGCCTGAGGTGGGGCCGTATCAAGCGCTGGTACGCACCACTTGTTGCGGCATCTGCAACAGCACGGACTGGAAAATCATCCACGGGCAGATGGCTTGGGCCGGTGACTTTCCGTTGCTTTTGGGCCACGAATCCGTGGGGGTCGTTGAGCAAGTGGGAAATCGGGTGCAACACTTCAAGGTCGGCGAGCAAGTGACGCGAGTGATCAACCCCCGTACCGCCACGATGGGCAGCGCTTGGGGGGGCTTCGCGGAGTTTGGCATTGTCACCGATGCCCGGGCGATGGCGGACGACGGCGACCCATCCTTGCTTGAAGACTACAACGCCGCACGGCAACAAGTTGTTCCCGCCCAAGTCACGCCGATAAAAGCGGCGCTGGCCATTTCATTGGCCGAGACGGCAAGCGTCCTGGACGCCATCCCATGTCTGGCCGGTCGTCGCGTGCTGGTGGCGGGCACGGGCGTGGCGGGGTTGGCACTGGCGCTGTGGTCCAAAATGGCCGGGGCCAGGCGGGTGGTGGTGCTGGGGCGACGTGCGGCGCGGCTCAAACAGGCGCGACACCTGGCCGCCGACGCAGCCGTGGACACCGCCTTGGACGACTGGGAGAACCAGGCAATCCAAGCCCTCGATGGTCCCGCCGAGGTGATCTTCGAGGCCATCGGCGACGCCGCGTTCGCCACGCGACTGTTGCCGCTTCTCGCATCCGGGGGTGCCGCGATTGCCTACGGCGCGCCACCCGATGGACAGACCTTCGATCCCCGCTGGCAGGGCGCGCAAGTCAAGGAACAGGACCGCTACAACTGGGTCATCGACCTCATGCGGCGAAACCTGCTGGACAGCCAAGAGTGGATCAGCCATCGCTGGCCCTTTGACGACGCAATCGAGGCCTTTGAGGCGGCGCGACGGGGCGGGGTCTTCAAAGGATTCATCGAGTTTTAAAAGTGGATCGATATTCATGGCCGGACACATGGCCATTGGTAGTGTGGAAAAAAAAGATCGACGAGGCAGTCCCGTCCGGATGATCCACTGGGTTTCGACGGGCTGGATCACGTTCTGGCCGATCCCCCGGCCCCAAGCGCTTGACGCCATCGCAGGACATTCCATTCAAGCTACGGATGAGCTGCGGCTCGGAGCGGCTTTTCTGTGGGATGACACCTCGCGGGAGCCGTCTCCTCCTGCGTGTGCGATCCCACGCCAAGCCGTCCCAAGCGACGGCATTCGTGGGCTTGCGGCGGGTATGATGGAACCATGATGGCAGGCACGATCGCAGGGACGCCAAATCGCTGGCGGGTGGCGGCGATGGAGGGGCACGAGGCTGATGAGGCCGCTTGCGCCCGGCTGATGCGCGAGTTGGGCGTGCCGGCGGTGGTGGCGAAATTGCTCTGCCGCCGGGAACTCACCGACCCGGAACTGGCGAAAAAGTTTCTCGCCCCCAAGCTCAAGCATCTGCATGACCCCGCCCTGCTGCCGGGCATCGACGTCGCGGCCGATCGCATCCTGCGGGCCATCGCCGCCAAGCAAAAAATCGTCATCTACGGCGATTACGATGTCGATGGCATCACCGCCTCGGCCATCCTGTGGCACATCCTGCGCGCCTTGGACGCCCAAGTCGTCACCTACGTCCCCCACCGCTTAGAAGAGGGCTACGGCCTCAACAGCCAGGCCATCGAAATGCTGGCCAACGAGCATGCCCAGCCGCTGATCGTCAGCGTCGATTGCGGCATCACCGCCGTCGAACCGGCGTTGGTGGCCCGGGGGCTGGGCGTCGATCTGATCATCACCGATCACCACGAGTTTGATCCCGCGGCCCTGCCCGACGCGGCCGCCTTGGTACACCCGCGATTGCCCGGCTCACGCTACCCCTTTGGCCAACTCTGCGGCGCGGGCGTGGCTTTCAAACTCGCCTGGCACATCGCCCGCAAGCATTCCGCCAGCGAGCAACTGCCCGAAACGCTGCGAAATCTGATGCTCGATCTGCTTTCGTTGGCGGCCTTGGGAACCATTGCCGACATCGTGCCCCTGGTCGATGAAAACCGCGTGCTGGCGACGTTTGGCCTGGGGCAGATCAAGCGCACCGGCATCATCGGGTTGAATGCTCTGATCGACGCCTCGCGCCTGCGCGACGAGAGCATCGACGCCTACCATGTGGGGTTTGTTCTTGGGCCGCGCTTAAACGCCTGTGGCCGCATGGGCCACGCCAAGGAGGCGGTGCAACTGCTGACGACGGCCAACGCCCAGGAGGCCGGTGAGATCGCAAAATACCTTTCGCGGGAGAACGACAATCGCCGCGCCACGGAGCGTCAGATCGCCGAGGAAGCCACCGCGATGGTGAGCGAAGCGGGTTATGACGATGACGCTTGCCGGGCGATTGTGTTGGCCAAGGAAGGTTGGCACGCGGGGGTGGTGGGCATCGTGGCCTCGCGGATGGTCGAGCGATTTCGTCGGCCCGCGGTGGTGCTGGCGATCACCGACGGCGAGGCGCACGGCTCGGCGCGGAGCATCGACGGCTTCTCGATCCACGAGGCTTTCGCCGCCTGTTCGGAGCATCTGACGAAGTGGGGCGGCCACGCCATGGCCGCGGGCTTGCGACTCGATGCCAATCATGTCGAGGCTTTCCGCAACGCCATGCTGGAGTATGTCAACGCCCGGCTGACGCCGGAGGATTTGACCGCCATCGTTGAGGTCGATCTGCCATGCGCCATGGAGGACGTGTCGCTGGAGGTCTTCGAGCAGTTGCGGCGGTTGGCTCCGTTTGGGCGTGGAAATCCGACACCGGTGCTGATGTTGCGGAATGTGCGCTTGACGCATGCGCCGATGCGCATGGGCCAGCGTGGCCGGCACTTGAGTTTGACGTTGGGGGACCACCAGCGTGCGGTGCGGGCGGTCTGGTTTGGCGCGGGCGATCAGGCGGAGCAACTGGCCGCGGGGATGAGTTTGGATGTGGCCTTTGAGCCCAAGGTTTCGACGTGGCAGGGGCGCAAGCGCGTGGAGTTGCATGTATGCGATGTGCGCCCGGCGCGGTGATTGTGCCTGTGAATCCCACGGAAGCCGTCCCAAGCGACGGCATCTGTGGGCTTGAAGAAGAAAACTTATCAGACTTCGTATGCTTAATGAATGGATCAATCCCTTTCACGCTGGATCATCGGTTGCATGACGGGTACGAGTCTCGACGGGCTGGATGCCGCGTTGGTCGAAGTGCGGGGCCAAGGCTTGGAACTCACCGCTCGGCATGTGGCGATGGTGTCAGAGCCTCTGGGCTCGCTGCGGGAAGCTTTGGCAAAACTGGGGCGGGGCGAGCCCGCTGAACCGCTGTTTTACATGCGGGCGGCGCGACAGTTGGGCCAACTGCATGTCGCGGCCATCGAACGGCTTCTATATGAGACGACTGACTCGGGCCTGCTGCCAGCCCATGACAAAATCGACTTCGTCGTGGCGCATGGCCAGACGATTCACCACGCGCCCAATGACCCGGACGGCGGGCTGTCATGGCAACTTTTCGACCCTTGGCCCATCGTGCGCCGGCTGGGCCTGCGGGTCTGCTGCGATCTGCGCCAAGCCGACCTCATCGCCGGGGGGCAGGGCGCTCCAATCACCCCGCTGGCGGATTGGGTGCTCTATCGTCACCCGCAACATCGCCGGGCCATTGTCAACCTCGGCGGCATCTGCAACGTCACCCTGTTGCCCACCAGTGACGCATCACCCGACGACATCACCGGCGGGGACATCGGCCCGTGCAACCTGCTGCTCGACGGTCTAGTCACCCGTGCTTTCCCCGGCCTGACCTACGACCACGACGGCAAACTCGCCGCTAGGGGCGGGGCCACGAGTCTGGTTTATCGCCTAGTGATGCAAGCGCCCTATTTCACTCGGCTTGAGCCACGCTCGACAGGACGCGAGGAGTTCAACGGGGATTGGCTTGATGATCTGCATCGGGACGCGGGGTTGGAGCCGCACGATCTGATTGCCTCGGCCGTCGAAGCCGTGGCGAGGCTCGTTGCCGGGGCGGTGGTGGATAAATGTGATGAGGTGGTGCTGGCCGGGGGCGGGGCGCGGAATCACGCCTTGGCGCGGGCCATTGCCGATCGTTGCCGGGGGTTGGCGAGCGTAATTCTTTCGGATGATCTGGGTATTCCCGCCACGGCCCGCGAGGCTATCGCTTTCGCGGTGCTGGGGGCGTTGTCGGCCGATGGCGTGCCCATCACCTTGCCGCGAATCACCGGTTCAACGAACCCCGGTGTCGGGGGGGTTTGGGTCGGGTGAAGTGTCACTTGCGGTGTCACTCCCACCCGCCGGAGCGGGTGGGCTTTCGGGGCGGGTGTTTGCTGTGGCGCGGGGCAGGGGTTCGACACTGATCAGCAGCATGGCCTGCACGGGGTGGCCAAAACGCTTCATGGAAAGGATGGTGTCGCCCAGTCGCGGCGGTGGCGCTTTCTTCTCCGGCGTCACTTCTTGAACCGGTGGCTCGGCTGCGTCGATCACCGCATCTTCAGGGTTCGTCGGGCCGGCTTCATCAGTAACGGTGGTTGGTTCTTCATCAACCATCGGTTCGGCCACATCCGGGGCCGGGGGCGGGGGCGGGGGTGGTTCGAGGCCCACCACCAACACCTGCCCCGGCTCCATCGTCACCCGCAAGGCCAAGGCCTCAAACGACTCGCCATCCAGCGCCTTGACCTGCGGCAAGCGCGGCTCAATGGTCGGCTGGGGAAAATAGTGATGCGGGGTCAACGTCACCACAGGCCCGCCGCCCCCGACCGCTTCAACCGACAGGTGAAACTGCAACTGCCCCTTGCCGACCTGCACCATTTCCAAACCGCTGACCGTGGTCATTTCAAACGTCACCGAACCACCGCGCAAGGGCGGCGAAACGGGCAAGGGTACGGTGCCAGCGGGCATGACGATGCGGTCGCGGTGAACGGCGGGAGCCGCAGGCAGCGTGGCGATGAACTTCTCGAAATCCTCACCGGCCAGCGTTCCGGCAAAGAGGCCGTTGGCGTGCCAAAGATCGACCTCGGCCATGGCCGGTGTCATGGCGGGCGTGAGGTGTTGACGTGCCGCGGTCAGTTCGGCCTTGATGGGTAAATCTAGTTGCACCAGTCGCACGAGGTAACGCTGATTCGTCGCTTCCCGTCCAAGCTCGGTTGTGTCCACTTCCGTTTCACGCGGCGGGGCCATTTCTGACCACGAAGGCAGACCGTCTATCACGGGCTTTGGCGCGCTGGGACAGCCCGCCAGCGACAGCGTCAACCCCAACATGGCTGTGAACCACAAGGCTCGCATGGTTTGGTTCATTTGCCGGCGATCACGTTCAACAACACATCCAGGCCGCGATCCAACTCTGCCCTCGTGACGGTCAACGGCGGCGCAAGGCGCAGCACTACATCCTGCGTGGCATTGATCATCAGCCCGCGCTCCAGACACTTGTTGACGATCTCCCCGCCGGTTTTGAACCACGCGCCCTTGGCGGTTGGATCGACGACGATGCCCAGGAACAGCCCCTTGCCGCGCGTCTCTTTGACAGCCGGGCAATCCTTGGCGAAGGCATCGACCCGCTGCTTGACATGCCGACCCATTTGCGTGGCGTGTTGCAAGAGGTTGTCGCGGGCGATGATCTCAAAGATTTTCGTCGCCACCGCCATTGACAGACAGTTGCCGCCCAGGGTGGTGCCGTGGGCCACGATGCCGTGGTTGTGCTTGGCCTCAAAATACTTGGCAACTTCACGCCGGGCGTTGAGCACCCCCACGGGCAGCCCGCCGCCGACGCCCTTGGCCAAGGTCATGATGTCGGGCGTGATGTCCCAGTGTTGGTAAGCGAAGTATTTGCCCGTGCGACCGCAGCCGGTCCAGACCTCATCGCAGATCAGGAGCATGTCGCGGTCATCGCAGAGCTTCCGCAGGCCGGGCAGGTAGCCATCGCCGGGCACGTTGATGCCGCCTTCGCCCTGGATCGGTTCGACCATCAAGGCGACGGTGCGGTCGTCGATGGCTTTTTCCATCGCGGCCAGGTCGTTGTAAGGGACGTAGGAAAACCCTTCGAGCAGCGGTGCGTAGCCGTGGCGGACTTTGTCCTGCCCCGTGGCCATCATGGAGCCAAAGAGTCGGCCATGAAAGCTGTGATGCGTGGTGACGATCTTGTAACGATGTCCGTGTTCGCCTGGATTGGCCTGCCCGTAGAGCCGTGCGAGTTTGATGGCCGCTTCATTGGCGTCCGAACCGCAGTGGCAGAAGAAGGACTGCCCGTCGAAGCCTGCATTCGCCAACGCCTCGGCGAAGCGGGTCTGCGGCTCGGTGTGCAGCAGGTTGCCCACATGCCAGAGGGTTTGCGCCTGCTTGGTGATGGCCGCGACAAGTTCGGGGTGGCAGTGGCCCAAGATTGTGGCCCCGAAACCCGCGAAGAGATCGAGGTATTCCTTGCCATCTGCGTCCCACAGGGTGCAGCCTTCACCACGGGCCACGGCGATGGGGTACCGGCCATAGGTGTGGATGAGATAGTCATCATGCCGTTGCATGACGGCTTGGGTGGGGTCGGAGATTGAAACGTCGGCGGTGGTCATGGCGCTGGCTCGTGAATTAAGGCGAATGGATGAGTATATCGCGCTGATCGCTGACGCCAGCGCTGCAATGTAATTCCCAAGCCCACGGATCAAACTGCGGCTTTGAGCGGGTTGTTCCGTGGGATGCGTCGGTGACATTGGCGGCTCATCCCACAGAAGCCGTCCAAAGAGACGGCATCCGTGGGC
>JBBRGB010000124.1:0-10240 GCA_038241095.1 Phycisphaerales bacterium
GGCCTGGGCGGCTATTACCACTACTACTACGGCTCCGCCACCGGGGGCGGGGGCGACGGCTGGTCCATTCTCGAAACCCGCGACAACACCGGCAACACCCTCAAACAGCAGGTCTGCGGCCTGACCTACATCGACGAACTCGTGCAGATCGCCATGAATGATGATCCGGCTTCCGAGGGCGAGCAGGACTGCGAAAGCTTCTTCTATCCCATGCAGGACGCCAACTACAACGTCCTGGGCGTGGTGGACACTTCCGGCAAGCTCGTCGAACGCTACGAGTACACCCCCTACGGCAAACGCTCCGTCTACTTCTCACCCGGCACCAACGACCCGGACTGCTATGCGGCAACCAGCATCTCCCGACGCTGGACCCCCGATTCCGGGGGCGGCACCCTCGGCCCCACCGGCGGCCCCTACGGCCTCTGCGAATTCGGGCACCAGGGACTCATGCACGATGAGGATGTGGCCGGAGGCGAACTGATTCAGAATCGACGGCGTGTCCTCCATACCCGCGTGGAAAGGTTCATGCAGAGGGATCCGCTAGGCTACCCGGATGGGATGAGCCAATACGCGCCATACCATATCAGTCACGGGGGGGTCGATCCCCTGGGCCTATGGAGTTGGGGCGGTTGGCAAGGGTGGGCTGTTGGTGGTGCCGGAGTAGCAATCCTTTCACAGACACAGGTTGGACAAGCGGCGATCAGAAAGGCATATCTGGGGGCAGTACGGCTTGTAGTATTCGGCGGTACGTTTCCGGCGGCTGCCCCCAACAGCACTGCAACTGGCAAAGACCTGTTGCGCGACTTTGCGTCGGGGGGCGTTGGATTGAATGCTGCTACTTATCCAACCCGTCGATTTGGACCGGGAGATTACCTTACAGGAGTTCTTCAGCAAGAGGCCGCGCTCAATGACGCACGGACCGAGGCAATCAAGTATTCGAGACAAAGCCCCAATGGCCCGTTCCCACTTGTTGGGTCCCTTGTAACGGGCAAAAGCAACCCCATCGACAATCGACCGAACGGAAGTCAATGGCTTGATGGTCCAAGGGACGTCGCCGGTGCACTTACATCCGGGACGATCGGAACGCAAAAGGATATCGCTTATATTGGCAACTTTTATGGCGATTGGGATGTTCTAAGTGTCGACTCTACCACCGGAACCATCCGCGTTAGGTTCAGAGTTTTGAATGTCATGGGCTTTCATTCTGGTACTGGGGGAGTTGTTGCGGACCAAAATACTCCGGGCCCCGGAATGAACATTAAACAACGATGGCAGTGGGAAGAGGATCTTCCCTGCGGTCGGCCTGCACCAGCGTCTCCGACGCCGGGATCAACTCCTACCACGCCATCACCATAGCACCTCTATGATGTACATTATTGAATTGCCATTAACGCCATCGGAGATTCGACATGACTGACTATTGTCTGTTTACCGTTTCGGACGGGGGCTGGTCTGGCAAGACAGCATTATTGACATTGCTATGCCTACTCTCGGCCTGCAGTGACTCAAACCCAAAACTGTTCGAGGCAGTGGCGAAAGACGATGTCGCCCTCGTTGAACAATTGCTTAAGGCCGGAGCAAATGCCAACACGAAACAGAAGGGTGCCACCTGCCTGCAAATAGCCAAGAGCGCTCAAACTACCAAACTTCTGCTGACCTTCGGTGCCCGTCCAGATGATCGCACTGCTCGCGGTGCTACCGCTCTGCACATCGCGGCCTATCATCGCGATGCGGATCAGATCAGGGAATTGCTGACACATGGAGCCTCGGTTGATCCGAAGTTTGAAGGTGGCCAAACGCCACTGCATTGGGCCACGATTGACGTCATGGATTCACAGTTTTTGCCTGAAGTTGTCTGGGCAGTTCGCGGCGTACGGAACGGTTCCAATCTGGATGCCATGGAAGCCCTTCTCAAAGGCGGAGCCGATCCCAATGCTCTCGCAACATGGGGAACCCCGCTGCATAATGTTGCCGACCGTCAGGAAGTCGATCAAGTTAAGCAGGGCGAGCTACTGCTTCGGTATGGCGCGGACATCAATGCACGCGACACAGGCCAACAGACAGTGCTGGGACGAGCGATGGACTTGAACTTGAATAAAGAGATTATTGCGTGGCTGACTCAGAATGGAGGGACGCGATGATATCCCTGCCTTTGGCGTTACTGTAATATGAGGAAGAAGAGATGTTCTCTCTGGTGTCAATTGCGATGTTCTCCATTTGGCGACATGTTATTCACCTCCTGGTAAGGCGGGAGCTTGAGGGTTCGTGGCGTGGGCAGCTGGTTCTGAGGCAAGAGGCCGATGACCCACGAGCCGAGGGTAGACAAGGGACATCACTGATTACCGGCGGCAATATGGAAGTGAGTCGATCTAACCGGCACTAATGAAAGGAACGTACTATGTCAGCAAATATCAAGCGTTACTGGCTCCAAGGCGGAATGATCGCGGTGACTGCCGCGATTGTCATCGTCGGCAGCATCTACCCGGCCGGGACCAGCCCCACCGCCTCGGCCCAGACCGGTGGGACTGGCGCAGCACCATCAACCGAAAGCCAGGCAGGGGGCATCGCGCCGGCGGTCTGGAGCCAGGCCCAGGCCCTGCGGCAGGAGTTGTGCCTGACCAACACCGACCTTGCGGCCATGGGGATGAGTCAGCAGGATGCCAGCCGGGTGCTCCAGACGATTGTGGATTGGCGAGAGAGTCATGCCCAGGCCTGTGAGCAGGCGGACCGTGAGGTTCGGCTGACCAAAAGGGTGGTACGTGAAGCGTAAACCCGCATCCACATCGGCCCGCGCGATGAGGCGCTGCTGGCGAGTCTGCCGGGCTTGAAACAGGCTGCTGCGCAGGCCAAGACTCAGCGAAAGCAGTTGGTGGAAGCTGCGGGTCAGACTGTGGCGATGCAGTTGAGTGGTCCGACCCAAAGGCGGAAAAGGGGATAAGTTGCTCTGTGGAACACCCGTCTTTCAGCCTTGATTTCACCATCTTACCACGCCTGTCCTTGTCATTATGAGCACCATCGGCAAGTCACCGCGCGAGGGTGGCGATGGCGGGTTTGAGTCGGGGGCCGGGGGCTGAATAGGTGTTTGCCCAAGGCAGGCCCGTTGCCCAGGGCAACCGCATCTACCGGAAACAACGCCACAAATCGAGCCGCGCACGAAGCGGGTGACCACGCCGGTCAATGAGTGCAAAAATCCCGCTTACTTCGTGCGCGGCTCATGGCCTGGCTCGCTTGCGTTGTCCGAGGCAACGACGGCTTGCGCGGCTCGGCTCTGAGAAGGCGATGGCGGGGACTTCGCGGTCGGGCGTTTTGCGGTAGAATGCGGGGCTTGCCCTAGGCTCGCCAAGACCCGCCATGAAGATACGCAATTTTTGCATCATCGCCCACATTGACCACGGCAAAAGCACGCTGGCCGATCGCATGCTTCAGCTCACCGGTGCCATTTCCGAACGGGAAATGAAGGCCCAGATTCTTGATGGCATGGACTTGGAGCGTGAGCGGGGCATCACCATCAAGGCCTCGGCCGTGAGCGTGGGGTACACGTACAAGGGCGAGCCTTACGAGCTTAACTTCATCGACACGCCGGGCCATGTGGATTTTCACTACGAAGTGAGCCGGGCCTTGGCGGCCTGCGAAGGGGCGATCCTCGTGGTGGACGCCAGTCAAGGCGTCGAGGCGCAGACCGTGGCCAACGCCTTCATGGCGATTGCCGCGGGGCTGGAAATCATTCCCGTGATCAACAAGGTCGATCTGCCCTCGGCCCGGCCTGACGAAGTGGCGATGGAGGTCGAGCATGTGGTGGGCCTACCCGCCGAGGACTGCCTTTACGTTTCGGCCAAGACTGGCCAGGGTGTGCGTGAACTGCTCGACGCCATCTGCGAGCGCTTGCCCGGCCCGCGCGGCGAAGTCAGCGCTCCGACGCAAGCGCTGATCTTCGACAGCGAGTACGACGATTACCGCGGCGTGGTGGTTTACTTCCGCATGTACAGCGGCAGGCTGGCGCTGGGCGACCGGGTGCGGATGATGCGGCTAGGCTCGACGTGGAACATCACGGAGATGGGTAAGTTCACGCCCAAGATGACGCCCATTAAGGAGCCGTTTGAGGCCGGGGACGTGGGCTATTTCGTCGCGGCGATCAAGACGCTCGACGATGTGAGCATCGGCGACACCATCACCTTGGACGCCCACCCCGCCGCCACGGCGCTGCCCGGCTACAAGGAGCCGCAGCGGATGGTCTTCTGCGACTTCTACCCCGTGGGCGAAACCTCCTTCGACCAGCTCCGCGATGCCATCGAGCGGCTGCACTTAAACGACGCCTCCTTCACCTACGCTCCGCAGAACAGCGACGCCCTGGGCTTCGGCTTCCGCTGCGGCTTCCTGGGCATGTTGCACATGGACATCATCCAGGAACGCCTCGAACGCGAGGGACTGGTGAGCATCGTGCAGACGGCCCCGACGGTGACCTTCGAGGTGCTCAAGAGCAACGGCGAAGTGATTCAGATCACCAACCCCGCGGACTTGCCGGATTTGTCGCAGGTGCGGGAGATTCGTGAGCCGATCGTGCGGGTGGAGTTCATCCTTCCCAACGAAGCCATCGGCGATGTGATGAAGCTCTGCGAAACCCGACGGGGCACGTACAAGAAGCAGAACTTTCTCTCTGAAACAAGGCAGATGATCGAGTACGAGTTGCCGCTGTCGGAAATCATTTTCGACTTTTACGACAAGCTCAAGTCCATGACCCGCGGTTACGGGACGATGGATTACGAGCTGATTGGTTTCCGTGAGGATTGGCTGGTGAAGCTCGATATTTTGGTCAACGGCAAGGCTGTCGATGCCTTGGCGATGATCGTGCATCGGGACAAGGCCGAGCATCGCGGGCGGACGGTGCTGGTGCGGTTGAAGAAGGAAATCGACCGTCATCTTTTTGAGATTCCTTTGCAGGCGGCCATCGGCGGCAAGGTGGTGGCGCGGGAGACGATCAAGAGCGTGGGCAAGAACGTCACGGCCAAGTGCTACGGCGGGGACGTGTCGCGCAAGCGGAAACTGCTGGAAAAGCAGAAGGAAGGCAAGAAGCGGATGAAGCGCGTCGGCAGCGTGGACATCCCGCAGGAAGCCTTCATGGCGGTGCTGGATTCGGGGGAGTGAAGCGCGGCTTGGCGGCTGTTTGTTAATTCGTTTTTAACGCCAAGGCGCGAAGAAACGAGAGGGCCGCGAAGTTCAGAATGCCGGAATTATCAAAAAAGTAGTTCACTGTGAAACGTGACTGAGTGCTGCTCGATGCCAAGGCCAACGGCATGTCGGAGGCCGCAGCGCGGAGGATGCTCGGAGCCGCCGAGGGGGCGGGCATGGTGCATCGGTGGACGTTTGGGCCAACCAGAACCAATTCGGCCCCGGTGCTGCCGGCGCGTTGTCCTTCAACGTGATGGCGGCGGGGCGCGGCACTACTCGGACAACAGGCGCACCGGGTTCATCAAGGGTATCGACGAGAAGGTACGACAGGGCTGGCCCACGAGCCTCGCTCGGCTCCACCACCGCCATGCGTGGCAAGATGCTGACCAAACGCCGCCCCGAACTGACGAAGATGCAGGAGCGGCTGATCAACGGCTACTTGGGTGGTGCCATCGACGAGCCGACGTTCCAGTTGAAATCAGCCGACCTCAAATCGCAGATCGAGGATGTGCAGCGCCAGCTTGACGATGCCGACGAGTTTGATCCCGCTTTCGGCAAACGGCCTTGGCGGTGTTCGACTTCATCCGGAATTTACTGGAAATCTGGCGCGGTTCAACCTTGCACCGAAAACGGGAGTTGCTGGAGATGGCGAGTTTGAACCGCAAGGTGAGGGACAAAAGTCTAAGGTTGACAAAAACAAGGGCCGTTCGACTTTCTAGTCGAACGGCCCTTTTTGCGGAAAAATCGGGGTGACAGGATTTGAACCTGCGGCCTCTTCGTCCCGAACGAAGCGCTCTACCAAACTGAGCTACACCCCGTCAATGACGGCTTCACCACACTGGGAGGAGCCTTGCCCTGACGGAAAATGGGATTGTACCGCGCGGCGAGGGTTTGTGCGAATCAGTCATTTCCGAATCGGGTAAACGGGGCCATTGCACAGGGGCGACATCTTGATGGGATTGGAGGTGGTTGGGGAATCTTTGCCCGCGATTCACGGTTGATGGGCGGTCACATCACCCCGTGCCACCGCGGAGGGTTGGTCGGCGGGAGAGGCTTCGGCGATGCGGGGCTTGGCGGCGTCGCGGGCCAAGTCCACCAAGGGGCCGCCGGCGACGCCCAGCACCAAGGCCAGAGCCGCGGCGATGCCGGCGGCGGCGATGCGGCCGGTCAGTGACGGCGTTTCCATTTCGGCGGGGGAACCGGGGGTTCCGGGGGGGGCGGTGGTGGCGGTGGAACCGGGGGTGGCGTCGACGCCGTCGTGGACGAAGTAGCAGGCCCCGATGATGCGGAGGTAATAGACGGCACTGATGGCGCTGTTGACCACGGCGATGATGACCAGCCAGAGCATCTCGGGCTGGTTGTCACCCGCCGCGGCCAGGGCGGAGCCGAAGAGATAGATTTTGCCCAGGAAGCCGACCATCGGCGGTAGGCCGATGAGCGAAAGCAGGCTGATGAGCATGATGGCGGCAAGAACGGGTTGCCTGCGGGAGAGGCCGTGGAGATCGGCGAAGGAATCCGCCTCCCTGCCGTTGACGCGCACGCAGCCTAGCACGGCGAAGGCGGCCAAGGTCGCCAAGCCGTAGGCCACGAGGTAGAAGAGCACGGCGGCGATGCCGTTGCCCAGCCGGGCTTCGGGGCCACCGACGCCGACGATGAGGCCCACGAGCATGTAACCGCTGTGGGCGATGGAGCTGTAGGCCAGGACGCGCTTGACGCTGGACTGCATGAGGCCCAGGGTGTTGCCGATGGTCATGGTCAGGGCCGCGATGATCCACAGCAGCCAGACCAAGGCTTGGGGCAAGTGCCCGGCGGCATCGACGCGGGCCAAATTGAGCAGGGTGACTAGGGCGACGAAGCCGGCGGTCTTGGGCACGAAGGCGAGAAACGCGGTGACGGGCGTGGCGGCACCTTGGTACACATCCGCGGCGTAAAAGTGCATGGGCACGGCGGCGATCTTAAAGGCGATGCCCACCACCGCCAGCACCAGCCCCGTGAGCATCAAGGGCGAAAGCCCCTTGGCCTGAATGTGGGCGGCGATGCCGGCGAAGTCCGTCAGGCCGGTGGCGCCGTAGATCAGGGCGAAGCCGTAGAGGAAAATGGCCGCGGCCAAAGCACCCAGGAAGAAATACTTGACTGCCGCTTCCTTGGCGGCAAGGCTGGGTTTGGAGGTGGCGACCATGACGTAGGTCGGCAGGCTGGTGAGTTCCAACGCTAGGAAGAGCCAAACGAGGTCACCGGCCCCGGCGGTGAGCATCACGCCCGTCAGGGAGAGCAGGAAGAAGGCGAAGAACTCGCCGCGATAGACATCGCCCGGCTCGAAACGCTTGCCGCTGAGGCGGTCGGCGGCGGCGATCTGGGGGATGCTGTCAGGCACGCCAGCCGCCACACCCAACAGAAGGATGCCCACGACCACCACCGCCAGCTTGGTGAAGGTGGTGATGGTCAGCGCGTTGGCCAAGTGGTTGGCGGCGAAGTCGGTGAACCAAGCGGTCATCTGCCCCACGGTCAGCAGCCCGGCGACCACCAGCGCCAGGCCCGCGACCCAGACCGTCAAGCGGCGCATGGCCGCGGCGGGCCAGAGACCCAGGAGCAGGCAGAAACAGGCCCCGGTGGCCAAGGCGATTTCGGGCCAGATGCCCAGCAGTTTGGTCAGCACATCATTCATGGGTTTTGACCTCCGCGGGGAGGCTGGTGGCGAGGGTAAGTGAAGGCTGGTCGTCCGTGACGGCTGGGGCTCGCATGGCCACCACGTGGGCCGCGGCGCTTTGCATCGTCGCCGTCACCGGTGCTTCCAGCGAACGCAACACTGGCTGCGGATAGAGGCCCAGCACCAAGCAGGCAATGGCCAGCGGGATAAGCGTGATGATCTCACGGAAGTTCAGGTCGCTGACGTGGGCGTGATGGTGGTGGGCATGATGACCGCTGGCGGTCAGATGCTCAGGCGGCGCGTCGCCCCCGCCCCCGGATTTGCCCCCGCCCCCGGATTCGCCATGACCGTGTTGAACCGGAATCTTCGTCGGCCCGAAGACCACCTTGCCCACCATGTAGAGGATGTAAATCGCCCCGAAGATCATGCCCAGGCCCGCGATGCCCGCCAGTGTGCCGCTGTGCAACAGCGATCCGCCGCCCAGCACATCCTTGGCTTGGAAAGCGCCCAAGAGCGAAAGGAACTCGCCCACAAAACCGTTCAAGCCCGGCAGGCCGACGCTGGCGAGGCTGAAGAAAACCATGAAGAAGCCCCAGACCGGCATGACCCGGCCAAGGCCGCCCATTTGCGCCATTTCGCGGGTGTGGAAGCGTTCGTAGATCATGCCCACGCAGAGGAACAGCGCCCCGGTCGATAGGCCGTGGTTGATCATGTACATGACCGAGCCGGTGCCGCCGATGACGTTTAAGGCGAAGAGGCCCAGCACACAGAAGCCCAGGTGGGAGACGGAGGAATAGGCGATGAGCTTTTTGATGTCCTTCTGCACCCAGCAGATTAGCGCGGTGTAGAGGATGCCGATGATGGCGAGAATGGCGATGGGGTAGGCGTAGTGGGCAACGGCCGCGGGCGTCATGGGAATGGCTAGGCGGTAGATGCCGTAGGTGCCGAGTTTGAGCAGTACGCCGGCGAGGATGACCGAACCGGCGGTCGGGGCCTCGGTGTGCGCCAGAGGCAGCCAAGTGTGGAAGGGGAAGAGTGGCACCTTGACGGCGAAGCCCGCCAAGAGCGCCAGCAACACCCAGGTCTGTTGGGTGAGGCTCATTTCTGTTGCGGCGCTGGCGATGAGGGTGGGGATGTCGAACGTCCAGGAGCCGTAGAGGTAGCTGTGCCACCAGGCGACGTAAAGCACGCCGGCGAAGGTGAGCATGGAGCCGGTGAAGGTATAGAGGAAGAACACCCGCGCCGCCTTGAGCCGTTGCGTCGAACCGAAGATGCCGATGAGGAAATAGAGCGGAACGAGGGTGAACTCGAAGCAGATGTAGAAGAAGATCAGATCGGTGGCGACGAAGGTGCCGAGCATGGCCGTCTGCAAGAGCAGTAGCCAGACGTAAAACTCCTTGGTGCGTTCTTTGATGGCCGAGAAACTGCCCAGCATGATCAGGGGCATGAGAAACGTCGTGAGCAGCACCAGCCAGAGCGACACGCTGTCGCGCAGGGCGAAAGCGAAGCTCAAACCGAAGGCTTGGACCCAAGGGACGGCACTGGCCAGTTGGGTGGCGTCGGTGCGGGTCCAGTCGTAATTCCACGCCAGAAAGACCGACACGCCGAAGGTGAAGAGCGTGTTGAGCAGGGCGAAGTTACGGACGCTGATTTGCCGACCGCGGGGCAGGATGGCAATGGACACCCCGCCCAAGATGGGCAGGATCAACAGCAGCGGAATAAGGGAGGCGTAGGGGGACATCGTTTTGTTCGTTTGCGTTTCTGTGGGCTTGCGTTGCCTTGCTTCATTTTTCGATAACACGAAGTCACGAAGTCACGAAGGGACACGAAGAAGAAAAAGAAAATCGAATTATTTTTATTGCTCGGCTGTATCCTTCGCGTCTTCGTGTCTTCGTGTCTTCGTGTTCAATTCATCAAATAAAGAATGACGGTCACGTCTCACCATGTCGCCCAAGCGACCAGCAGCGCCACCACGGTGACGCCCGCGGCCATGCCCAAGCCGTAGCCTTGCAGCACGCCCTGTTGCGAGCGCCCGAAGCTGTAGCCCAAGGCCCGCGGCGCCAGGCCCACGACCGTCACCAGGCCGTCGATCACCATGCGGTCGATGATGAAGAACAATTCGCCGAGCATCCGCAGGGGCCGGACGATCAAGGCGTCGTTGAGTTCGTCGATGTAGTACTTATTGGCCAAGGTTCGCACCAAGGCGGGGAAGTCGCGCGCCAAGCGGTCGGCGGCGGGACGGTTTAACCAGTGGAAATAAGCCGCCAAGCCGATGCCCAAGAGCGAAATAATGCCGCTCAACACCATCATGAAGGTGTGCAGTTCCAGCCCCATCACCATCATCATCGCGTGTCCCGTTTCGCCATGCTCACCGGCCAGCCCCACGGCCGTCGAAGCCTCCACCATGTGCCCGACAAAATGCGGCCC
>JBBRGB010000125.1:0-10209 GCA_038241095.1 Phycisphaerales bacterium
AGCCGTATCGGTCTTTTGATTGTCACCGCATCAATGGACACACGCGGCGTTGAAATCTCCACTCGGAGCCACCACGATGGATGTCGTCTTTCTGTCGCGTCTGCAATTCGCCCTGACGATCATGTTCCACTACATCTTCCCGCCGCTGACCATCGGCATGGGGATCGTGTTGGTCTATCTCGAGGGCATGTACCTCTGGAAACGGCAACCGATTTACGAGGCTGCGGCCAAGTTCTGGACCAAAATCTTCGCCCTCAACTTCGCCATCGGCGTGGCCACCGGCATCGTCATGGAGTTCCAGTTCGGCACCAACTGGGCGGTCTATTCCCGCTTCGTGGGCGATGTGTTTGGCTCGGCGCTGGCCGCCGAGGGCATCTTCGCCTTCTTCTTGGAAAGCGGGTTTCTGGCGGTGCTGGTTTTCGGCTGGGATCGGGTCAGCGCCGGCTTCCACTTCTTTGCCACCGTCATGGTTTCGCTGGGGTCGATCTTCAGTGCGGTCTGGATCACCGTGGCCAACAGTTGGCAGCAGACCCCGGCGGGGCATCACATCGTGGATCAGGTCATCAACGGCGTGACCTATCAACGGGCCGAGATCGTCGATTTCTGGGCCTTGGTCTTCAACCCTTCATCCGTGCATCGGCTGACGCATGTCCTACTGGGCGCATTTGTGCTCGGCGCGTTTTTCATCATGAGCATCAGCGCCTGGTACATCTTGAAAAATCGCCACGTCGAGTTCGCCAAGCGATCCTTCACCGGTGCCTTGATGCTGGCGGCACTGGCGAGCCTGGCGCAGGGGGTGTCGGGTGATTTACAGGCCAAGAACGTCTATCAACATCAACCCGCCAAACTCGCCGCTTTCGAGGCGCAATATCACACGGAGAGCAATGCCGGGCTGTATTTGTTCGGCTGGCCCGATGACGCGACGGGGACGGTGAAGTGGGGCGTGAAGATGCCCGGCATGTTGAGTTGGCTCTTGCACGGTGACACGGCGGGGGAGGTCAAGGGCTTTGACCAGTTGGAAAAGGACTGGGGCAAGCCGCCGGTCTGGATCAGCTTTCAGAGCTATCACATCATGGTGGGCATCGGCTTTCTGTTTATCGCCATGACGCTCTTGGCGTTGTTCCTGCGTTGGCGGCAAAGCCTGTTTGACAAGCGCTGGCTGATGTGGTGCTTCGTGTTTGCGGTGCTGCTGGCGTTTGCGGCCAACGAGTTGGGCTGGATGGCGGCGGAAGTTGGCCGGCAACCGTGGATCGTCTATCCCACCGTCGGAACCGATGGCATCATCAGCGGTGGCCTGCGCACCGCCGACGCGGTCTCCGAAGTAGTCAAAGCCCCCGAAGTGCTCGGCTCGATCATCATGTTCGGCTGCATCTACTCGCTGCTCTTTGCCGTCTGGATTTTCGTCCTCAACCACAAAATCCAGCAAGGCCCGGAAGGCGTGGTGGTGGAGCGGACAACGCGCTTCGACAACGTGATGGACGCGGCCAGTGAGCGCGTTAGCCACGAAAAGAAAAGTCTTGCGTCCTGAGTCTTGAGTCTTGAGGTTCAGAGTTGTGGCCCGAGGATTATCGAGGTGTTTACGTGAGTCGGGACCATCGCAAGTTAACCGCGTTTACCCTTGCCGACCGGCTGGTCGTTGAGGTGTATCGTTTGACTCAGGGTTTTCCCAAACGGGAGATGTTTGGCCTGACTTCCCAACTCCGTCGCGCCGCGGTGTCAGTGCCCGCCAACATCGTCGAAGGATGCGCTCGACGCACCCAGCCCGAGTTCATCAGCTTTCTGAACATCGCGTTTGGCTCGTTGCGGGAAGTGATCTATTACGTCGATTTGGCACCCCGCCTCAACTTCGTCACACCCCAGCATACCGAACCCATCGTGGTTTTGGCCGACGAAACCGCCCGAACACTCAGCGGCCTGATCCGCGCCATGGAATCATTTGCCACTACTCGTCCAAAGACCCTTAGTGGTGCTTCTGCCCACCCCGCGTCAACAACCCGCAATTCCAAACCTCAAGACTCAAGACTCAAGTCTCAAGACTAAGGATCCCCCTCATGGACCTTCACATTCTCTGGTTCATCCTCTTGGGCATTCTCCTGGCCGGGTACGCCATCCTTGATGGCTTTGACCTGGGCGTGGGGATGCTGCACTTCGTGGCCCGCAACGATAACGAGCGACGCATCGTCGTCAACTCCATCGGCCCGCTGTGGGACGGCAACGAGGTCTGGCTTGTCACCTTCGGCGGAGCGCTCTTCGCAGCCTTCCCCGAAGCCTACGCCACCGTCTTCTCCGGCTTCTACATCGCTTTCATGGCGCTGCTCTTCGCGCTAATCATGCGGGCTGTGTCACTGGAGTTCAGAAGCAAGATGCATAGCCCGGCCTGGCGCCGCGCCTGGGACTTCGGCTTCTTCGCCTCCAGCGGCTTGGCGACGCTGCTCTTTGGCGTGGCCGTGGGCAACGCCATGCTGGGCATCCCCTTGAACAACCGCGGCGTGTTCACCGGCACCCTCTTGGACCAACTCACCTTCTACCCCATCCTCGTGGGCCTGCTGGTCATCGCCATGTTCCTCATGCACGGCTCGATCTATCTCTACCTCAAAACCGAAGGCGACCTCCAAGAACGCCTCCACGGCTGGATGTGGCGCACCTTCGGCTTCTTCCTCGTCCTCTACATGTTCACCACCATCGTCACCCTAGCGACGATCCCCCGCGCCTTGGACAACTTCCGCGCCCACCCGTGGATGTGGGTGGTGGTGCTGCTCAACATCCTGGCCATCGCCAACATCCCCCGCGCCATTTTCAAGCGAATGCCGGGCTACGCCTTCGCCTCGTCTTGCGCTACCATCGCGGCCTTTGTGTTCCTGCTGGGCGTGGCGCTGTTTCCCAACCTCGTGTCCAACAGTGAGACCGGGGGTTACAGCCTGACGATCTATAACGCGGCGAGTTCGTCCAAAACGCTCTCGATCATGGCCATCATCGCCGCGGTGGGCATGCCGTTTGTGCTGGCTTACACGGGGATCATTTACTGGACCTTCCGCGGCAAAGTGCAGATTGGCGAACACAGTTATTGAGGAAGGCTTGAGGCTTGAGATTTGAAGATTGAGACTGCCTCTGACTCGTAGCCGCAGCGTCCCCGCTGCGCGTCTTCCATTTTTTCGCGTGCGTCCATCCCACGGAAGAAGTCGCTCAAAGCCGCGACTTCATCCGTGGGCTTGAGTTGAAACCGGTGTTCACCCCACCAGCACGTCTTCCTGCGGGAATTGATACGGCCTGGGCGGGAGCGTGGAGAAGACCAACGCGCCCAACAGTGACAGCGGCCCCACGCGGCCGAGGTACATCGTGGCGATGATGACCGACTTACCAAAGGAACTGAGCACTTCATCGCTCTTGAGCATCGACAGCCCCGTGGTCGTCGCGGCACTGATGCTTTCAAAGAAGAGCGCGATGAAGGGGTACGGCTCGCTGAGCGACAGCAGAAAAGTGCTGGCCCCGACGAGCACGATGTAGCAGCCGGCCAGGGTGGCGGCTTGGCGCAGCAGCACATCGCTGATGCGCCGGCCGTAGGCTTCGACGCTGTTGCGAGCCTTCAAAGTGGCCACAACGCTCAGAAGCAAGAGCGCCAAGGTGGTCGTCTTGGCCCCGCCACCGGTGCCGCCGGGCGAAGCGCCGACCATCATCAAGCCCATGAGGGTGAAGTTGCCGCCGGAGCGAATTTCCTCCATGGGCATGGAGTTGAAGCCGGCGGTGCGGGCGGTGATGGACTGGAAACTGGCATCCACCAGTACGGCTGCGACACGGTGCGTGGTCAGCGGTTTCAGTGCTGGCACCTGGGCGATGGGCACGGGCTGTTCCATCGTCAAGGGGTCGAGATACGGACGAAACTGCGCCACGGAGAGAAAGACCACGCCAAAGAGATACAAACCCAGCGTGGTGCTCAACACCAGCTTGCTGTGCAGGCTCAACCGACTGTCGGCCAAACTGTTGGGCCGGCGCGCTTCACGGATGCTCCGCGGTGCCAAGCGTTGCACGATACGCCAGCGCAGAATGCGAAACAGGTTGTCGAGAACGGGAAAACCCAGCCCGCCCAGCACGATCAACGGCCCCAGCACCAGATGCAGCAACGGGGCGTAGCGATAGGGAATCATGCTGTCGGTGTAGAGGGCGAAGCCGGCGTTGCAAAAGGCGCTGACGGAGTGGAAGAGCGATAGGCCGATGCGTTGATCGATTCCCAGCGGGCCGTCCCACATGGGCAGGAGCAAGGCCGCGCCGATGAGTTCGATGAGCAGGGTGCTGCCGACGATGAGGCGGACGAGGCCTTGGAGGCGTGAAAGCGGTTGGCCGTTCAAGGCCGCGGAAAGGGAGAGATTTTCCGATAGCGACATGCGGTCGCCGACCAAGGCCGCCACCACGGTGCCGAAGATGATCATTCCCAGTCCGCCGACTTGGATAACCACGGCGATGACGGCCTGGCCAAAGGGCGTGAAATGGGTGGCGGTGTCTTGGACGATCAGCCCGGTGACGCAGGCGGCACTGGTGATGGTGAACAGGGCGTCAAGCCAGGAAAGTTCCGTGCCCGGCGCGATGGCCAAGGGAACTTTGAGGATGGGCGTGGCCACGGCGATCAAGGTGATGAAGGACATCGGCAGCATCAGGCCGGGCCGGCGCAGCTTGCGCGACAGGCCGACGTTGAAGCGCCAGAGTTCCATCATCAGGAAGATGACCAGCACGACCTCGAAGACCGCCCAAGTCCAGAGGCCGAAGCCCAACACGAAGCAGACCGCCATGAGCAGTCCCATCGCGGAGAGCGAGCCGTCGAGCCAGTCGGGGCGTGAACCCGTAGCCGCCAGGCGACCGGCGCGGTAGCTGCCCCAGAAGTCCAGGTTGTAGATGACAAAGCAGGCGAATTGCAGCAGATGGTTGAAGTAGAGGATGCCCACTTGGATGTTGAAGCGGCCAAGGATGACGGCCACGGGCTTGGAAAAGGGGTGTTCGGGAAACCCACGCGCCAAAACGATGAGGGTGGCGGCGACGCCCAGGGTCAGCAACCGCCAAAGGATGATGCGCAAGCGCACCTGGGGCGACAGGTCGCGGTGCATCAGCGGCGTTTCACGAAGAAAGATTTTGCCCATAACTCGGCGGCATCGTATCACGGCGGGACGAACACCACGCCGTCCTCAAAGCCCACAGATGAGTCGCCGCAGCGGCTCTTCTGTGGGATCGGCATCAATCAATCCCCCGCATCCGATGTCAAGTCGTATAATGAAACAACTCCTGTTAAACCCTTTTGATGCGAGGCCGCGCATGTTGAACCGACTTTCCGCTCTTGTCATCGCGCTGCTTGTCATTTTCTCCGCCGCGGGCGGACCCGCCTTGGCCGTCACCGATGAGGAAATCGGCAAAGCCATCAAGCAGATGCAGGATTACCTCTACGGCGAGCAAGACAAGGCCACGGGCAGTTGGGACAAGTTGCACGGCCAGGGCAACGACCGTGAAATCACCGGGCCCACCGCTCTGGTGGTCACGGCCCTGATCTACTCCGGCGAAAGCTACCAGCGGCCCGAACTTTCCAAGGCCATCGCCTACATCCGCGCCAACGAGCCCAAGGGAACCTATACCACCGGTCTGCGTTGCCACGTCTGGAGCCATTTGCCCGATTCCTTCAAGCCGCTCTTGGACGCCGACGTGACTCGGCTGGTCATGGCCGCCAACCGCGACACCACCATTCACTACGAGCTTAAGAAGGAAAAGAGCTGGGATCACAGCACCATGCAGTACGCTCTGCTGGGCATGTGGGAAGGCGCCAAGCGTCAGGTGCGGCCCAGCGAATGGTCGTGGCAGGAAGTGTCGGATCACTGGATTAAGACGCAACAAGACGACGGGGGTTGGGGCTATAACGACAAGAAGGAAGAAAGCCGCGGATCGATGGTCGCCGCGGGACTCACCGCCCTCTCGGTCGCGCAACAGGAAGTCTATCGCCGCACCCCCACGGCCAATGCCGCCATCACCAAATCCATTGACCGCGGACTGGAGTGGCTTAACAAGAACTTCGTGGCCGACAAAAGCCCTGGCGGTGGGCAGCACATTTATTATCTCTACGGCATGGAACGCGTTGCCTTGGCGCTGGGTTACAAGTACTACAACAACAAGGACTGGTATGAATCGGGGGCTTCGGTCATCCTTCGCAAACTCAAAGGCGGCAAGGTTGGTGACGGCCCCGACACCGCCTTTGCCCTCATGTTCCTCTCCCGTGGCCGGGTGCCCGTCTGGATCACCAAACTCCAAATCGACGGCACCAACTGGAACAACCACCCCAACGACATCTACTTCCTCAACCAGTTCCTCTCGGATTACCGCGAGGGTGAACTCAACTGGCAGGTGCTGGGACTGGATCGCCCGGTGGCGGAACTGCGTTCCACGCCGATTCTCTTTCTCTCCTCTGAACAACGGGTGGAATTGAGCGATGAGCACAAGGCCAAGCTCAAGGCTTATCTCGACGCCGGCGGTCTGCTGCTGGCCAACCCCGATGGCGCTTCGCAGGCCTTCACCAGTTCAATGATCAAACTGGGCGAGGAGATGTACCCCAACCTCAAGTGGCGTACGCTGAGTGAAGATCACCCGCTCTTCAAAGGCCACGACAGCATGGGTCCCGGCAACGCGGGTCAAGTGCGCACCCTCAGCAACGGGGCGCGGGACCTGATCGTCATGCCTCTGCGCGACTTCGGTTATTCCTGGCAGTCCGAGACGCGGCAGGAGGGTGTGCCGTGGGACTTCGCCGTCAACCTGTTTGTGTACGCCACGGATCGCGGCGTGTTGGAAAACCGGCTGGTGCCGCGGGTCGAAACGCGGGAACAGAAGAAAGCCGGGGATGAAATGGTGCTGGGCCGGGCGCGCTATGAAGGCAACTGGCTCATCGAGCCGGGCGTGGCCAAGGCTTGGGGCACGCGGGTCTTCAACCGTGCGGGACTGGACCTGATTCCCACGGACGACGGCATCATTCGCCCCGGGGAAAAGCCCGCCCAACCCGAAGCCAAAGTCCAAGACGACGTCAAAAAGGATGGAAAAAAGGACAACAAGAAGGGCGACAAAAAGAGCGACAAGAAAGACGACAAGAAAAAGGATGATGAAAAAACCGAACCGCCCCCGGTGCTGGACTTGGCGGAGATCGGCAAGAGTGACGTCAAGCTCATCCACCTCACCGGCGTCGAAGCGCTGACCCTGAGCGACGCCCAAGCCGCCGCCATCAAGCAGTACGCCCAGCGGGGCGGCACGATCCTGGTCGAACAGGTCGGAGGCAAAGGTGGTTTTGCCGAGTCGATTAAGAAGCAACTGCGTGACGTCTTGCAGGCCGGTGACAACGTGGCACTGCCGCCCGATCACCCGTTGATCTCCGGCGCGGGTTTGACCGGAGGTTATGACGTCTCGCAGGTCGATTACCGTCGCTACTCCGTGCTAAATGTCACCTTCAAAACCCGCCGTCCCCGGCTGGCGGCTTTCTACGTCAACAACCGCCCGGCCGTGCTCATCAGCGAAGAAGACCTCTCCCTGGGTGCTTTGGATGTCCGCTACTGGGGCATCAACGGCTACTCCCCGGAGTCGGCCTTGCAACTGCTGACCAACATCGCCCTTTACGCCAACGGCGGCAGCCTAGCTGCGACGGAATGAAAAGTGCTTGGCCCCCGACGGATCAGAGCCGACGGCTAAATATCTGAACTTTCCAGCACCCGCGCCAAGGTGGAGTCTCCAGCGCGTTCCCGTTGCGCAGCTTTGAGTTGCGCCATGCAACGCCAAGCGTCATCGCCTCCGTTGGACGCTTCGGGCAACATGCGTTGGCCCAATTCCAAAACCGTGGCGATGCGGATGCGGTCGGGTGGCAAGGCCAAGGCGTAACCTGTGTCGCCATCCTCACTGGCGACGCAGTGAATCAGCCCCGCTTTTTCAAGCTCGCATGAAAAGTCGTTGATGAGACGCGCCGGCAGGTTCAGCCGCTCCGCCAGTGCTTGCCGCCCCACCGTTTTGCCCTCGGTAAACGCCCGGCCGATCTGCGCCAGAATCGGCAAGAGCAAATCAGGGTCGCCGGGCAGCCCCGCGGACGGCTCCTCCTTGGGATGATCAAACGTGGCATGAGTGGTCTGAATGGCCGCGGTCAACTCCAACCCGAAGAGCACGATGACCCAGGAGATGTAAACCCAAAAGAGAAACAGCGGGATGAGGCCCAGTGAGCCGTAGAGCGCGGAATAGGGCAGAGCGTGTTTGACGTAAATCTGGAAGCCGAACTTGGCGACCTCCCACAAAATCGCCGCCACCAGACTGCCGTAGAGGGCGCTGCGGAAATGAACCTTGGTGTTGGGCATCAGCACGTAAAGCAGCATCAGCATCACCCAACTGGCCAAGAACGCTAGAAACCGGCTCATCACCGGCAGCATCTCCGACCAGACACCCAACTGGCCCGCCCAGTCCACGAACCGGCCCGTCAGATAAAGCGACAACGCCAACAGACCCGTGCCCAGAGTGATGATCGACCAGTGAATCGGAATGCGGATGTGCCACGGGCGGCTCGTCGGAGCTTGAAGAATGATGTTGAAATCGTACTCCATCGACAGCACCAAGCCGATGCCCGCGTAAAGAAACAGCACCACACCCACCGCACCGATGCTGGCGAAACTGAGATTGGCGACCTTGGAAGTCACCTCCGTCAACGCACGGCGAATACTGGCGCGAACTTCGCGCTGCTCCTGTTGCCCCGCGGCTTTTTCAGCCGGCGTCGGCTCCACGCCAGCGGCTTTCTTTTCCTGTTTGACAGCTTCCTCTTCGACTTCTTTCTTCGGATCAGGCACCTCAATCACCACCCGCTCGCCAGGCCGCACATCATCGACATAACTTGTTTCCGGCACGCCAAAGAAGCGGTACATGGGGTCGTAAAGCTTGCCTTGAATGTCATCGAGACCGCCAAAGGCGCGGAAGACCACCAACCCCAACACGAACAGCGGGATGAGGCTGAAGATGGTGCGATAGGTCAGGGCTGCGGCCATTTCCTCGGCCCGGTCGCGGATAAGTTTGCGGCCGCAGTGCGCCAGCAGTTCGATGAGAAAAACAAACCTTCGCTGCCACCGGCCCAACTCACTGCGTGGCTGGGAAAAGAGCATGGTCAGACGATGTCGCAGTTCGGTGAAGAATGCCATCGCTTTATCTTATGCCGCGGGAAGCGGGATCAAGAGGTGAGGTCGTGAGGGTTGCGTATTTTAGCGGCGGGCGTCAGCCGGCGTGTTGGATCGAAGGTGGTCGTTGGTCATCCCACAGAAGCCGTCGCGGCGACGGCATCTGTGGGCTTGCATAAAAGTTACGTTTCGGGCAACGAATCACGCCGGATCGTGGTCGCGGCCACCGAAGGGGTGACAGCGGGCGATGCGTTTGAGGCCCCGCCATGTGCCCGACAGCGGGCCGTATTTTTCGATGGAGTCGATCATGTATTGGCTGCACGTAGGGTGAAAGCGGCAATGCCCGCCAAGAAACCACCCCAGCGTGGCGCGGTAGAGAATCACGAAAAATATAAGCACCCGTTTCATCACAACCATCCATTCCCCCGCACCGGCCCGCTCCCAACTTGCCGCCCCAATTCAGGCTTGCCGTTTAGCGCTCCGCGATCTTCCCCCTCACCCCCTCACCCTTTCACCTTGTCATCCTTCCCCCCCCGCCAGACTCGATCCACCCCCGCCACCGCTTCAACCAGCAATTCCCCATATCTTTCCATTTTCAAGAACTCATGGGGCCGCACCACGATCACCAAATCATAGCCCCCGCCGAACTGGCCCTGATTCAAACGAAACGCTTCACGCAACAAGCGCTTGACGCGATTGCGTTGGACGTTGTTGCCCACCCGGCGGGAAACGGAGAGGCCCAAGCGGCTGTGACCCAAGGCGTTGGGTATGCCCCAGACCGTCAGTGGCCCTTGATGCCGTCGCACTTTGCCGGCGAACACCGCGTCGTATTGACGGGCACCCGAGAGTCGGCATCGGCGGGGGTAGGAGAACACGGGGAGAGTCTTGAGTCTTGAGGTATGAGTCTTGAGGGGAAGAGACCCGCGTTGGGCGCAATGGTCATCCGTTAATCGTTCGTGCCGTACCGCGTTTTTCAGCACATTGTCATGCCGCCATCTACGGTGATGGTTTGGCCGGTGATGTAGCCGGCGTCGTCGCTGGTGAGATACGCCACGGC
>JBBRGB010000126.1:0-10121 GCA_038241095.1 Phycisphaerales bacterium
GACCCGCCGCAGCGCCGTCAAGGCCATCACCACCAAGGCGATCATCAAAGCCGCCACGGGAACCATGGCGCAAAACAGCACAGCCACGGCCTCATCAACCGACGCCAAGGTCAACGTCCAAGACATGGCTAAACTCCAAAAAGGCCATCGCGGGATAAGGCCACCATTGTACGCCCCCGTCATTGCCGCACTCACCTGAATTCACAGATTGGAACATCTCTTGAATTGGTCGATATGATTGACAAGCCGTTGACCCTTTGAAAGCCTCTTGGGGCCTCTCGGTTTGTTCACTTAAACCATGCCAAGGATCATCATGCCGCCACAAGCCCAATTTCTTCGTCGCAAGCTCGCCGCCAAAGGGGTGACCAATGTCGTCAACCCTTACACCAGCGTTCCCCCTGGGCCAAGCGTGCCTTCGGTGGTGCATGTCATCGTCGAGATTCCCAAAGGTCGCCGCAGCAAGTTCGAGGTGGACAAGGAGACCGGACTGCTGCGCTTGGACCGCTATCTCTACTCTTCGCTGCACTACCCCGGCGACTACGGCTTCATTCCCCAAACCCTCGCGGAGGACGGCGACCCGTTGGACATCATCGTCATGGTCAACGAGCCGACCTTCTCCGGCTGCCTCATCGAGGCCCGTCCCATCGGCCTGTTCAAAATGACCGACCGCGGACTCAACGATTACAAGGTGCTGGCCGTGCCCAGCTCCGACCCCATCTTCGCCGAGATGAACGACCTGTGGCGTGTGCCAGCCCACTTCCTCAAGGAAGTCGAGCACTTCTTCGCCACCTACAAGGAACTGGAAAACCCCGACGGCGACGACATCGTCAAGACCCTGGGCTGGGAGTCGGCCGAACGCGCCAAGCAGGAAATCATCACCTGCATCGCCCGCTGGAATGAGAAAGAAGGCAAGGGGACCATGAAGCGCAACAAGGTCCAGCGCAAGAGTGCCGCCGCGCCTGTCAAGCCGTCATCAGACAAAAAGAAAAGCGTCACCAAGACCGCAACTAAAAAAACCATCCCCCCCACAAAACCGTGACCCCTGACAATCCCCGCCCCCCGAAAGCCCCGAAAGCCCCGCCGCTCCCGCGGCGGGGAGTGCTTCGATAACCCACGAAACGGGTCATGATTAAACGCAAACACGAACCATCGCGTCTTCACACACACTCTCCATCAACGGTACAATCCACTTTCACAGCGATGGCAAGCGCCCGATAACCCCGTATCGCTGTCACCCGCTGCACAAAACTTGCGTATTTGAGCCAAAAAGCCGTCAAACGCTGGAGTCGCCGTGAAGAAAATCGTACGATGTGTCATGGGAGTGGTGCTGGTCGCGTCGCTGACCGGGTGCAGCAAAGGGCTTTTCGAGAAGGATGAGCCACGCTCGCAATACGGCCGCTACGATGAACTTCGCGGCAAGGATGCCCCGCTGAAACTCGAAGTTCCCTTCGGCCAAGGTAGTGACAAATCCGCCTTGCGCGAGCGGCTGCGGCCAATGGATTCGCAATACTAAAAAATTGGTCATGCAACCAATTTTTTGAGCGAAGTGGAAAACTCCAAAGTTCCGGGGGCCGGTTGCCCGATGACAAGAGAGTCGGGCACCGCCGGTTAATTTTATTGTTCTCAAGCGTCCCCTTTTGATGGGTGGGTCACACGCATGGCCATGGTGGTTCCAGATCGACGAACCTTGATCGTGCTGACGGCACTGGCTTTCGCCATGACTTTGGCCAGCGGGATGTTGATGGGCCTAGAGCCCAGCCCCACCCGCGCCAACGCCACCGATGCCGCTCCATACCTGCAAAAACTCGCATCCACCGAAGCCCCGGTGATTCTTCCCCAGCCCGCCGCCAACCAGCGTTGGAACGCCATCGCCATTCACTTCAGCGGCTCGGCGATGGGCAATGTGCGTCAGTTGGATGACGCACACCGCCGCATGGGCCTTGACGGTTTGGCGTATCACGTGGTGATCGGCAACGGGGACGGCATGGACGACGGCCAAGTTGTCGCCGGGCCGCGTTGGACGGCGCAGCGTCCGGGCATCAGCGCCGGCAACGTGGACGCCGGTTCCACGGCCCCAGCCGCCATCGACATCTGCCTCATCGGCGACGGCCACCGGCGCAAGCCCACCGAAGCGCAGATGCGGCAACTGGTGGACTTGGTGCAGCAACTCCAACGCGGTTACAACATCGCGCCGGAAAACGTGCTGCTCTACACCGACCCGCAAACCGGTCGCGGCCGACTCTTCCCCTTGGCGTGGTTCCGCCAGCAGTTGCTTAGCTATCAGTGAGTCACATCGCTTTTCGCGCCACATCAACAGTTTCTTTGCACGCCACCGTGGCGACCCGCGGAGACAAACAGCCTCCGTTAACTCTGATCGTTTTGTCCTCAGCGCGATGGTTCCTCGCCGTTTTTCGTCTTTGGCCTCAAACGTGCTAACATTGAGTGAATATGGCCCTCGGGCCGGGTGAAACGGGTGGGGTGGGTGTCAAGTCTCCCTCATGCCGGGTCGATAGCAAGCCAAGGTCGGCTAGTGTCCATCGCGGAGCCTTCGGAAACGAGGCCCCGATTCTTTGGCCTGAATCGACCCGCCGGTAAGCGTGTGACTTGCCGCCGATTGCATCTCATGCCACACCCGTGCCGACGTTGGGGCCTCCAGTGCTCGACATGAATGTAGTCAACGAGATCATGGGTTACGAGGTGCTTGCGACGCTGGGATTCGGCGCGCGGAGCACCATTTTTGCCGTCAAGGACAAGCACGCCCAAGTCTTCGCGCTCAAGCGCGTCATCAAGGAATCCAACGGCGATCAACGCTTTCTCGACCAGGCCATTCAAGAGCACGAAGTCGCCAGCAAGTTTGACCACCCGGCCTTGCGAAAGAGCTTGAAACTCATCAGGCAGCGGGCCTTGATCCGCACCAACGAAGTTTACGTGCTGATGGAATTGGTCGATGGCCTGACGCTCGAACACAGCAAACCCGACGGCATGAGCCAGCTTTGCGGTGTCTGTCGCCAAGTGGCCGATGGGCTGTCGCACATGCACGAGTTGGGCTACGTCCACGCCGACATCAAGCCCAACAATATTCTCCTGGCGGGCCATGACACGGTGAAGATCATCGACTTTGGCCAGAGTTGCCCCGTCGGCACGGTCAAGCAGCGCATCCAAGGCACGCCCGATTACATCGCCCCGGAACAGGTGTTGCGCAAGGAAATCACGCCGCAGACCGATGTTTTTAACTTCGGTGCCACCATGTATTGGCTGCTGACCAACAAGCATGTGCCCACCTTGATTCCCAAGGGTGAGCCTGGCATGGTCATACGCAAGGAAAAGAACTCGCGGCAGCCACCGTCGGAGATCAACGCCGAGGTGACACCGGCCCTGTCGCAACTGGTGATGCACTGCTTGGAAACCGAGCCGGGCAATCGCCCACGATCGATGCGTGAGGTGTCGGATCGCCTGGAGATCGCCGCCCATCAGTTCGAGCGTCTGCGCAGCGGCAAAACCGACATCCTCCCCAGCCCCACTCTTGGCAATGGAGCTGGCCATCCCGATAACGACGGCTCGGGCCACCATGATTTCACCCTTGTCGATGACATCGAAATCACTGGCGATGGCGAACTGATTTGACCCCGGACTGTTCCCATTGACCCGTTCCACACTTGCGGTTGGCGTCCCCCTTTGGCTCAATGATCTCGCCCCATAACCACGAATTCATCCGCGGAGCATCCATGCCCCCAAGGTTGCCCTCCCCTTCTTTTCATCGTTTAATTATATTTTAACACAACGGCGTCAGCATGTCAAATCACATTGCCTTATCCACCGTCTCTCCACCAGCAGGGAGCGGTCGAATCTGGAATGCTACCGATATAAATGTTCCAAAGTTGCCATTTTGGACGTTTTTAGCCCGGTACATACTGACCTCACCCACCCCCTGGTACCCCCTCACCCACCCCTAGACCCCCCTCCACCCCCCCGCGACTGGGCACCCATGAAAATACAAAACACGGGGAAATCGCACAAAATGGGTTTTCAGACCCAAGCGGCACGCCGCGCCGGCACCAAAATGCGCGGGGATGAGGCAAGGATGTTAAACCGAACCACTCTTTCATGCGCATTTGAAAAATCTGTCGATTGCGTGGCTCTGAAAATCCAAGCCAGCACATTGGAAGCAAGAACGCCGCCGGCGCGTGAGTCAAAAAAAGGGCCGTCCATAATTTCATGAACACCAGCGGCAAGACCCATGTACCCACCGGAGCCTGCAACTCACAGGCCCGGTCTTTTTTATCGCGCCATCCGCAAGGAAAACATCAAAAGTCAAAGTGGGGACGAGTCAGATTGCATTGAATTGCCAAAACCCTTTTTGGAATCAGTCTTGCGCGTATTGCTTGCGATATGCCAGCGGGCTGATGCCCAACTCGCGCTTGAAGCCGTGGCTGAAGCGCGAGGCGTAGTCGTAGCCGCAGCGCCCGGCGACGTGGCTGATGGAGAGTTCGGTCTGGGCCAGGAGCATCTTGGCGTGTTGCATCCGCACGCGGGTGATTTCCTGATTCAACGTCCGCCCGACGATCCGCTTAAACGTCTGCTCCAGCGCCCGTCGGCCCAGCGGCACCCGCCGAAGCAATGCTTCGACCGACAGCGGCTCGCACGCCTCGTCGCGGATGATCCGCATGGCCCGCGCCACGGCGGGGTGCTCGATCGCCAGGGTGTCGGTGGATTGCCGCTGGATGAGGCCCAGGGGTTGGATCACCGGGGGATGATCGGGCAACGGCTCGTTTCTGAGCATCAGGTCCAGCAGCCGCGCCGCCTCGTAGCCCATGCCTCCGAGGTTGCGGTCAATGGTGGAAAGGGGCGGGATTGAAAGCCCGCTCATTAGTTCGTCGCCGCCACCCGCCAGGATCGCCACCTCCTCGGGGACCAGCACTCCCGCCTGGTGCAAGGCGAACGCCAGTGTCCGCGCCACTTCCAAGCGGGGCGAGTAAATCGCCAAGGGCTTTTTCAACCCGGCGATCCAGTCGTCCCATTCCCGCGTCAGGACCAGCAGGTTGTTGCTGTGAACCATGTATCGCTCATCCACATCGTGGATGAGGCAGAGGTACTCGTCGTCGCTAGCGGCTTGGGCGAAGGCGTCAATCTCCTCGACGAGCCTCTCCATGCCCACCATTTTCAACCCCGCGAAGCGTTGAAAACCCAGCCCGCGCAGATGGGCGAATGCCATCCGCCCAATGGCCCGGTTATCCCGCAGCACCTCGGCGGTGCGTGGACCGGGCGGCAGGCCTTGGAGTCCCACCGTGGGCACCCCCGCCGCGGCCAGCGTTCGCACCAGCGGCGATTGGTGTTGCATGGTCACGATGCCATCCACCGGTGGCAGGCCTTGGACGGTCGCCCCCTCGTAGCTTCGTCGCCAGTCGGGCACGAAGCGCCAAGCCGTGTGCCGATGGGCGTAGCGCAGGACGCCGGCGATCAATTCCCGCCGGTAGCCTGGCCACGGGTCAATGGCGATGAGGATGGTGGGGCGCTTGGGCATGGTTTGGATGATAGGTTAACCACCCCGCGCCGCCACTGCGCAAAACGTCAAAAAACAATACACACATCCGCATTCATCACGCCGGACATGTGGTAAACTTTCGCATGTTGGGGCTTGAAGGCCTCATGGCGGATCGCCTCGCGTGAGGCACGCCACAGACCCATGCGTTTCTTTTACGGAGAATTGCAATGAAGACCACCGCTCTTGTTTCGTCACCCGTCAGCGCGTCCCTCAAGGCATTCGGAATTGTCGCCACCGGTCTGGTGGCGCTGGCGTCCATCGACACCGCTTCCGCAGCAGTCATCGTCGATCAGAACAGCACATTCCCAACCACTGCCGCAGTCATCGCCGCAACTTACGCACAAGGTAGTTACCCCGATGCGTTGACCACCACGTTAGCGCAGACTTTCCAAGTCGGCACGGCTTTTCAGTTGGATGCCGTTTACTTCAAATATAAGGACGCAAGTGCCGGTACCGCCCTCACGCTGGAGATTTTCACTGTGGCCGATGTCAAGGCTACGACACTGATCCCGATTGCGTCAGTGCTTCCCGCCGTCTCGTTCAACCTTGTGAACGCTGTCGGTGGCACGTCGCAGATACTGGAATTGGACTTGACCGGAACGGATCAGGTGCTTCTCGCGGCGTCCACCGGCACGGCGGGCTATGCCGCCCGGCTCACCAAGGCTTCCGGAGCGGTGAAGCTTTACCGTACCACATCTAATGCTTATGCGGGCGGGGATAAATACATAAACGGATCGATCAGTTCCGATCGCGACTGGACATTCGCCGCGACCGCCGTCATCCCCGAACCCGCCTCGCTGGCGCTCTTGGGCCTCGGTGGCCTCTGCCTGTTGGGCGGACGCCGGCGCAAGGCGTGATGTGATTTGGATTGCTCCCAATATTTAGCCCCCGGCGGCTTGGAGCCGGGGGCTGTTGGCGACGTGGGGATTGCGGGCGTCTGGCGTTCCGGCTTGTGTCACGGAATGTAACGGTTTGGGGGTTTGGCGCTTGTGCGGTGAATATGTTTTTGGTTGTTCGCGTGGGGGGATGTGTGACGGCGCTGGGAAGATTTGACGGCCCCTGTGGCCCCCGGCTCCGAGCCGCCGGGGGCTAAATAGGGGGCACGGACTCGCGGGGGCTAAACATGGACTTCAATCATGCGTCATACGGATCGCCATGCTTTTACCTTGATCGAACTTCTGGTGGTGATTTCCATCATCGCGCTGCTGATCGCCATGTTGTTGCCGGCCTTGGGCCAGGCACGGGAGGCGGCGCGGGCGGTGAAGTGCGCGGCCAACCTGCGGCAGGCGGGGCAGATGACCCACTTTTACGCCACCGATTACAAGCGGACGCTGCCAGCCGGCCTCTTCTGGGCCCATGCCCAAGCGCTCGATACCCTTCCGCAGATCTATCTGGGTGAGAACGTCCGGTTGGGTTCCAACGGTTGGCGTCCGCCGTCGTGGGGCAAACGTGAAAAGCGTTCCAAGCTCGAATGCCCTTCGAGCGAGACCGATGTCCGCACCAACAGTTGGGAAGAGCGGCGCTACAGCTACACCATTCTTTGCCACGGCTGGGGCAACACCCACGGGCCTTGGGTCAACTGGGGCGGAAGCGTTGACAACTGGGACGATTGGAAAGCCAAGGGCGGGTGGAAGAAAATCTCCCGTTACACCAGTGAGGCCTCGATGTTCGTGGAAGGGACTTCGTACTGGTTGTCGAAAGGTTGGGCCGACTCCGCCGCCGACTACGCCTATGGCAATCACATCAAGTACAGCCACTTGAACAGCGGCAACCAAGTTTTCATGGATGGTCACACGCACCGTTTCACGCCTGAAGTTTTCGTGGGCATTTCCAGCGCCGATTGGGGCCGCATGGTGCCGAATTATTGAGGTGGCCGCCAACGCGGAATTCAACTTGCCCGAACCATCCCCAACCAACTCTCGGCAAGCTGTGGGCTTGAATCTTTTACTCCCCCTCTTCGCCCGCTTCGTGCCAGCGGCGTAGGGAGACCGCGATGCCTAGCAAGGTCAAGTCTGGCACTAGCCGTTCGATTAGATCAAAACCTTCGAACAGTACCGGGGCGTCGCCGCCGGTGGCGACCACCATTGGGAAGCCGCCGGTGACTTCGGCGTATTGTTCGGTCAGTTCCCGCACCATGCCGCGCATGCCGTAGTACACGGCCGAGCGCATGGCTTCGACGGTGTTGTGGCCCACGGGTTCGAGCGGTTTGGCGAAGCTCACTTCGGGCAGTTGGGCGGTGCGGCCATGCACGGCATCGAGCATGGTCTGGGCACCCGGCGCGATGGCTCCGCCGTGGAACGTGCCTTGGCCGTCGATGAGGTCGATGGTCATGGCGGTTCCGGCGTCCACGACGATGCAGGCCTGCTTGAGCCGGTCGTAGGCGGCCGCGGCGTTGAGGAGGCGATCCTCGCCCACGATGGCCTCGCGGTCGAGGTGCCGGCCGATGGCGATGGGCACATCGCGCTCGATCCGCAGCACTCGCAGGCCCGTGATGGCCGCGACTTGCTTCAGCACCACGTCCGTCAGCGTCGGGTTGACCGACGCCAGCACCGCCACGGCATCGTCGGCGTCGCGAAGAAGCGCCTTGGCCTTGGTCAGCGGCTCGGCAAGTGCCTCGCGCAACTCGGTGTTGACCACGGCCCAGGACTCGACGAGTTTGTCATCCACAAACGCGCCGAGTTTGGTGCGGGTGTTGCCAATGGTGATCGCCAGCAGATTCTGGGGCATGGTTGGTTCCGTCTTCTTTGTCTTTACATTTGTTCATCGAGGGTCATCACGTCGCCCTCACTGCCATCGGGTTTCACGACCGACAGCCCCGGGATCGGTGCCGGCTTTTCCGCTTGACGGATTTCCTGCAAGCGGGTCCAGCATTCCTCCAACAACTCCACCACCCCCTGGCCCGAAGCGGAACTGATGCAGAGCATGGGCCGACCTTTGAGCATCTTCTTGCCCAAGGCCTCGGCGATCATTTGCTTGGCGGCGGCGGCGTCGCTGATATCGCCCAGCAGATCCATCTTCGACAGCGCGATGATCTCCGGCTTGCTCGCCAGCGTCGGCGAATAGGCCTCCAACTCCTTACGGATCACGCGGTAATTCTCCGCCGGGTCCGAGCCGTCGGTTGGCTCGATCTCCAACAGATGCACCAGCAAGCGTGTGCGTTCGATGTGCCGCAGGAAGCGATGGCCCAGGCCCGCGCCGCTGGCCGCGCCTTCGATGAGGCCGGGCAGGTCCGCCATGACCATCCGTCGATTGCCCGGCAACTCCGCGATGCCCAACTGCGGTTCAAGGGTGGTAAACGGATAATCCGCGATCTTGGGTTGTGCCCGCGACACGCTGCCCAGCAGGGTTGATTTGCCCGCGTTGGGCTTGCCCACAAAGCCGATGTCGGCGATGAGTTTCAACTCCAGCCGCAGATCGCGCAACTGGCCCGGATCGCCTTGGGTGGCGGTGCGCGGGGCTTGGTTGGTGGGTGACTTGAAGTGCTCGTTGCCGAAGCCGCCCCGGCCACCCCGCGCGATGCGGAAGCGTTTGCCGGGCGCATCCATGTCGATGACGAGCTTGTCGGTGTTGATGTCGAAGACGAGTGTGCCGGGCGCGAGCTTGAGGATAAGATCGTCGGCGTTCATTCCGGTGCATTGTTTGGAGCCGCCGTCGCCGCCGTTGTCGGCACTCCAGTGGTGGACGCCGGCGAAGTCCAGGAGGGTGTCCACTTCGGGGTCTGCCAGGAGCCAGACATCGCCGCCCTTGCCGCCGTCGCCGCCGGCGGGGCCACCCTTGGGGATGTATTTTTCGCGTCGGAAGGCGACCTTGCCATCGCCGCCCTTGCCGGATTTGACGTGGATGATGGCTTGATCGATGAGCATGGTGAATCCGCGTGTGGTTGCGGAAGGTAGGGTCGTGGGTTCGTGAACGGGGTCGGGGTGGAAAAGACAACGGGCGCCGCAACGACGCCCGTGTGTCATGTTAATCGTTGAAAGCCTGATGAAGCGTCGAAGCCAGCCGCTTTGGAAGCGCCAGCCTCACGTCACAAGCCCCAAGACTTCGCTCACACCGCGATGGTGGGCTTGATGTTGACCTTGCGGCCTTGGAACTCGACGGTGCCGTCGATGAGGGCGAAGAGCGTGTCGTCGCTGCCGCGGCCCACGCCGTAGCCGGGCTTGAACGGCGTGCCGCATTGCCGCACCAAGATGTTGCCGGCGATGGCGGATTGGCCACCGTAGAGCTTCACGCCGCGGTATTGGGGGTTGCTGTCGCGGCCGTTGCTGGTGGAGCCTTGACCTTTTTTATGTGCCATGTGTCACCTTGGGGGTGGGGGTATTGTTGGGGGTTGGGTCTGATTCGAGCCATACATTATACAACAAGCTCGAACTTTGGCAACACAAGCGTTTTTGTGATTTGTGGCGGGTCTGCCCATTTTTCGGGGCGTTGATCCGAAAAAGGGGACATCCACAAATTCCGCTTCGTCGTCGTTCGAATCACCCCAGTCCCAAGGAAATTGTGTATGTCCCCTTTTACTCCGTACCCCCACGAGAAATTGCCGCCCCCAAAAATGGGCAGACCCTTTGTGGCACTTTATTGC
>JBBRGB010000127.1:0-10080 GCA_038241095.1 Phycisphaerales bacterium
GGCCCGCATGCCCGCGACCAAGGCCATGCCCGAGTGGCTGGGCAAGCGCCCGCCGGTGGAGGGCCAATGGGTCAAGACCTTCGAGGACGACTTCGACACCGACGCCATTGACACCAAGCGCTGGAACATTTACGCCGAGAATTACTGGGACAAGCGCAGCCACTTCACCAAGGACAATCTGATTCT
Source organism: Phycisphaerales bacterium (assembly GCA_038241095.1). Classification (GTDB taxonomy): domain Bacteria; phylum Planctomycetota; class Phycisphaerae; order Phycisphaerales; family Phycisphaeraceae; genus JBBDMX01. The sequence goes on from JBBRGB010000127.1 coordinate 187, forward strand.
GGGTGAAGGCATGGTCCGCCTGCGCATGGAAAAGAAACGCGGTTTTCACAATGATGATCCGACCCGCAAGGAAACCGATTATGCGGTGGGATTTCTCAGCACATATGGCAAGTGGGTGCAACGCTACGGCTATTTTGAATCGCGGATGAAAGTGCCCACCGCCCCCGGACTTTGGCCGGCGTTCTGGATGATGCCCGACCGTGGCGAGGCCGAAGGCCCGCAATGGAAACGATCTGACACCGCCCGTGGCGCGATGGAAGTGGACATTCTTGAGCATCTGACCCGCTGGGGCCCCAACCGCTTCAACATCGCCATGCACTGGGACGGCTACGACAAGAACCACAAGTCCACCGGGACGGACAAAATCTACGCCCAGCCCGACAAGGACGGCTTCGTCACCTTCGGCCTGCTCTGGACCCCCGGCCTGTTGGTTCACTACATCAACGGCCAGGAAGTGGGCCGCTATGAAAACGCCCGCGTCACCAACGTCCAGGCGTTTATGATGTACGACTTGGTCACCGGCGGTTGGGACAACAACGGCGTGGATGACAAGCAACTCCCGGCCGACTTCGTCATCGACTACGTCCGCTGCTGGCAACGCGAGGACTTGGCCTCCGACCTCGACACCACCAAGCCCGCCGCCAAGGCCACGCCATGATGACCAAGTGATGGCGCGACAAGTGACAGAACTGCAACCACACGGCACCCCGACGGGGTGCCGTGTGCGTTTACCCCTTGAAATCCGATTCCGCTTTGAGCGGCTCTTCCGTGGGATTCTTTTGTCGTTGTGACCGCATGACATCCGCGGCCTGTCCCACAGAAGCCGTCCAGAGCGACGTCATCTGTGGGCTTGCGTTCTTCTTCAAAACTCTTTGCGCTGCCGCGCCGGAGCGATGTGCAACTGTTTGCGATATTTCGCCACCGTTCGCCGGGCGATCTCGATGCCGGCCTTCTTCAACTCCTCCACCAACTCGTCATCATTGAGCGGCTTGCCCTTGTCCTCGCCCTCAATGATCTCTTGCAACTTGGCCTGCACCGCGGCCCAGGAAACCGACTCGCCATCCTCCGTCTCCGTGCCACCGGAAAAAAACATTCGCAAGGGCAGAATGCCGCGCGGGGTCTGCAAATACTTTTCGCTCACGGCCCTGCTCACCGTCGCCACGTGAATGCCCAACTGATCCGCCACCAAGGTCATGGGCAGCGGCTTCAAATGCTGCGGCCCAAGGTCAAAAAACTCCCGCTGGGCGTCGATGACCACGTTGATCACCCGCAAGAGCGTACTGTGCCGCTGACCGATGGCGTCGATGATCCACTTGGCGTTGCGCAGGTTGTTGCCCACGAACTCGCGGGTTTTGCGGTCCAGCGTTTTGTCCCGCGCCATGCGCAGGTAGCGGTGGTTGATGTAGAGGCTCGGCAAGCGCTCGTGCGTCAGCCGGGCTACATAGCGATCCTCGGCCTCCTCGTACTCCACCACGGCATCGGGGGTGATGGTTCGCGGGGTGTCTTCGTGGAGGCTGCGCCCGGGGTGTGGGTGGAATTGCCGCAGGTGTTGCAGGGCGGATTTGACGGCCTCAATGTCCAAGCCCGTTTGCTGGGCGATGCGGGGCAGGCGGTTGACTTCGATGTCCTTCAAGTAGTCGGAAACCAGCAGGCGTTCGACGGTCAGGTCGGCCCCTTCGCCGCTGGCTTGCCGGGCGTCGATCTGCAACAGCAGGCATTCGCGCAGATCGCGGGCGGCCAGCCCCACGGGTTCGAGCGTTTTTTGCAGGAGTGACCAAGCCCCGTCGATGGCGGTCGCTTCCATCCCCGCCGGGGCTTGGGAAAGCAGTTCCTGCCGGGGCGTGCGGATGTAGCCGTCCTCGTCGATGAAGCCGATGAGAAACTCGCCCGCGGCCCGCAAGGCCGGGGTGGTCTCGACCATGCGCCACTGATCCAGCAGTTGCTCCGAAAGGCTTTGTGAACGGGACGCGGTGTTGTTCATCGCGTCCATCTTGGCGTCACGATCCTGGGCGGGGGCGGCCCGGCGCATGCCCTCGCTGCCGTAGTTGTTTGCGCCCCATGAGTCGCCGTATTCCTCGGCGATGTTCGCCAAACGCTCAAAGTCATCGGAGTTACTGTGATCGTGCTTCTCGTCTTCGACTACCAGTTCGCGTTCGCCCTCGGTCTTTTCGGGCTTGCGTGCTTCGAGTTCGCCATCGCCATCGCGCTCGGCGGATTCGGGTTCGCGCAGTTCCAAGGTGGGGTTGGCCGACAACTCCTGCTCGATGCGCTCTTCGAGCGCCTGGAGCGGGAGCTGGAGAATCTCCATGCTCTGAATCATTCGCGGCGCCAGCTTCATCCGCTGGTCTAGCCGCATGTGTTGTCCGGCGTCGATTCGCATGGGGAAGTCAGTCTTGAGTCTTGAGGGTTCTCAATGGCGCGTTATTCGAGCCACAGCGTCTTTGTCTTATCGGTCGCGTCGTCGTGCGGCTTGTTTTGTCTTGAAACTCAAGACTCAAGACTCAAGACCTACTCCCGTCCCATCTCCCGCCGCCCTTCGATGGCGTCCGCCAGCACGGCTTTGCTGGCGTTTTCGAGGTTGTAACCGGTGGGCAGGCCCCGCGCCAGACGTGAAACTTTGGCTCCCAGGCGACCCAGTTCCCGCGCCAGATAGAGCGCGGTGCCATCGCCTTCGAGCGTCGGGTTGGTGCCGATGATGACCTCACGCACATCGCCGCCTTGGACTCGTTGTTCCAGCGTGTGAATGTTGAGTTCGCCGGGGCCGATGCCTTCGAGCGGTGCCAGCCGGCCCATGAGCACGTGGTACACGCCGCGGTACATGCCCGTGGCCTCGAAGGTGGCGACGTCGGCGGGCTGCTCGACGACCAGCACCAAGCCTTGGTCACGTTCCGCATCGGCGCAAATGGGGCAGGGGTCGGCCTCGGTGAGATTGAAGCAGCGGGAGCATTGGCGGGTGTGGCGTTTGAGTTCGACAATCGCCGCCGCCAAGGCCTCAGCCTCCTCGACCGGCGCTTTAAGCAGGTGAAACGCCAGCCGCTGGGCGGAGCGGTTACCCAAGCCCGGCAGTCGCGCCAGGCGTTGCACCAGCCGATTCATGGGCGTGGCGGCGGGTTGAATGTAGCCGTTTTTCGCCATCGGACGCATTGTAGGGGAAGGCTTGAGGCTTGGGGCTTGCGCCAGCGTGGCAATGGAATGAATCCTTGGACTTGTGACTCTGACTTATAGCCGCAGCGTTCCCGCTGCGCGTTGCGTGATCAAGTAAACGCTCAAGACGCGCAGCGGGGACGTTGCGGCTGAAAGTCAGAGTTCAACAATCGCATGGTGCTTTATGGCTCTTTGCATCGGAGGGGACAGACGGTAGAATCACAAGTCAATCCCCTCTGGAGACGCGACCATGGCTGACTCACGCGATCCGACCCCGCTGTCCGACGACGACCTCTTGGCCGACGCCATTTCCATCGAAGGTCTCGATGACGATGACGCCGTCGGTGCCGCTTCACCGTCCAAGCCCCCCGTGGCGGATGTGCCCGAGCCCATCGACATCGAGGATGACGATGGCGATGAGACTCGCTCGCGGGAGATTCGCACCTTCGACACCCACAAGCGTCATGAAGACCGCTGGAAGCGCACGCCCAACGTCACGGGCCAAGGCGCTTCGCATTGCCGCACCTTCGTCTCCAAGTTGCGACTCGACGCCATCGAACACTTGGACGAGCAGGTCAACCAGTGGCTCGATGAGAACCCCGGTTACGAGGTCAAGAACGCCACGGTGTCCGTGGGCATCCTCACCGGCAAGCTCAAGGAAGAGGCGATGTTCATGACCGTGTGGGTCTGAGCGGGTTGACGGCGACACCTCTGATGCGTTTGGATTCACTGTCTTGCCACCATCCAATGGGGCCGTCCTTGGCGTGGAGCCGCATGCTCATGCGTGGTGGCGCTTGGCTTCTGGAGTTCAACGATGCCGGTCGAGATTTACCCCGTCCCCAACGATCTCAAGCAGTCGCGGATCGGTTTGGAGGTCGCCCAAGAGGGCGGCGCTTGGCGACGTGTGGACGCGGCGTACGCGACGAGTCTCGATGAGCGGCCGCACGCCCGCGGCGGGGCGGAGGCTTGGGCCTCGCTCTCAGCCCAAGGGCCGGTGCGGGTGCGGGTGACACTGCCGGATCCCGTGGGTTCAGCGGTCGTTCGTCCGTCACTGCGCGACCCGGTGCCCTGCGTCATCGACGGGCGGACAGTCACGTTCACTCTCCCCGAACCGCGCTATGTTGTGCTTTGCGTCAACGACCCCACGCCCGGGCCGGAGCACCGTTGGCATGGCACTTTCACGTTGTACCTGATGGTTGACCCGATCGACCGTGACGCTCCCCACGTCGGCGACGTCGGCGTGCGGGTGTTGGAACCTGGTCGGCACCGGCCCGAGGCGTTTACGCTGGGCGACGACGAACACACCTTGCTGCTGCTGCCCGGCGTTCACGATGTCGTGGGCCAGCGTGTTGGCCTCCCCGCGGGCAAGACCTTTTACCTCGCTGGCGGGGCGCACTTGCGCTCGTATGTCATCGGCGAGAAGGCCGACGGCGCGAGCCTGCGGGGACGCGGCGTGATCGACGGCACTGGTGTCGAGCGTCAATCCATCGAGTGGCGCGACGACGGTGACGCCGGGTTCGTCTTCTTCCGCCGTGGCTGCGGGATCACCATCGACGGCATCACGGTCTTTGACAGCCCGTTCTGGAATCTCGTCACCTTCGGCACCACCGGCACCCGCGTCCGCAACTTCAAGTGCGTCACCTGGCGGGTCAACAACGACGGCCTCCAGCCACGTTCGTGCAACGACTACGCGGCCCAGCGCTGCTTCCTCAAGTGCGCCGACGATTGCGTCGCGGTCAAAACCCGTCGAGCCGCGGGCATGATTAGCCGGGGCTTGCGTTTCCTAGACTTGGTCTGCTGGAACGACACGCCCGGCAACGCCCTGGAGATCGGCCACACTAGCCAAGCCGACATCTTGGAATACGTCCTCTTTGAGCGGGTGGACATCGTTCACGCCGCCGGCGACCCGGCGAGGTGTTTTGCCGTCAGCATCCACGTCATCGACCACTGCCGCGTCCGCGACATCGCCTACCGCGACCTGCGAGTCGAGGGCCACCGCAGCGGAGACTTCCGACTTGGCATCGGCACCTCCAGCTACTCCACCGATGACCAGCGCGGCCATGTCGAACGGGTGACCGTCGAGGGGTACCACACGGAAACGGCGCTGACGCAAAGCCGCTTCACCGGTTTCGACCGCGATCACCTCGTCGCGGCGGTGTCGATCAGCGAGGTCACCACGGCCGGCAAACCCGTCGATCCCACGGCCTTGGTCGCCGAGGCCCGCTTTGCTCGTGATATTCATTTCATGGGCCAAGCGGTCATCGACTAAACCACCACGGGCAAGTGAACTTCGTCTTGAGCGCAACCCCACGCCAAGGCAAACACATGTAAGCCAATCATGCCAGCCTACGAGCCGCGACTGTGAGGGAGTGGTGGGTCATCTCAGGCGAGGGTTGCTCAAACTCCGCTTACTGCGTGCGCGGCTCTTTGCCTTTGACTTTGCTTGTTCCGAACACAAATGAAAACCCCACGGACGGGTGTCCGTGGGGCTTGTTGTTTCACGCGGCCGAAGTTGGCGTTACTCAGTCTTGGGCTTTTCGGTCTTCTCGACCTTGGGTTCCTTCTTGGGCTTTTCGGGGGTCATGAGTTGGCGCTGCTCATCGGTGAGGACTTCATCGTTGATGCGCTTCTTGGCCGCGGTGCGGATTTCCTTCATGGCCGGTTCGTCGTCGGCCTTGAGTTGTTCGACCTGACCGCAGTAGGTGTAACAGACTTCCTTGGCCTTCTGCTTCTGCTCATCGGTGAGTTCCGCCTTCTTGAAGCTGCCCAAGGCCCCGGTCCACATGTTGTAGCATTTCCACTTGGCGGCTTGGGCGGGGGTCAGCACGGTCATCACCGCCGCACGGGGTTCGGCCAAGGCCGCGTCACGCTGCTTGAGGAGTTTGGTTTCCGCTTCTTTGGCGGTTTTGATGGCCGTCTCATCTTTGCCCGCCTTGGCCTCGGTGGTGGCTTTCTTGGCGGCTTCGAGTTCCGCGCCGTGTTCGGTCTGGTAGGCCTTTTCCGCCGCCTTGACCGCATCGAGCTTGGCCTGCAGGTCGGCGACTTGGGCTTCGCTGAGTTCCAACTCCGTGGCCATGTTGCGGTAGTAGAACGGCAGGGCGGGCTTCTTCACTTCCGCGGGCTTCTCAGCCTTTTCGACTTTCTTCTTGGCGGGCTTCTCCCCGGCCGGGGCGGCCTCCTCGGCCCGCAGGGCCGCGACGGGAAGAGTCAACGAAGCCAGAAGCACAGCGGGGACCAACCACTTTGACAGACTCATAATGGATACTCCGAGCGGGTGAGGCGGGATGCCGGGGTAGATGGCCTTTGCGGGCCGTGCCACATCGCACGCGTTGACCACCGAAAAGCCGAGTTCGCCCTGAGCATGGCGTCACGCACTGGAATCATAATATCACCGCGCCATGTGCGGGCAAGCGCCGCAATTGAATCATTCATGGCCGCGGCTTCCCTGCCGGGCGTTGGGGAGCGGGCTTGGTGGCGTTCACGGCGGCGGCGACCAATCTGGCTTGGTGGTGGTCGCCGGGGCCGAAGTTCATGCCGCCATGCGACACTGTGGCCAGGCGTCCTTCCGGCGGGTTGTAACGCAGATCGACCGCTGAACCGTGCCACGCTCCCGTCGGTCGCTGGCCCACCAGTAGCAGGCGTCGGGTGAGGATTTCAGTCAGCCGGACCCGATGTTCCATCGCGGCCGCATCGTTGTAAAGATTGGTCTTTTCCAGCGGATCGTTCAACAGGTCGTAAAGTTCACCCAGGTCATCCCCGTAGAGCGAGAGCTTCCAGCGGCCATCGCCGACCATTGCCCCCGGGCCGTGGCTGATGGGTGGGAAGGGGGCCTTGAACGTCCCGGTGGCATCAATGGCTTGCGGCGTGGGGCATTGAAGCCCGGCCTCGCAGAGCACTTCGCTGCGACCTTCCCGCTTGCCTTGCGCCCAGTCCTCATGCCAGGATTGCCCCACCATCGACGACGGCGTCTCCACCCCCAGCGCCGTCAGCAGCGACGGCACCAGATCGACCTCCTCCACCAGCCCCGTCACCACGTGGCCGGCCTTGGGAGCGTTTGGCATGGCCGTGGGATAACGCAGGATCACGGGAATCCGCGACAGGCACTCATGAAACGTCGGCAGCTTGTGGAACAGCCCGAAATCGCCCAGCAACTCCCCGTGATCCGACATGAACAGCACCAGCGTGTCGCGCTCCAGGCCCGTCTCCGACAAGTGGCCCATGAGGCGACCCACTTGATCGTCGATGTACCGGCACTGGCCCATGTAGTGCGCCATGGCCCGGCGGGCCAGGTCGGGGGAACAATCCTTCATGCCTGAGGCCTGCCACCAGTTGGCCATGCGCCGCGGCTTGCTGGCATCAGGCTCATCAAGCCAGTTGCCCGGCAGCGATAGCGAGGCGGGATCGAACATCGTGTCATACGGCGGAGGGCAGCAAAAGGCCGGGTGCGGATCCTGCCAGTTGACCCAGCAGAGAAACGGTTTCTCCGCGTGGCTCCGCTGATGGCGATCCATGAAGTCAATGGCCCTGTCGGTCAGTTGCACGGTGATGTTGTAGGGGTGCGATGGGTCAAGCGTGAAAGCGTCGTAGGCGCGGTGGTAGTCGTGATGCTGGTCGTAATTGCCCAGGCATGATTCGTGGAGTTCATCCCAGACTTGGGGCAACTGGTCGTAGAGGAAGCAGTGGTTCTTGCCGAACATCCCCCCGCGGTAGCCGGCCTGGCGCAGGCAGCCGACGAGGTTGGGTACGCCAGCGTCGATGCACGAGCCGTAGTTGCGCCGGCCATGCTCGCTCAAGCGCAGCGAGGTGACAAAGGAAATGCGACTGGGCCCGCACAAGGGCGCGGCACAGTAGGCGCGATCCAGCCGCGTGCCCCGCTTGGCCAAGGCGTCGATGTGCCGCGTGGCAATCGTTGGATGGCCGTAGCAGGAAAGATAATCCGCCCGCATCTGGTCGGGCATGAGGATCAACAGATTGGGTCGTCTTTCAGGCATGGATGAACTCCTTGAAGATTGTCGCGGCTTTAAGGAAATAGGGTACGTGGTAGACACGAATGCGGCCATTCACTGAGCCGAGAGAGTTGTCCGAAATCGGATCACCTGATTCATCTTCGCCTTTCGCGGGAAGACCGAAGTTCCCCGGCCGCGTATGTCCGGTGGCCTTTGCTAGAGTGTCTGAGACATCGCAAGCGAGGCACCGTTGATGCAACTTGAGAAACTTCTCGACAAAGTGCGCTCCCTGGCCCCCGAACACTTGGCCGAAGGATGGGATCGCGCGGGGCTGGCAGTGGGGGATGGGGATTGGGGTGTCACCCGCGCGATGCTCTGCATCGACCTGACGCCCGCTGTCATGGAAGAGGCCGTCGCCCAGCGGGCAAACTTGGTCATCGCCTATCACCCGCCGATCTTCGAGCCGTTGCCGCGACTCTTGGCCGAGGATTGGAAACAGCGGCTCATCATGGCGGCGGTGGCGAAGCGGATTGCCGTTTACAGCCCGCACACGGCCTTGGACGCGGTGGCGGGCGGCGTCAATGACTGGCTCTGCGAGGCGCTGTTGCCCGGCGTGGTCGAGGTGGCCATCGAGCAAGGCACTTCGATGCTGACGTTGAAGAGTGGCAAGGTTGAGCCGATTCGTCGCAGTCCGGCGCTGGGTGACACCCGGCCGTGCAAGCTGGTGACGTATGTTCCTCCGGGCGATTTGGAGAAGGTTCGCCGTGCCCTCTTCGCCGCTGGCGCGGGGCGGATCGGGGCCTATTCCGAGTGCTCTTTCAGCGGCGAGGGCCAAGGGACATTTCGCGGTGACGCCGGGACCAACCCCACCATCGGCAAGCCGGGCGTACTGGAGACGGCCCAGGAGCGTCGCTTGGAAACCATCGTGCCGGCCAAGGTGATCAATGCGGTGGTTGCGGCGTTGCTCGAAGCGCATCCCTATGAGGAGCCGGCGTTTGATCTGTTTCGATTGGATCTGCCGGTGGCCACGACGGAGCGGGGGACGGGGCAAGGGCGGGTGGTGACCTTGCGTTCACCCATCACGGCCGCGACGCTGGCGCAACGTTTCAAGCGGCACCTGGGGGTCAAAGCGTTGCATCTGGCTCGCGCGGCGGTTGGCACGGGATCACGCTCACGCAAGATTCGTCGCGTGGCGCTTTGCGCCGGGGCGGGCGGATCGTTGCTCCAAGAGGCCGGTGAGATCGACGCCTTTGTCACCGGGGAGATGCGGCATCACGACATTCTCACCGCGACGCAGCGGGGTGTGACGGTGCTGTTGGCGGGCCACACGGAAACCGAGCGGCCGTACCTGCCGGTGTATCGTCGGCGGTTGGAGGAAGCGTGCGGCAAGGGCGTGACTTGGAGCATTAGCCGCGCTGACAAAGCGCCTTGATGACGTTTCGCGGACACAGAGCACCCGAAGCGGGATGCTCTGTGGCACCCGGTCCCAGCACATTTTCCAGCGTGCCTCCCGTCAAATGCGGGGATCAAAACCCAGCCTCAGTTTTTCACCATTCCTCTCCCGCGTTACCATTCGCTCATGGCCACCAACATTCTTTTCATCACCACCGATCAGCAGCATTTCAGTCTGCTGGGCGTGGACAACCCGCACATTAAGACCCCAGCCTTGGATCGGCTCGCTAAACAAGGCGCGCTCTTTCGCCGGGCCTACTGCCCCAACCCGACCTGCACGCCCACGCGGGCCTCGCTCATCACCGGGCAGTATCCCTCCAGCCACGGCGCTTGGTCGCTGGGCACGGGGTTG
>JBBRGB010000128.1:0-10048 GCA_038241095.1 Phycisphaerales bacterium
CCAAGACCGCCAGTTTCGTCCTCGCTCCCATCAACATGATTCAATCCTTGATAAAAGGGCTTATGCGCACACCATCATACGACATACCACGCAAAATCAACAGAGGCAAGAGAAAAAAACGGACAATATTCGCGGGAGGCCGTCAAATCGCGGGCATGACGTTGCCGCCGCAGACGGGGATGTAGGCTCCGGTGATGAAACTCGCCAGATCGCTGGCCAGAAAGGCCACGACATGGGCAATTTCCGGGTCGGTGCCGCGTCGGCCCAAGGCGGTGCGATCCAAATACCACTGCGGCGTGCCCTCATCGGGCCGATTGGGGCTGACCGTCCAGCCTGGGGCGACTTGGTTGACGGTGACACCCTTGGGGCCGACCTCTCGCGCCAAGGTTCGCATCACGCCGTCCATGCCCCGCTTGCCCGCCACGTAGGCCGATTGGCTGGGCCAGCACTGCATGGCGCATTCGGTGTTGATGCCGATGACTCGGCCCCAACCCTTTTCCACCATCGCCGGCACGAAGGCCTGCGCCATGAGCACGTTGTGCAGCACGCAGGAACGAAACTGGCTCTCATAATCCGCCAGTGGTTGATCAAGCACCGGTTTCCACGGGTACTGAATCACCGCGTTGTTGACGATGATGTCCGGGTCGCCCAAGGCATCGCACACTTCCCGCTTCATGCGTGCCACATCCTCGGCTTGCGTGATGTCGGCTTGCACCGCCACGGCTCGCTGGCCCATCGCCCGCAACTCCTTGACCAGTTCCCCGGCCACCTTGTCGCTCTTGAGGTAATGCACCGCCACATCCGCCCCCGCTTTGCCCAAGGTGCGGGCCATGGTGCGTCCCAACTCGCCCGTGGCTCCGGTGACCAAGGCGATTTTCCTCGACAGATCAATGGGCAGCATGGTGTTGTCTCGCGGCTGTGTGGCGTGCGGAGGGTGTGGTGGATTCGAGGCTGCCGCGCTTAGTCGTTGCGGGCAATGAACCCACCGTCCACGCGGATGGTGATGCCGTTGATGTACTCGGCTTGGGGCGAAGCCAGGAAAACACAAGCGTGGCCGATGTCCTGTGGCCTGCCCATGCGGCCCACGGGAACGCGGGTCTTGATGTATTGCGCCGGGCCGGGCTGCGACCAGTGATGTTTGGTCATGTCGGTCAGGACGTGACCGGGCGCCACGGCGTTGGAGGTGATGCCGTGCGGCCCCAGAGCGATGGCGAAACCGACGGTCATCATCCGCAGGCCACTCTTGGCCGCGGCGTAATCGACTTGGTTGGCGTTGGTGTGCGTGTCGGCCATCGAAGTGATGTTGACAATGCGACCGCCCTGGCCGCGGGCGATCATGTGCTTGGCGACGGCCTGGGTGCAGTGGAACGGCCCGGTGAGGTCCACGTCCAGCGTCTTTTGCCATACTTCGGGGGTCATCTCCATGGCATCGACAAAGGGGCAGATGCCGGCGTTGTTGACCAGCGCGTCAATGCGGCCGCATTGCGCCACCACTTGGGCGACCATCTTGTCAATTGAGGCGCGGTCGGTGACATCGCAGGCCAAGCCCAGCGAGGTGGGTGCCCCGGCGGCAAGAAGTTGTTGGGCGGCGGCTTTGGCGGCATCCGCATTGACATCGGCCACGACCACGCCGTAACCCGCTTTGGCAAAGCACTCGCCGATGCCAAAGCCGATGCCGCGTGCCCCGCCAGTGATGATGACGATTGGTGTGTTCTTGCTCATGGCCGCGATTGTAAACAACTCGGCGGTATCACACCAAGCGTGGCGTGCGGGTGTCACTGGCTTGGCGGGTCAGGGTCAGGCAGGCGATCTCGGCGGGGCACTTGACCCGCAGGGGAAACCACGACCCGACACCCGTGGTGACGTAGAGGTAGTGATGCCCCTTGCGATACAGGCCCCGCGGATAACGGAAGCCCAGACTGCCCAGGCCGATGGAACCGCGCTTGCCGCGGTTGGCGCTGACGACCACCTGCCCGCCATGCGTGTGGCCCGCCAGGGTCAGATGCACATCGTGGCGACAAGCGTGGTCAAAGGCGTGGGGATGATGCGACAGAAGCAGTCGCAGATCACTGGCTGGGAGGCCACCGTTGCCCGAAGCGGAACGGTCGTAACCATTGCCACCGCCGTTGTCTGTGGTTTTGCTCTCCGCCTTGCCATTGTTCCCGCTGGTGAGGGGGCGATTGAAAATGTGATCGACATAGGCCCCGAGTTTTTCGTGTTGGTGGGCGAAGTCGATGCCACTGACATGCAGCCGGGCACCGTTGTGTTCCAGATGCACCGACTCGTTCATCAGCAGCCCCAGACCTGCTTCACGAAAGCGACTAATCAAGGCCGGGCCATCGTCGAGATAATCATGATTGCCCATCACCATGTGAACCCCCAGCGGCGCGGCCAGCATCCGCAAGGCGGGGATGACTTTGTCGAGCACCTTGACCGAAAGGTCCACGAAGTCGCCGGTCACCGCGATCATGTCGCCTTGCAGGGCATTGACGCTGTCAATGATCGCCGGCAGGCTTTCAGGCCCCAGAATGTGACCGATGTGCAGGTCGGAAACATGGGTGATGCGCAGGCCCTCAAAAGCCTCGGGCATCTGCGGTAATACGACCTGACGATGCACGGTGTCAATCCGGCGAACGGACTTGCTGTTAGCCAAGCGTCCGCCGCTGATCCAGTTGGGCATGGCGGTGAACGCAGCATGACGGATTCGGGCGCGAACCTGCGCGGGCGTGCGCTTGACACGCGGTTGCTTGCCGCCGTGTTGCCCTGACAAGTTTTTATTTCCAGGGGGTGGCGGGGGGGGTGGGGGGGAACTCACGATGAAATACCTTACGACGGTGGGGGGGTGGGGGATCGTTTGATTGTGAGATTCTACGCATGAAAGCGCGCGGCGCGTCACCGTGAACTTCCGCAAAGTGACTTGGGAGAATCCCTCTGACTCACAGCCGCAACGTCCCCGTTGAGCGTCTTGCGAACCAGACACTGCGTCAAGCGCCAATCGAGACGCGGGTATCATCACCTCATGCGACGCCCGCCTTGGACACTGACGCTCGGACTGCTCATCATCCTGGTTTGCGAGGTGATGCTGTTTGTCGATGTCCACAACCGCGGCCACATCGTCATCGGCCCGGATTTCCCCAATCCCGCATGGCTGCCACGGCCACAAACCACCTTCGCCTGGGTTGCCCGTTGGGTGGCGGTCAACATGACCGGCCTCTGCTGGCTGGCGTACCTGCTGGTCCTTGACGGCCTGCTCACGCAACTCGGTTGGCGGCAACGAGGCAAGCCCTCACCCCCTCACCCCCCCCTTCATCCCCTCACCTTGTCACCCCCTCTTTTCTCCCAAACTCTCAGCCCCATCCGCCTTCGCCCCAACCGCTTCGTCATCGCCTGGCTCACAAGCATCCCCGTCTGGTGCTTCTTCGACTGGATCAACTTCGTTTTCATGGACGCTTGGCGCTACCACGGCCTGCCCCCGTATTTTGCCCAGCGGGCCACGGGTTACTTCATCGCCTTCGCCGCCATCTCGCCGGGCATGTTCCTGGCCGCGGAGTTGTATCAACGCATGGGCATGGCTCGGCTGGGCGGCGAAGGCTCACCCCGCTGGGCCGTCCGCATCAACACGCCCATGCAAATCGCCATCATGCTCCTGGGCCTGGCGTTTGCCATTTATCCGCTGCTGATCCACGACCCTATCGCCAACCTCACGCTCTGGGTGAGTCTGCTGTTTTTCCTCGACCCCATCAACCACTGGCTCGGAGCGCCCTCAATCGTGGGCGATTGGCGGGCCGGGCGCTGGGGGCGCACGCTTTCCCTCATGCTCGGCGGAGCGACCTGCGGCCTGCTCTGGGAGTTCTGGAATTACTGGGCCTTGGCCAAGTGGAGCTACCACCTGCCGTTTCTCGGTTCACTGGAACAATACCGTTACTTCGAGATGCCGCTCTTGGGCTTCATGGGATTCCTGCCCTTCGCCTTGGAATGCTGGGTGGTGCTGAATCTGATTCTGGCGGTCTTTGAGCGGCTGGGCCTGCGCGTGACCGAACCGCTGCCCGATGCCGTGGGCGTGATGTAGCCGCCTCCCCAACCACTGTAGGAACGGGGGAGACAAACCGTCATCATCACCTGCGATTTGGCCGATAACGAAGGTAGTTTTGTCGCTTACACACATCGGAGTTTCCATGCGCGCATTGGTAGTCGATGGCATGAAGGCCGGTTTGACCCAGTCCCACCCGGAGCCCAAGCCCGCGGCTGGGGAGGCGATCATTCGCCCCTTGCGCATGGGCATCTGCTCGACGGACTTGGAACTGGTCAAGGGCTACATGGGTTTCAACGGCGTGCTGGGCCACGAGTTTGTGGGCATCGTGGAGGAGGTCAACGTCAGTGGGACGACCGCCGCCGCCAAGCGGGCGCGGAAGATGGTGGGCACGCGGGTCGTGGGCACGATCAATTGCGTCTGCGGCAAGTGCGACATGTGCAAGAACGGCCTGCGCGAGCATTGCCGTTCGCGCACGGTCTTGGGCATCGCTGGCCGTGATGGTTGCTTCGCCCAGCGTTTCACCTTGCCGGTGCAGAATCTGCTGGCGGTGCCGGAGAGTGTGGACGATGACCACGCGGTGTTTGTCGAACCCTTGGCCGCGGCGTTTCAGATTCTTCGGCAGTTGCGCATCGAAGGTCGGCCGTTCATCACCATCCTTGGCGACGGTCGGCTGGGATTGCTCTGCGCCCAAGTCCTCAGCCAGCTTAACGCCACCGTACGTCTGGTGGGCAAGCACCCGGCCAAGATGGCGCTGTGTGAAAAATGGGGCGTCAAGCATCGTCCGTTGGACGAAGTGGGCCTGCGGGCCGATCAGGACATCGTCGTGGACTGCACCGGCCGGGCTTCGGGATTGGAAGTGGCGATGAAGATGGTGCGCCCGCGGGGCACCATCGTGATGAAAACCACCGTGGCTAGCGGCGACAAGCAACCGGCCATCGATCTGTCACCGTTGGTGATTCATGAAATCAACCTGGTGGGCAGTCGTTGCGGCCCCTTCCCCGAAGCCCTGACGGCCTTGGCGGAAAAGCGCATCGACGTGGTGAGCCTCATCAGTCGGCGCATGAAACTCGCCGATGGCGTCGAAGCCCTGCGCACCGCCGCGAGGCCCGATGTCATCAAGGTGCTGTTGGAGCCGTGACCCCGGTATGGTCAGAGCCGAGGGGCGTAAGCCCCCGGAAGCCCCGGTCGAACCTCCCCGCACTCTCAACAACCTTGCGTGTTCGCACCCCGCTTGGCCCTCGTCCGCAGGCTTACGCCTCGCGGCTCTGACAGTCGGGACGGATCTCACTCGATGGATTCGAGCAGCGTCGTCATTTCATCGGCGGCGTGACGTGCTTCCCCACCGCTGGCTTTGCGAGCCTGGGCAATGGCGCTTTCCAGCACGGCGCGGGCCTCGGAGGGCCGATCCGACTCAGACAGGATTTTGCCCTTCTGGTAGTAGGCGTAGAAATAATTGGCATCCAAGGCCAAGGTTTTTTCCAGCCAGTCCAGAGCTTCGTCGAGCCGTTGCGCCTTGGCGTGTTCCAAGGCGATGCCGTAGGTGCAGAACGGGTCGGTGGGGTCGAGATCGTGAAGTTTGCGCAGTTGGTCGAGTCGGTCGCTCATGGGCGGATTGTAGGGGATAAGCGGGGTGCCACACAGCCTCCCGAGAGGGTGCTGTGTGTCGAATGACTCTGCAAGACGATTTTGGCTTGTGGGAGGCCCTGACAAGAAAGGTCGTTTTCAACCTCGCCTGACATCGGCCTTCTATTTTGTGTCGTTCACTGAGTCACACAGCACCCGAAGCGGGATGCTGTGTGGCACCGGTCGCAAAGCGAAACGGGGAGATGTGCAACAACTGAAAAAACCGCCGCGCCGTTGGGCGCGGACGGTTTGAATGCGAACTTACTTGAGCTCGACTTCGGCACCCTGCTCCTTGAGCTTGGCGACCAGGGCGTCGGCCTCGTCCTTGGGCAGGCTTTCCTTGACGGCCTTGGGAGCCGCCTCGACCAGGTCCTTGGCTTCCTTCAGGCCCAGGCCGGTGGCTTCGCGGACGACCTTGATGACCTGAATCTTCTTCTCGCCGGCGCTCTTGAGCACGACGTCGAAGGTGGTCTTCTCTTCCTTTTCCTCAACGGCAGCGCCCGCCGCCATCATCACCGCGCCGCCCGCGGCCGGTTCGATGCCGTACTCGTCCTTGAGGTAGTTGCCTAGGTCAACGGCCTGCTTGAGGGTCAACCCGACGAGCTTGTCGCCCAACTCCTTGATTTCCGCTGTAACTTCCGCCATGTCTCGATCCTTTCACAATCCAAAGTTTCACCCATGCGGCCGGAGCACGTTGCCCGGTTTAACCCTTGCGGGCCGGATGAATGTTAAAGTCAAAAGTTTTTCAAAACCGTATCGTTCCAACACCCGTCGATCCTTGCCACCGTGAGTTTGTCACGCCGCGGCGGGTGTGGCCTCGGGAGCGGCCTCGGTTGCGCCTTCCTTTTCCTTGGCCTTCTCTTCGATGGCCTTGATCAGCGAGGCGATCTTGCGGCCAGGCCCCAGAATCGCGCCGGCGAGCTTCTTGCCAGGGGTGAGGAAAATCTGCACCACCTGGGCCTGCGCTTCGGGGCGGGTGGGGTACTTGCTCAATTCTTCGAGTTGGTCGGCGGTGAAAATCTCGCCGTCCATCAACGCGCCCTTGAACGCCAAGTTTTCGGTCACTTTGGCGATTTCAATCAACTCGCGGGCGATGGCCACGACGCTTTCGCCACCGTACACCACGGCCGAGGGACCGTCGAGCATGTCGCCCAACTTCTCCAGGCCCGTGCCGGCGACGGCGCGCTTGGCCAGGTTGTTCTTGACCACCGTGACCTTGACCTTGGACTTGGCCAGGCGGGCACGCAGGGCGTTGTTGAGGTTCGACTTGACGCCACGCACGTCAATGAGAATCGCGCCTTGGAGGTCGGCGAACTTCGCCTCGTAGGTCTTCTGCATCAGGTTCTTAACCGGCTTGCTCATGGGAAACCTTTGTTACACGGGGCCGAAAGTTAGGTTGACTTCAACGGCCCGGCTTGAAAATCGTTGTCAGTGCTTTTAAGTTCCAAAACCAACGTCAAGAGACGCTCACATCGCAGACGCCAAGGAAAACGGTGGGGGGATATCAGCCACCCGCGACCATCACGCCCGGCGTCATCGTCCCGGCCAGTGAAACCTTCTTGACATACTGCCCCTTGGAGCTGCCGGGCTTCATGCGGTGAACCAAGTCGAGGAAGGCTTGGATGTTTTCCTCAAGCTGCTTGGGCTCGAAGCTCTGCTTGCCCACCACCACGTGGATGTTGCCGCCCGAATCGTTGCGGAACTCCAGCTTGCCGGCGGTGAACTCTTTGACGGCCTGCACCACGCCGGGCGTCACCGTGCCGTTCTTGGGCGAAGGCATCAAACCCTTGGGGCCTAGCGTTTTGCCCAGGCGGCTGACGAAACGCATCATGTCCGGGCTGGCGATGACCACATCGAAGTCCATCCAGCCGGCTTCGATCTTGGCCACGAGGTCTTCACCACCGGCCTCCACCGCGCCAGCGTCCTTGGCGGCTTGGGTCATGTCGTCACGGCAGAAGGCCGCCACCCGCTTGGTCTTGCCAATGCCGTGAGGCAGCGACACCGACCCGCGAAGGTTCTGGTCCGCCTGCTTGGGATCAACGCCCAAATGCACGCAGAGGTTGATCGACTGATCAAACTTGGCTTTTTTGAAGCTCTTGA
This sequence comes from Phycisphaerales bacterium, assembly GCA_038241095.1. Classification (GTDB taxonomy): domain Bacteria; phylum Planctomycetota; class Phycisphaerae; order Phycisphaerales; family Phycisphaeraceae; genus JBBDMX01. The sequence goes on from JBBRGB010000128.1 coordinate 7,757, forward strand.
TGACGGCCACGGCCTCGGGAAGCGAATAGACCTTTTTCAGGTCCACATTCTTTGCGTCCGCGGCGTAGCGTTTGCCCTTGCTTTCCGACATGCCTGTCTGTCCTTTCGACGTTGGAAGCCGCGATATTGGGCGGCGTTCCGGGTCTCCCACGATTTACGGCACGTGGTAAGCCGGTAATATTTTGTCTCTTTGTCTTGAGCCTCAAGCCTCAAGCCCCAAGTCTCAAGCCTTCTGCTGCCCTCAGAACCCTTCGACCGTGACGCCCATCGACCGGGCCGTGCCCGCCAAGGTGCGCATGGTCGCTTCAAGGGTGTGGCCGGTGGTCTCGGACATCTTTTCCTTGGCGATGGTTTCGAGCTGTTCGCGGGTGATCTTGCCGACCTTGTCCTTGTTGGGCACGCCGGAGCCTTTTTCGATCTTGGCCGCGTCCTTGAGCAGGACCGAGGCCGGGGGCTGGCGCACTTCGAAGTCGAAGGTGCGATCCTTATAGACGGTGATGATGCAGCCGACGACCTTGCCGTTGAACTGGCGGGTCGCTTCGTTGAAGCGTTGGATGAACTGGCCGGGGTTGACGCCGTTCTGACCCAAGGCGGGCCCGATCGGCGGGGCGGGGGTCGCTTGCCCACCGGGCGCTTGAATCTTGAACCGCGTGGTGACTTCTTTCTTGGCCTTGGCCATGACTGGCTCCTTGGATGCCTGTTTTCAGCGTAAAAAGCGCCTTCCCGCAGCAGTCAATCGACCACCGCCCGGCGCGAGTCGCGTATTGTAACAAACCCCGCGACAACTTGCCAATTAGTTGTCAAATGCCAGGAATCACAACTGTGCGAAGAAGTCGTTGCCCTTGTCATCGACGATGACGAAGGCGGGGAAGTTGACGACTTCGATCTTGCGCACGGCTTCCATGCCCAGGTCTTCAAAGTCCACCAGTTCAACCTTCTTGATGTTGTCCTTGGCAAGGATGGCCGCAGGGCCACCGATGGAGCCGAGGTAGAACCCGCCATGCTTCTTGCAGGCGTCGGTGACGGCCTTGGAGCGGTTGCCCTTGGCGATCATGATGAGGCTGCCGCCGAGGCTCTGGAAAAGATCGACGTAGCTGTCCATGCGGCCGGCGGTGGTGGGGCCGAAGGAACCCGAGGCCATGCCCGCTGGCGTCTTGGCGGGGCCGGCGTAATAGACGGGGTAGTCCTTCAAGTACTGCGGCATGGGCTGGCCAGCGTCGAGCATCTCCTTGATGCGGGCGTGGGCCACGTCCCTCGCCACGATCAGCGTGCCACTGATGTTTAAGCGCGTCTTGACGGGGAAGCCGCTCAAGATCTTCCGCACCTTCTCCATGCCCACTGACAGGTCGATGTTGACCGCCGGTGCCAATTCCGGCGCTTGGGCGGGCAGATATTTGCCCGGATCGGTTTCCAACTGTTCGACAAAAATGCCTTCGCGGGTGATCTTGCCCTTGATGTTGCGGTCGGCCGAGCAGGAGACGCCCATGCCCACGGGGCAGGAAGCGGCGTGACGGGACAGACGAATCACGCGGATGTCGTGGGCGAAATACTTGCCGCCGAACTGTGCCCCCAGCCCGCACTGGCAGGCGATTGCATAGACTATCTTTTCCCACTCCAGATCGCGGAAGGCCCGCCCGCCCTCGGAGCCGGTGGTAGGCAGGTGGTCGTAGTATTTCGCGCTGGCGAGCTTGACCGTCTTGAGGTTCGTCTCAGCGCTGGTGCCGCCGATGACCAGGGCGATGTGGTAGGGCGGGCAGGCGGCGGTGCCCAGGTCCGTCAGCTTGCTCTTGATGAACTCGGTCAAGCTTTTTTCGTTGAGCAGCGCGGGGGTTTGTTGATAGAGATAGGTCTTGTTGGCGCTGCCGCCACCCTTGGCGATGAAAAGAAACTTGTAAGCGTCGCCCGTCTCGGCCAGCAGGTCGATCTGCGCCGGCAGATTGCTGGCGGTGTTCTTCTCCTTGAACATCGAAAGCGGGGCGATCTGACTGTAACGCAGGTTCTTCTCTTGATAGGTGTCGTAAACGCCCTGCGAAATGGCTTCGCTGTCGTCGCCCGTGGTCAGCACGAACTGGCCCTTCTTGCCCAGCACGATGGCGGTGCCGGTGTCCTGGCAGTTGGGGAGTTGCCCCTTGGCCGAAACCACCGCGTTTTGCAAATGCGTATAGAGCACGAAGCGGTCGTTGTCCGAGGCTTCGGGGTCTTTAAGCTCATCGGCCAATTGTTGCAGGTGCGAAGGGCGGAGATAGAACGCCACGTCGCTGAAGGCTTCCTTGGCCAGCAGCCGCAGGCCCT
>JBBRGB010000129.1:0-10030 GCA_038241095.1 Phycisphaerales bacterium
GTGTGGAGCCCATCGACACGGGAACATTCCATCACCATATTGCGTGAAAACCCAGATGCATTCGTTGCCGACCGCGAGCTTTCACGAACCGCGCTCCATCATCGGGCGGGACTTGGCGGGTTCGTTGATCAGGTCGGCGATGGTCGAGGCGGCGAAACTTTCCTCGATGGCCGCCATCGCGTTGTCGATGCGGCGGTGCATGGGGCAGAGGCACGGGCCGTGCGACTTCAAACCCAGGGGGCAGGTGGTGATGCGTTCGATGGGGTCGATGGCGCTGATGACTTCCAAGACGGTGAGAGTTGCCGGATCGCGTTGGAGGGTGAAGCCACCGAGGCTGCCCCGTTGCGCCGAAAGGATGCCGGCCTTGGCCAAGGCTTGGAGCACCTTGACCAGATAGCCCGGTGCCGCGCGGGTGCCCTTGGCGATTTCCCGCACCTTCTGCGCCTGCCCCGGCCGCTGCGCCAGCCAGACCACGGCCCGAAGAGCGTATTCACAGGCATCGGAGAGGATTTTCATGGGGAGACTCGGGGAAGGCTTGAAGCTTGCGCAAGCTTAGGAGAGAAAACAGGGGGGAAAACGGAGGGGGGTGAAAAAGGGGACATCCATGCTCTGTGGAAAATCATTGGCAGGGTGCCACGCAGCATCTCGCTTCGGGTGCTGTGTGACTGGCGATAACCAGCCAGTCAAGGTCAAAGATTAGCATGTCATCCGTCCAAACTTTTGAAATCGCAACTCCAGTTGAATCGGCACACAGCATCTTGGCGGGATGCTGTGTGTCACCCCATGTTGTCACTTGACAATCAAAGAGACAATCGAGGAGTTTTCCACAGAACATGGATGTCCCCTTTTTCCGGTCGCGTGTGAAAGCCAAAGGCGCAAGCCTTCAATTGGTTTTTTCCGTCCCGTCAGCCGATTTGACACCAGAATACGCGATGGCTATAAATCTCGCAATAGCGCTTTAATGCCTTGAAGCGTTATTTATACTTCGCCGTCGCTTGGTAAACCGCCGGCAACGTCATCCCTTGACCGCCCCGCCCCCCCACCACCCCTTTTCACAAAGGAACACCCCATGACCCTCGATGCCCAAACCACCGTCGGCGACCTTGTCCGCCAGCGTCCTGCACGCTCCCGCGTTTTTGAGCAACTCAAGATCGATTACTGCTGCGGTGGCAAGTTGCCCTTGGCGCAGGCCTGTGCCGCGCGGAAGCTCGACCCCCAAACGGTGCTGACACAACTCGACGCCGCCGATGCCCAGGAAGAGCAGCGGCAAGGCCAGTTCGTCGATGCCGACGCGATGGGGCTGGCGCAACTGGCCGACCACATTGTGACCACGCACCACGCCTACCTGCGGGCCGAGCTGCCCCGCTTGGATTACATGACCCAGCGGGTGCTCAACGCGCATGGCGAGCGTGACGCCCGCCTGGAGCAGGTGCGCGAGGCCTTCATCGCCCTGCAAGATGAGCTCACCAGCCACATGTTGAAAGAGGAACGCATTCTCTTCCCCATGGTGCGGCAAATCGAAACCTCCACCCAAGCCCCGGCGTTTCACTGCGGCTCGCTGGCCAACCCCATTGCCCAGATGGAAACCGAGCATGAATTGGCCGGCAACGCCTTGGCGACCATGAACGAGGCCTCCGACGGTTACCAGCCCCCGGACTGGGCCTGCAACACCTACCGCGCCATGCTTGACGGCCTGGCGACGCTGGAAGCCGACCTGCACCAGCACATCCACAAGGAAAACAACGTGCTGTTTCCCAAGGCCCTGGCGCGGGAGGCGGAGCTTGGCCAGAAGGCGGGTGCGTGATGCCGATAAGTCTGGGCACCAAGGGACAGGCCAACTTCACCGAACCCATCGCCTTGCTAATGGACTGCCATCGCCGCATCGAGTATTTCTTGGAGCTGCTCTCGCGGGTTGTTGAGCGTTACGGCCAGCGAGAGCTTGACGATGAAGGGCGCAAGGCCTTGGAGACGGCGTTGAATTACTTCGCCCAAGCCGCCCCGCGGCACACCGCCGATGAGGAAGAGTCGTTGTTTCCCCGCATGCGCCAATGTGGCGATGAGGCGGTTGGACGGGTGATGGCGGAGATCGACGCTTTGGAAGCCGATCACCGTCAGGCGGAAGTGGGCCATGCGCGGGTTGAGACAATCGGTCGGGCGTGGCTGGAGACGGGGCGATTGAGTGATGAAGCGTGCCGGGAACTCATGACCCTGTTGCCGGAGATGCGTGCCACCTATACCCGTCACATCCGCATGGAGGACGAGCAAGTCTTCACCTTGGCGTCCAAGGTTTTGGACGATGAGGCCCTGCAAGCCGTGGGACGCGAGATGAAGCATCGCCGGGCCGAAAACCCCGGTCGGCCCGGCAGCCGCTGCGCCCAGCGCCGCCAACAAATCCAGTCAAACCCATAGCATTGCGCCCGCCCCTTCGGGTACGATTGCCCCATGCCTCGACCCGACCCGGCCAACGAACATTTGAAGCGTCTGCGTGGATGGCGCAATCGGCCCGAGCCTGATTTGTCGATGGATTTCCTGCGCCAGCAGTTCAAAAAAGAAATCGAAAAGCCGCACAAGCAACTGGCCCAGGCCGCGGAGTTGTGGCAGACGCTGCTGCCACCGGCGCTGCTGGAACACACCCGCTTGGAAAGCCTCCAGCGCGGCATCCTCCGCGTCGGCGTCGATTCCAGCAGCCACCTCTACGAACTTGACGGCCTCCTGCGCCAGGGCCTCGAACGCCAACTCATCACCGCCCACCACGCTGGCCCGCTGCGCAAAGTGCAGTTGCGACTCCACAATCAGGCGTGATTCCCTCACTGAAAAATCCGGCGCGGCTCGGCCAACCGCGGCGCGATACCCAGGTGAACCCTGGCCGCCCGCACCCCTTGGCACCCGGGTCCCAACCACCCTTGGAAAAGCATGGAGCCTGTGGCAGGGGCGGGTTGAAAAAATGCCGCGAGGTCAAGCGTGCTCCGCTGCAGTCAGGCTCGCTGGGATGAATCCTTTCATCGGGACGGATCAACATGTCCATCGACACAATGACGGGGTTTCCGGCAGAACCTATAAAGGAACCCCATGAAACGCTGGTGCCCGATTTTGCTGGCGGTACTCTGCATTCTAACGGGCGGGGCCAAGGCAGATCCGGGCGTGTACGAAAGCAAACGTCTGGCTTTTGGGACAGGTTGTGAAAATCAAGGCGTGGATTGTCGTGTCGGCCAAAAGTGGTTGTATGAAGGGACTGCCTGGCTTCTATAATGCGGGCGATGAGCAAAGTTTTAGGCCGTATCAGAACCCAGGGCGAACTCGCCGCGGCGGCGGGTGTTTCACGCTACACCGTCAACCGGGCCTTGCGCGGGTTGGAAGAGGTGGGCGAAAGCACCCGCAAGCGCATTCTCAGCTTGGCCCGCCAACACGGCTACCGCGTCCACAGTGGCGCCAGCGCGGTGGTCAACAAGCGTTTTAATTGCGTGGCCTTGGTGGAAAGCAACGTTCCGCACCGCAGCAGTGTTTTCAACGGTTCCCTTTTCGATGGGGTTCACGACGCTCTGGCCGAGCATGACATTCATGTGGTCGTCACCAAGATGCCCGATGACAAACTGCTGGCGCGGGACGAGATGCCCAAGGTGCTGCGGCAGTTGATGTGCGACGGGGTGCTGATGAATTATTTCGCTGCCATACCGCCGCAACTTGAAGAGGTGATGCGGCTGACGCAGATTCCCGCGATCTGGATGAACGCCCGCCGGCCCGGCAATTGCGTCTATCTCGATGACATCGAGGGTGGACAACGCGCCACTGAACACTTGCTGGCGTTGGGCCATCGACGCATCGCCTACTTGGATTACGAAAACAGCGTCCACAACCCCATCCATCACAGCATTGACGACCGTCACGCCGGTTATGCCAAGGCCATGAAGGCCGCGGGATTGACCCCTTGGAGGCTGCGAGCAAGCGATGAAACCATGCCCCGCGCCGAGCGGGCACCATTCTCCGCCAGTTGGCTTGCGCGGCCTGACAGGCCCAGCGCCGTGGTCTGTTACTCCAACAAGTCGGCCTTGCCGCTGCTGCTGGCGGCCTTGGAAGCGGGCGTGAAAATACCGGACGACCTTTCCCTGGTGACCTTCGAGGACGATCCCTGGACCGAGGGTGGCCGACATCTCACGTCGTTTCGTCATCAGTGGAACCTGCTGGGTCGCACCGCGGCTGAACTTCTGCGGCAAATCATCGATGCCGGGGATACGCAAGAGAGCATCGAGCCGCGGGTGTTGCGTTTCGCGTTTGATCCCGGCACCACGACCGCTCCACCAGCCAAGGCTTTCAAGAACCAGACGCTCTAGACCACGCCGGTCAATGAGGGGAAAAAGCCCGCTACTTCGTGCGCGGCTCGTGGCTTGACTCTCTTGCAAATCCACATGCGTTTGCCCCGCCTGTCATCCAAGGGAGTGCGGGGCGTGGGCCAACCCACGGCAGATGCGTTCGTGGATCACCCGTCCAGAGGCGATGTTGCCCCGCGGGTGTGACGGTGGGCGGGCCGACGCAGTCAATGGCAATGACGGGGTATCCCGGTGGATCGACTTGGCGCGGGGTGAGTTCAACGACTTGGGCGAAATCTTCGCGACGAACGGTCAAGGCCTGGCCGGTGTCCAGCCAGCGGGCTTGACGGATTTCACTGGTGAGGTGAGGCAGGGCGACCTCGTTCATTTGAGGGTGCCAGAAGCGCAGGATGAGGTAAAGCGTTTCGTCGCGTCGGGTCTGGTAGCCGAAGGTGGTGAACTCGGTGACATCGCCGGCCTGGGTGCCGTAAATCGCCTGGCCAAAGCGTTGGAGCCAGTGCCCGATTTGCCGGCTGTTGTCCTCGAACGGCGGGGGGATTCGTCCCTCTTGATCGGGGCCGACATTGAGCAGAAGGTTGCCGCCCTTGCCCGCCGCCTCGCAGAGCATGTCGAGCAGTTGCCATGTTGGCCGCCAGTGTTCACCGGCGGAGAAACCCCAAAGGCGGGAGGTGGAGGTCTGGCAGGATTCCCAGGGCCGATGGTGTTCGGCGACGATGGCGTGTTCGGGCGTTCCGAAGTCGCCGAGGACTTTGGATTCACCCGCCGCCTCGACGCGGCCTTGGGCTTGGCTCAGCGTTGATTGTGCGTCCAAGCGATTGTTGACCATGATGCCCGGCTGCCGGGCGCGAATCATGTGGAGCAGTTGCCCGCTTTGCCAATCATGGGCCGAGTGGGGCCACGCGCCGTCGAACCAGAGTAGGTCGATGGGGCCGTAGTTGGAAAGCAATTCATCAACCTGCCCGTGAACGTAGTTGCGAAACTTTTCCCAGGCGGGCGGATCATCGGCCACGGCCCGCCAGTACGCCCGCACGCGCCAATCCGCCAGTGAATAGTAAAGCCCCACGCGCAAACCCGCCTCACGAAAGGCGGCGACATACTCGGCCACGAAATCGCGTTTCGGTGCTTGGCGGACGCTGGTGAAATCGGTGAGCTTGGAGTCCCAGAGACAGTAGCCATCGTGGTGACGGGTGGTCAGCACGGCATAGCGAAAGCCCCCTTCACGCGCCACTTGTGCCCAATGGCGGGCGTCAAAGGCTTGGGGGTTCCATTGGCAGGCCCGGCGTTCGTAGGCGGGGAGGTTTGCCTGCTGGCGAAACAAAACCTGTTCGCCTTGGCCCCACATCGCGTAAGGCCCCCAATGGATAAACAGCCCGAAGCGATCATGCGAAAACCAAGCTTTGTCGGGGTCGTGACTCATGGTACACCTCAACCCGTCACATCGGCGCAAGGGGATGCGGGCAATCGTGGATCACTGATCGCCGCGAACGAATTCAAGACTCAGGTTGCCTTGGGTCTGCACAAGCGTCACGGTCATTTGTTGGCCCTCTTTCTTCTCTTGCCAGACGACCCGTGATTCCTCAAAGGCCTCGTTGTTGATGCGGGAACTGGCTGGCTTGCCCAGTTGCTTGCTCAAGGCGTCAATCGCCACCGCCAGCGTCGGGGGTTGGGCAAAGCTCATGGCCACGCCACGCATGGACTCGCCCTCAAAGCGGATGACCATGTCGGATGCGGTGTCAAAGAGAACTTTGACGCCCGTGAGGCTCAACTGCGTCACATTATCCTTTTTGGCAAAGGTCTTGCTGGTGTATGGGAGCTTTGACTTTTCAATGGCGTCCAGCGTGGCTTGTGGGCTTTGGCTCCAATCCAGCGCCGCCACGGGATGCCAGAGCGGTGAGCCGTTTGTTGCTCCGTCGGTGGTCTGGGCACCATCCGCGGCGGTTGCGTCGGTTTGCTCGGTGACCGCCAGCGTGGTCTGGGGTGTGCTGGCGGGTTGGCCACGCTGGTGGATTTCCAGCACGGCGGAGAACAGGGCCGGGCCGTGGTAGGTCAGTCGCGCGTCCATCACCCCAACGCGAGCCACCTCGCGGGTGGCGAAGTCGTAACCGACCAAAGTGGCATCGAGTTGCGTGGGCCAGGCCAAGGTGAAACCCACAGCCTGTTCGATGACGGGCGCTCGACCGTTGCTCTTAATGGCCTTGGCTTGGGTGACGGGATTGACAAATCCGCCGTTGGGCTTGGTGATTTTTTCGGCGTCGATGGCGAAGCCGGTGTTGGCCGCGTCGTAGCGGGCGTTTAGGTAAACCTTGCCGGTGGCATTGGGGCCGACCAAGGGTTTGCCATCGGCGCTGACGACGGCGAAGGCGACGAAGTCGGTATCAAACGCGCCCACCGCCATGCCATCGGAGAAGCGATACCACCCGCCGTCGGGAGGCGTCTTGCCGACGTAGGCATGAGCCGTGGGGCTGTCGATGATGAGTCGGCCGTTGATCCAATCCCAGGTGATCTGCTTGCCGGAGTGGACGGCCCCGTTGATTCGCCCCTCGAAGTCTTCGGGCTTAGCGCCTTGGAGTTCGATGTCGAAGTCGCTTTCGGGTTCGTATTTGAGGGCCGCGCCCTGCTGGAAGGCGGCCCGGCTGGTGCTCAGGCCGTTCCATCGCTCATAGCCGAAGATGTCCTTTTTGCCCACGCGGTAGATCACCGGATCGGTCGCCGGGTCAATCGTTTCATGGAGGAACATCTGCCCGGCCAAGCCGATGGCCGAGAGCATCGCCGGGTCGGTCTGAATCTCCACCGCACTCCAGTAAAAGCTCTCGCTCATGTAGGGCACATCCTGGGCTAGGTAGGCCACATCGGACCAGTCGCGCAGGTGGTAGTAGTGCCAGAACACCGCGTCCCAATCTTGCCAACTGGCCAGGGCCGCGGTGCGGTAGGCTTGCTCCACGCGATACGGGCTGGGCCGGGATGCGTTGGTTTCGTAGATCACCGTGGGCTTGCCAGCGATGGTGTGGGAGTCCATCACATACATGCCCGGCGGGCTGGTCAACGCTGAGGAAAGCGTGAAGTAGTACATGCCAAAGTTCGACACATCAGAGAATGCGTCGGTGGAATAGTGCCAAGGGGTGTGCGGGCGGAACTGGGTGTCATAAGAAAACGGCACCACGGCCACTCCCACGCCGGGCTTGCCCTGGGCACGGCTGACGGCTTCAAGTTCCTTATAGAAGTTGGCGGTCAGCTCGATCATGAAACGCACCATGTCGTCGCCCCGTGCCTGGGGGTAGTCATCCCGCTTGGCGTAAACGGGTGCCAGAATCACCGAGCCGTTGGTCAGCGATTCATCGTCGCCGAGCTTGCCCCAGGCGGTTTTGAGCCTCTCGGTGTCGCCGTGGCGTTCGGTGAGCCATTGATTCCAGCGGTGCTGGAGCTTGTCGCGGAAGTAGGGCGTCCATTTGTCAAAGTTGCTGCCCAAGGCACGGTCGAGGATCCAACGCTCGTTGCCCAGTTCCCAAATGGCGATGGTTTCCTCGTCGGCGTAACGCTTGCCGGTATGGGGGTTGACGTGGTTGAGAATGTTGATGGCGTGCTGGTGATAACCCTTGGCCAGCCGTTGATCAAAAATCGCGGCGATGCGGATTTCACTGCCCTTGGCGGCTTTGACAGCCACTTTCCATTCTTCCCAATCCTCGCCACCGGCGACAATGGAGTTGTCGAGGGTCAATTGCTCCAAGCCCAAAGGATTGCCCAGGAAGGGGGACATGATGAAAACCCCAGCCTTTTTGGCCACCGCCACGCTGCGGTCGTATTGGTCGAGCCGCTCGCTGGGCAACAATTTGGTCATCGTCGCGGGGTCGGTTTCGTAGTAAGGATTGACACCTTGCTGACCGCCTTTGGGCCAGAGTCGCACGGCGTTAAAGCCCATGCGACTGAGGCGTTCGATGGCGTCGGGTGAGCGAACCCCGCTGGCGACGCCCCAGAGCCGCAGACGCTTGTCGCCGTACATCAACCGGGAACCTTCGCGGCGAACGTACACGCCCTCGGTGGGAACCACCGACGGCTCGTAGAGCCGATGCGTCGGTTGAGGCGTCAGCGTCATGCGACCTTCCACGCCTCTGCCCACCACTACCCAAGGCGGCGGAAGATCACCCTTGCTTTGCACCGTCACCAGATAGCCATGATTCGCGTCCCCCGCCCCCAGTGATTGACGAATCGAAGCCGCCAATCCTTCCAGTGCCACGGGCTGCGCTTTGCTGACCTTGGCGTCGGGCACCGGGGCGGATGCCACGGCTTGGGTTTCATAATCCCGACCGGCGACGAGTTTGGCACCGGGGGCTTCATCCCCAGGCGTCCAGGGACGCAACAGGCGATGCAAACTCAGCGTCGCTTCCTTGGCCACCTTGGCGTCCGACGAGGGCATGGTCAAAACCATCCATGAGACGGAGTTGGCTTTGGTTTCGTCGCTGGATTTGCCGCTGTCGATCTTCAACGTGCCTTGAAGTTTGTAAGTGCCAGCCGCGTTGGCCTGAAAGACCAAGGCCGGTGCCCAATCGTAATCCTTGCTCCAATCGGAGCGGCCGTTGCTTTGCAGACGCAGACCATCGGCCTTGCTGGTGATCGAAACGCCTTTGCCGCCTTCGATGTTCCACTTGCCGGCGTCGGGTTGATCCTTGGCCGCGGCCCACTGTTTGATCTCCGGCAGGTTGTCCCGCTTGGTGATCCCGCCCAACGACCACGTGCCCCCATCCACGGCAACCTCCGGTTTCTCCTTGAACTCCGGCAGTTTCAGAGCCTGCCCCTTGCCCGGGGTGAGGGTCAGATTCACCAGCGTCCCGGCACCCCACCAGTGCCATTCGCTGCGCCAAGCCAGAATCATCAGACGATCCCCGGCGTCAAGTTTGATGGCATCCAAGCCAACCTGTTCATCAATTCGCACCTGCTGGCCGTCCCCGGCCTGGCCTTGCGCCAAGACGGTTGCCCGCGGGCCGGTCTGCTGAACTTTGAGTTCCACCGAGGCCTCAAGCAAGTCCGCGGGCTTGAGCACCAGCCGCTTGAGCATGGCATCGTCAAGCGCAACCATGCCCATTCGATGCGATGGCCCGCCCAGAATTAGCGGCTGCGGCAGCGGAGCAATGGGCGACACGCCGAGGGTTTGGCCCGCCGGCTGGGGATCACCGGGCGCGGCCCAGGCGGGCACCGGCGTCACCATCGCCAGACCCACAACCACCCACAGACCTATCAGGAGACGCCAAGACGTTGAGCAAATCATCATTTCATTGTTCCATCGTGGGAAAAACACAAGATTGATACCGGGGAATAAATAAAAACGGCCGCCTCAACAACCGCCCCCGGTGGTCGACAAGACGGCCGCATGATTGAGCAAAGCCGTGGAGAAAACACTTTGACGCAAACCCGCGGGGCATTGACAACAGCCCGGCTATCAGGCTCGACGGCGGCGCAGCAACAGCAGTCCACCTAAAGCCGTCAACGTCAGGCTCGCGGGTTCGGGAATCGCGTTGACGAGCAACTCATTGGACGCCAGCACTTGGTTGCTCAAACGCACTTCGTCGATGAAGCCCTTGGGGCCGTATTGAGTACCTGTGCCGCCGACGCCAAAAAGTTCAGTGAAGTTGTAAATGCTCAACACACCGCTGCTGACCGTGGAGGTGGTCAGTACCGCTCCGGGCGTTGTGAGGTCTTTAAGGTAGAAGGTC
>JBBRGB010000130.1:0-10026 GCA_038241095.1 Phycisphaerales bacterium
CTTCGTGTTGAAGGACTCGTTTCCCCCCCCCCACTCCATAGGAGCCCCCTATGTCAACGAAATCAAATCCTTGGTACAAAGCCGCCTTCGGGCGGGTCGCCATCCAAATGGCCGCCATGCTTATCGCCATCACGGTAACCAGTGTGGCTAACGCCCATGCAGACGGACCGCCGCCGGAGATGGATCGGGCAGTGGCCCCGCCACGCACCGCCTGTCCCGCCCGGATTGCAGACAGGGACAAATCCGGGACAACACCCTCCTTATTCACCATCGGTGTCCAGCAGATGCCCAAAAAAAAGGCATTTGCTGAACACCCCAATAATTCAACGGAGAGGGCGGGATTCGAACCCGCGATACAGGGATATACCCCGTATGACGGTTTAGCAAACCGTTGCCTTCAGCCGCTCGGCCACCTCTCCAGGTTGGGTGCGGACTGTCCCATCGTCGCAAACCTTGGCGTCACTGTCAAACGGCCCACGCCGGATTTTTCAGTCTCAATGGAAGTGTCACGGTTGGCGGTCGCAAGGTCAAGCCAGCGCGACGCAAGGGGCGAGCTAGTGAGCCTGACAACAGCGGAGCAGGCTTGACCTCACGGCATTTTCTCAACCCGCCCCCGACACAGGCTCCATGCGTTTCCAAAGGTGGTTGGGACCTGGACGCCAAGGGGTGCGGTCGGCGAGGTTCGCCTGAGTATCTACGCCGCGGCCGGCCAGGCCGCGACAGCGGGCAGTGGCGTAAACTTCAGGACTCGGCCCCCGCGCCCACACCCGGCTGCTGGCGTCGTCAATCATCACGAACAACCCGCACGAATCCCGCCCAGGTCCCAACCAAGCATGCGTGCTGCCGTCCATCTGCACCAGCTCTCCCACATGGCTCTTGCGCGGGCGACGAATCCGGTGACGACTCACACGACGCGAATCCGCCATCAGGCCTGCGGCCTTGAGCCAACGCCAGAGCGTCTGGCGAGTCACCGTCAATTGATGATCCAACGCAAGCAACTTCGCCGCGTGCGCCGCCCCCAGCCCCCGGCCCCGGCAGTGACGCGCTTGCAACGCCATCGCCCGCTCACGCAATGCCACGTCACCGCCATTGCCGCGCCGACCACGAAGACCATGCGCCAACCCGCGTCACCAACCTCCAGTTAACGCTTCCACAACCGCCGGGCCTGACGTTCCCCAAGACCCAGCAACTGCCCCGCCGCAGCCACGCTCAACCGCTTGGCCTTGACCTGCCCAAACAACACCAGCTGACGACGTTCACGTTCGTTCATCAAGAGTGTGTCCATCCCGAAGGTCTAACCCAACCCGCAAAAAGGTGACACTTTTATTGAGACACGGGGGTGTCATTTCTATTGAGACACAACACAGCCATTGTTTCAGGAAGCTTCGGGCAATTCCCCGAACCATCTCCAACCAGTCCCCGGCAAACCGCGGGCTTGATGAACATCCATTTTTTCCAAAACTCTAAACTCAAGACTCAAGACTCAAGCCTTTACAATACCCCCATGCGGCACTACCTCGACCTCCTCAAACACATCCTCGACCACGGCACCCCCAAGACCGATCGCACCGGCACCGGCACGCTCAGTTGCTTCGGTTACCAGATGCGCTTCGACCTGTCCGAAGGCTTCCCCGCTCTGACGACCAAAAAACTCCACCTGCGTTCCATCATTTACGAACTGCTTTGGTTTCTGCGCGGCGAGACCAATGTCCGCTGGCTACAGGAGCATGGCGTGCGCATCTGGAACGAATGGGCCGATGCAGAGGGCGAACTTGGGCCGGTCTATGGCCATCAGTGGCGCTGCTGGCCGACGCCGAACGGAGGGCACATCGACCAGATCACCCAAGTCATCGAGCAGATTCGCACCACCCCGGATTCACGTCGGCTCATCGTCAGCGCTTGGAACGTGGCGGAGGTTAACGACATGGCCCTGCCGCCTTGCCACTCGCTGTTTCAGTTTTACGTTGCCGATGGTCGGCTCTCCTGCCAGCTTTATCAGCGCAGTGCCGATGTTTTTCTGGGCGTCCCTTTCAACATCGCCAGTTACGCCCTCTTGACGATGATGGTGGCACAAGTCACCGGCTTAAAACCCGGCGAGTTTGTCCACACCTTCGGGGATGTGCATCTATATAAGAACCATCTCGACCAGGCCCGCGAGCAGTTGACCCGCCAACCCCGGCCGCTGCCGGTGATGAAACTCAACCCGGCGGTGAAGTCCATCTTTGACTTCACCTTCGAGGATTTCACGCTGGAGGGCTACGACCCCCTGCCCCACATTTCCGCCCCCATCGCGGTGTGATATGTTGTGGATCGGGGGGCGGGGGAGGGGAACCCAAGGAAAACGCCATGCCCATTTACGAATACACCTGTGAGAAGTGCCACAAGACCACCGAGGCGTTGCGCAAGATTGCCGATGCCGATGAGGCCATGACCTGCGAGTATTGCGGCGGCACGCGCACGCAACGGGCGCACAGCGTTTTCGCGGCCGTGGGAGGCACGGGCGGAAATGCCGCGATGCAAGGCGGCGCTTGTCCGATGATGCCCGCGGGTGGCGGGGGCGGCGGATGCTGCGGTGGCGTGTGCATGCACTGAGTCGCCATTTGCCGTCAGTGTCTCTCCCCAAGACGGCTTGGCGACACGGCTTGCACGCCCCGGCCCGGCGATCACTATAATGGATCAATCGTCCCGGACCGCCTTGGCCCCTTGCGTAACGTACCGCCGCCACGGCCCCTAAACACCCTCCGGAGGCTCCCCCTCATGACACGCAAACCTTGCCGCAGCGTCCTGAACTTCCTTCCCGCGACTCTGTTGGCCATCGCACTCCTGCTGACCTTGGCCACCTCCGCCGTTTTGGCGCGAACCGCCACCGTCACCCTCAAGGATGGCCGCAGCTTCACCGGTGAAATCGTCGGCGAAAACGACAAGAATGTCGTGGTTCGCATCAGCAATATCGACACGCCCATCGACCGCGCCACCATCGCCAGCATCGAGGAACAGCAGGACATCGCCGCCCAGTTCAAGGAAAAGCGCGCCGCCTTAAAGGATGACGATGTGACCGGCCGGTATGAACTGGCCAAGTGGTTGGTCGTTGATCTCAAGGAGAAGGACAACGAACTTCAGCGCTACGAACTGGCGCGAACCGAGCTTCAAAGCCTGGCCAACCAAGCGCCCGAAAATAACCAAGTGAAACTTCTGCTCCGCGTGGCGGAGGAACGCATCAAGCTTCTCCAGGAACCCGCCACCACGCCAACAACTCCCGTAACTCCGACCACTCCGACCACCACCACGCCGACCACTCCGGGAACTCCCGCGGCCAACGGTGACGCCACCTCCGCCAAGCTTCCGACTGAAAAACTCAGTGACGAGCAGATCAACCTCATCAAGGTTTACGAAATCGACCTTGATCCCAAGCAAGGCCCCGCGCCGCGAGTGAGCGTGCCCCAAGAGGTGATTGAAACCCTGTTGAAGGATTATGCCCGCGAGGAATCGGTTCCCAAGGGCCGCGTTGAGCAGGACGCCCTTCGCCGGGCACCGGACATCAAGAAGCTTGAGGCTCTTTTCGCCGCCCGCGCCCGGCCACTCTATTCCAAGGTCACCATCCACAGCGATCCGACGGTGCTGCTGAAGTATCGCGCCACCGTCGAGCCGCGTTACGTGCTCAACTACTGCGGTACCACCGACTGTCACGGCGGGCCCA
The DNA here is from genome assembly GCA_038241095.1 of Phycisphaerales bacterium. Taxonomy (GTDB): domain Bacteria; phylum Planctomycetota; class Phycisphaerae; order Phycisphaerales; family Phycisphaeraceae; genus JBBDMX01. The sequence goes on from JBBRGB010000130.1 coordinate 3,698, forward strand.
AGGCTGGCAAGCTTTTCCTCTTCCGCGATAAGCCCGAAAGCACCGAAACCTCCTACACCAACTTCTACATTCTGGATTCCTTCCGCAACGACGAAGGCTACATGATCGATCGGCAAAAGCCCGATCTGTCGCTGTTGATCCAATACGGCATGAACCCCGAAAACGCCACCATCCGCCACCCCGATGTGCCCGGTTGGAAGCCGATGCTGGTCAGCGACCGTTCCCCGGTGCTCAAGGAGTTGCAAAGCTGGGTGCGTGAACTGATGCCCGGCGTGCGTTACCCCATCGAGTACAAGGCCCCGTCGCTCAAGGTCGAGCAACCCGAAACGCCCGCGACACCGGCGGAAAAGTCTTGAGTCTTGAGTCTTGAGGCCTGAGTCTTGAACTAAAAAACAAGACTCGGAACTCGTTAAACTCAGGGCCACGAACTCCGACGGATTTTTTCTTCTCAAGACTCAAGACTAATTCAAGGGTTTTCTCCATGATCCAACTCATTTCCCGCTTCACATGTGTGGCCTTGGCTGTGGTTTTGTTGACCGGCTGCAAGGACGAAGCCAGCGTTCGTCGCGGCGAGGCCCGCGCCAAGATCGACGCCGCCTTGACCACCATCCAAGAGGCCGAGCAGGGCTTCGTCTTGGGTGACGCTCAGGCCCGGCCTGACGTGATGGCCCACCGCCAGAAGAAGCTCGCCGACGCGGCGCAGCAGCTTGAGGCCGTGCTGGCCATGCCCGACCTTGGCGACGACGCCACCGCCCGCCGCACAGCCGCCGCCGCCTACGACGCCATTGCCCGTTACCAGGCCGCCGCCGCCCTGACCCAGTGGACTGATGTTTCCCGCCGTGCTTCCAACCTCATGGGGCAACTCGTGGCGGTGCTCGACGCCCAGCAGCGGGCCGACCTTTTTCAGACCGACATCAACACCGTGGTGGAGAAGCTTCAGAAGCAGCACGATGAAATCCAAGGCCGCATCGGCGAGCGCCAGCAGCGCGCCGACACTTTGAAGAAGCAGGTCGAGCAATTGCAGGCCGAGCGCAAAAAGCTGGCCTCGCAACGCGATGAGTTGAGCGCCAAGAGTCAGGAGCTCAGCACCAAGGCCTTCACCCTCACCGGCAAGGATCGCCACGACACCTACCAGGAATCGATCAAGACCCAGGCTCAGGCCAAGAAGGCCGACACCGATTCGCAAGCCAAGGGCGCTCTCCTGGCGGCGGCATCGGCGGAACTGGCGATTGTCGAGGAACAACTCAAGCTCGATGGCGAGGCCGCCCAACTCATCGCCCGTCAGCTTGAAACCGTCAAGAGCCGCCAACGTGATGAGCAGAACCAGCGCAACATGGTGTTGAACGATGAAAGCGACCCCACCAGCCGCAAGAGCAGTGTGGCGGCTTTGGTGACGCAGTTCAAGCAGGTCGGCGACGATTACGACAAGAACGTCGCGGCCAATTTCGACCAGGCCGTGGGTACGATTGACAAGGCTGTCAAGCACCTCGAAGCGGCGCAGAAGTCCGCTGGCCAGGGCCATCTGCGGGGCATCCAACTCGATCTTCTCTCAGCCCAAGTCGACAAGACGCGGATTCTGAGCAACCAAGTGATGGCGCAGAGCGACATGGCGCGGATGCTGGGCATCGTGGCCCAACGGGCCGGGGAACTGCGGTTGCCCGACGCCGATGTGCAGACCATGAGCGCCAAGGCCCAGGCCCTGAGCGCCGCGCAGAAGAACAGCGTCAACGCCGCCCGCCAGACGATTGGTGACGCCGGCTCGCTGTCGGGCAAACTGTCGTCGAGCACCAGCAACGCCGACGCGGTGGCCACGGTGGCCGCGGCCCACTTCGGCACCTTGGAAAACTATGCCGCCCGCATCAACGCCTCCGCCACCGACGCTGGCGACACCGCCCAGCCCATCCAACTGCCCCAACGGCAGGACGCCCCCGCCCCCGGAACCGCCCCCGGCAACAGTGACGTGCCCGCCAACGGTGGCGCGGGCAACGGCGACGACATGAAGTGATCCCGCTTGTCAGTGTCGCGTGGCCCGGAGGGAAGCCAACACCTCTCGTGCCGTTTGCCGCACCAGTTCCGATTCGTTTTCATCCTCGGCAATGGCCTTGACGCGCTGGCGCAAGGTGGGTGCATCGTGCCGTCGCAAGTGGTTGCCCAAGGCGATCAGGGCGTTGCGTTTGAACTGTTGGAGCTTGATGCGTTTGAGCGAACTCTTGTGCACCGCCTGGCCACGATCAGTTTCTTCCCAATCGAGCATCTCCGCCAGTGGCAGTGACCGTGGCCGGGTTGGTTGCGACAACAACGGTGTCGCTGAATCACTTCGTGGCGGATTGTCCGCATCATCATGGTTAAACGGGCAGACCTCTTGACAAACATCGCAGCCGGCGATCCAGTTGCCCATCGCCGGTTGCAGCGCTGGATCGATGCGGCCACGGTGTTCGATGGTCAGGTAACTGATGCAGCGTGAAGCGTCGATGCTGTAACCGTCGCTGGCGATGCAGTGCGTGGGGCAGGCGTCGATGCAGCGGGTGCAGGTGCCGCAGTGGCCCATTTTCACGGGCGATTCCGCTGCGGGATCAGCGGTCGCCACGGGCAGGGTGGTGATGATTTCGCCCAGCAGGAACCACGAACCGAGTCGCGGGTGGATGAGCAGGGTATGTTTGCCGATCCAGCCCAGGCCGGCGTTTTGGGCGTGGTGGCGTTCGAGAACCGGCGCGGTATCGACGCAGGAACGAAAGGTGTGCTCCGGCCAGCGTTCGCGCAAGGCATCGGCCAAATTGTGCAACCGTTTCTTGATGGCGCGGTGATAGTCATCGTGCCAGGCAAAGCGGGCGATGCGGCCATGCGGATCGGCTAGGTTTTCACTGGTGAGCGCGGCCTCGCGTGAATACAACATCGCCACGCAGATGATGGCCTTGGCCCCTGGCACCAGCTTGCGGGGATCGAGCATCTCTTCAACCCCAGCGGCTAGGTAATCCATGTCGCCATGCTTGCCCGTCGCCAGCCATTGCCGCAGGTGCGCGGTCTGATCGTCAGGCAGCGGCGTGGCCGGGGCAATGCCCAAGAGCGCAAAGCCCTCACCCTCGGCCAGTCGCTTGACCGTGGCGCTGCGCGAAGCATCGTGACTCTGTCGCGGGTCGTTCATCTTTCTTCGGAGTGGTGCACACGGGGAAAGTCTTGAGGGGTGAGTCTTGAGTCTTGAGACTCAAAACTTCAAACCTCAAACCTCAAGACTCAAGACTCAAGACTATTCCTCCCCCATCACCAATCCAGCGGGCCGCGCCAGGCGGTTCGCAGATCGTTGAGTGAGGCATCGACGATGCGGCCGTTCCTTCCGCTGCGGACGGTCAGTCGGTCATGGGCCGCGAAAGTCCCGAGTTGGCCAAAGGGTGCGCCGGCTTGCCGCAGTTGCCGCGCCACGGTATCGAGATTGGACGGGGCGACCTCCAGCAAATAGCGGCTGGGCGTTTCGGCGAAGCAGGCGGTGACATCATCGAGTTGGCGGGTGGTGGGCAGGGCGTCGAGATCGAGTTCCAGGCCCAACCGGCCGGCGAAGGCCATTTCCGCCGCGGCCGGCAGCAGGCCACCGTCGGAGCAGTCGTGCGCCGAGGCGATCAATCCCTGCGCAATCAATTCCGCCACAGCCCGCGCGTTGGCGGGGCCGGCTTGCAAATCCGCGTGGGGAACGCGGCCATCACGCGAATCATCTTCACGAACCATCCGATAGTGCGACCCACCCAGGGCGCTGTCGGTCACACCCACGATCAAGAGCAAATTGCCCGCGGCTTTGGCGTCCATCGTCCGCGCCAGCGTGGCGTCGGGCACGATGCCCATTGCCGTAATCAGCAACGTCGGCGGAATGGTGATGAGCTTGCCATCCTCCGTCGTGAACTGGTTGGACAGTGAATCCTTGCCCGAAACGAAAGGCGTTCCAAACGCGATCGCGCCGTCGTAACAGGCTTCCGCGGCCCGCACCAGCGAGCCGAGTTGCCGAGGATCATCGCAACGCGGCCAGCAGAAGTTGTCGAGGATGGCGATCTGTTTGGGGTCGGCCCCCACGCAGACGACGTTGCGCACGGCTTCGTCGATGGCGGCAAGCGTGGCCCAGTAGGAATCGCCGCCGGGCGTCTTTTCACCCAAGCCGGGGCACAGTCCGTTGGCCAGGGCGATAGCGCGATTCGAGCCGAGCTTGGGCCGCAACACCGCGCCGTCCGATGGGCCGTCCTGTTGGGGGCCGACGAGCGGCTTGACCACGCTGGAGCCTTGCACCTCGTGGTCGTATTGGCGAATGATCCAGTGCTTGCTGGCGAGGTTGGGATGCGAAAGCAGATCGGTCAGCGTGGCGGCGATGTCGTGATCCGCGGCGGGCTTGCCTTGTGAACCGGCGGGCGAAGTAACGCTGGCCGCGCCGCCCCACGTCGCTTGCCGCATGGGTGTGGGGATGCCATCGTGCAGCAGGTTCATCGAAAGCCTGCCGACTTCCTGGCCGTTGTAGTGCAGCACCAGCAGCGGCTCACCGTTCTCGCCGCTGACGCCGAACTCGCCAAGGTCGCACATCTCCACGTCCTCGGCATCCGCCAGCGCCTTGACCTTGCCCACATTCTCCGAAGGCACGGCCAGCACCATGCGCTCCTGCGCTTCGCTGATCCAGATTTCCGTGTACGACAGGCCTTGGTATTTCAACGGCGCGCGATCGAGGTGAACCGAAGCTCCAAGCTCGGCCCCCATTTCGCCCACGGCACTGGAGAAGCCACCCGCGCCGCAATCGGTGATGGCGGTGAAGAGCGGTGGCAAGGGCGAGCCGTCGTCAGCCTGGGGATCGCGGGCCTGGAGAATCACATCGAGTGTTTTCTTCTGCGTAATCGCGTTGCCGATCTGCATGGCATGGGCGAACTCATCGGCGTGGGTGTCGGTGAGTTCGGCACTGGAGAAGGTCGCGCCGTGGATGCCGTCGCGCCCGGTGCGACCGCCCAGGACGATGATGTGATCGCCCGGCTTGGCGCTGCCGAAGCACTTGTCCCGCGGCATCATGCCCACGCAACCGGCGAAAACCAGCGGGTTGGCGAGATAATCGGGGTGGAACCAGACGGCCCCGTTGACAGTGGGAATGCCCATGCGGTTGCCGTAATCGCGCACGCCGGCGACGACCTGTTGCAAGGTTCGCCGCGGATGAATGACGCCCTTGGGCAGCGTCGCGGGGTCGGTGTCAGGCGGGGCGACGCAGAAGGTGTCGGTGTTGGCGATGGGTCGCGCGGCCAGGCCGGTGCCCATGACATCGCGGATGCACCCGCCGATGCCGGTGGCCGCGCCACCGTAGGGTTCGATGGCGCTGGGGTGGTTGTGCGTTTCGACCTTGATGCACACGGCATCCTCCTGGTCAAACCCGACGATGCCAGCGTTGTCCTTAAAGACGCTGATGCACCAGTCGCCGATCTCCGGACGTTTCATCAGCTCAAACGTCGCGGCCGCCACCGTGGACTTCAACAGGTTGTCAATGACAATCGTGCCATCGGCGTTGACGCTGTGGCCCGGACGCTTGGAAATGGCGTCGGCGGGTGTGTGCGGCAGCGGGTCGCCGACGGCTTCATGGCGATAGGTGATGCGGCTCTTGAGCGTCTTGTGAACGCAGTGTTCGCTCCAGGTCTGCGCCAAGGTTTCCAACTCGATGTCCGTCGGCTCACGCTCTGCGGCGCGGAAATAATCGCGCACCGCCCGCATTTCATCGAGCGACAAAAACAGGTGGGCCTCGCGCGACATCTTGTTCAACGCGGCATCGTCGAGATCACGAATGGGCACGTGAACGAGGCGGGGTTCATAGGGCGAACCGTGGGCGAAACGCTCGGGATGCAGGGCGACGGCGTGGATGTCCTGAATGACTGGATTGGCCAGGTGGCGTGCGGCAAAGGCGCGGAGTTGATCGTCGGTGAGCGTGGCGTTGTCACCGTCGCCCTCGAGATGGAAAACGTAGCGCCAACCAGTGCGGACTTCGATTTGACCGGCGTCCAGGTCGGGGAACATTTCGACGATTGCATCGCGGGTGGATTGGGCCACGGGGTCCATGACGCCGGGCTGGTAGTGGACTTCCACGGCCGCGGTGTTGGGCGGCAGTGGCGAAGCGCCTTGCACGGCGGTCTGATTGACAGGGTCGGCCAGCAGTTCACCGGCGATGCGATTCACGGCCTCTTGGTCGAGCGGCGCTTCAATGAGATAGAGCCGGGCGGTGTGTACCGCCGTGACTTGGGGCCACTGCGCCCGTGCCTGCGCCAGGGTCGCCGCGGCCAGCGGGTCCGGCTCAGTGGGCAAGGGATGAATCTCGATGCGGGCCACGCCGG
>JBBRGB010000131.1:0-9857 GCA_038241095.1 Phycisphaerales bacterium
ACTTGAAGAAGTTGCGCCACCCGTGGCGGCGGCTGACGGTTGGCGGTCTCGACGTAAAGCAGTTCCCGCGGCCCAATCCGTGCCAACTCATCACCCAAGGCCTCCACCGTCAGCGTCGTCAACCAGAACGACCCCGTGCTCAATTCCGCCCACGCCAAACTGGCTCGGGGAGAATCCTTCGTGTCCCCCTTGGCATCTCCCGCACTCCCATTGCCACCGTTTTCGTTTGCGGTTTTGCGCTTCTTTTCATCCCCGCTTCCTTCCCCCACCCCATGAAACATCACCGCCGCCAGTGGATTCTCACGGCCATCCTCCAACAGCGATTCATCCGTCAGCGTCCCGGGCGTGATGACCCGCGTCACATCCCGCCGCACCACGCCCTTGGCGAGCTTGGGGTCTTCGACCTGCTCGCAGACCGCCACGCGGTGCCCCGCCTGGATCATTCGCCGCAGGTAGTTTTCCACGCTGTGATAGGGCACACCCGCCATCGGGATGCCGGCCGTGCGCTGGGTGAGCGTCACCCCCAACACGCGGTGCGCCAGCTTGGCGTCCTCATAAAACATCTCGTAGAAATCGCCCATGCGAAAGAAGAGCACGCAGTCGGGGTGCTGCTCCTTAAAGCTGCGATATTGCCGCATGGCAGGCGTATCGGCGATTTCCGAAGGCATGGGGCGAATGTATCACGTTTAGCCGATATCGGCATCGGCCAAGCGGGACCACCGTAATACTTGATTGACGCCGAATCAAAGTGTATACTTGAACACAACACTTGAGGGATACTCGCCATGAGAGCCACCTTCGTCGATCTGCGGGTCAAATCCGCCCAAATCATTGAAGCCCTGCGGCGCAACGAATCGGTGACGGTCTTCTATCGGGGCAAGGCCACCGCGATCATGCGCCCCATTGACGGCCCACCTCACCCCCAAACGACCAAAGCCGCGGATCACCCGGCTTTTGGCCTTTGGGCGAATCGAAAGGATTTGGCGACCGTGGCGGAGCATGTGCGCGGACTGAGGCGGGGGCGTAACCATGCTCTTTGACACCGATGTGCTCATCTGGGTGCTGCGCGGCAATGCCGCCTCCGCCCGCGTCATCGACAAGGCTGATATCCGCCATCTGTCCATCGTCGGCTACATGGAACTGCTGCAAGGAGCCCGCGACCGGGCGGATCTCCGGGCCATCAAGAGCCTGTTGTCGGATCTCGGCTTCTCCATCCTGCCCTTGACGGAAAACATCGGCCACCGGGCCGCCATCTACGTCGAGGAATACGGCCTGTTGCACAGCCTTTTCATGGCCGACGCCCTCATCGCCGCCACCGCCATCGAAAACCATTTGCCCTTGACCACCGGCAACGACAAACACTTCAAACCCATCCGTGAACTGGAAGTGGAACGGTTTCGACCGTAATACGGCCGGGTCTGCCCATATTTCGAGGCCGGAATCCGAAAAAGAGGACATCCATGCTCTGCCTTGGCGCATGGTTGGCGGCCTGAGGCCTTTTCGTCAGTGACGAGCATTGGCGCGACCGGGAGGAACCTTTCCAAGCCTCGAGCTTATCCCGGGGATAGCCGGGGGATATCTGGGGGCAAGGCTCAAGCCTTCCTCAGATGGCTTTGCCACCGCGCTCCTGGGTGCGGATGCGGATGCAGTCTTCCAAGTGGGTGATGAAGATTTTGCCGTCGCCGATTTCACCGGGGCCGTGGCGGGCGCTGGTGAGGATGGCGTTGACCGTGGTATCCACGAAGGCGTCGTTGCAGGCGATGTCGATGCGCACCTTGGGAATGAGGTTGGGCGTCACTTCCATGCCACGGTAGATGTCGGCCTCGGGCTGCGCCTGGCCATGACCGGTGCAGCGGCTGACGGTGATGCGGGTGATCTCGGCCTTCATCAGAGCTTCACGAACCTGGTCGAGTTTGTCGGGCTGAATGATGGCGGTGATGAGTTTCATTTTTGAGTCCTTGGCATTGCAATTTTGTAACGCGGATCAACGCGGATCATTCAAGGCATTGTTAACCACCAAGGGCACCAAGAGCACCAAGGATACGGGAGAAGCCTTGCTTTCAGAGCACTTACCTTGCTTGGTGATCTTGGTGCCCTTGGTGGTTCATTGATTTGAATATCAATTGACATTGAGCAGGCCGTAACCGTGTTCGCCGTGCAGGGTGTGGTCCATGCCGGCCTTTTCTTCCTGGTCACTCATGCGCAGGCCGATGGTCTTGTCAATGAGCACCAACAGCACAATGGTGATCACTGAGGCGAAGCCGATGGAAACCATCACGCCCTTGACCTGAAACCACAACTGCGTGAGCATGGTGACATCGCGCTCGCCGCGCAGGAAGAGCACCAGGCCCAAAGCCCCGGCGATGCCCGCCACGCCGTGGATGCCAAAGACGTCCAGCGAGTCGTCGTAGCCCAGCCGATTCTTGGTCCAGATCGCGCCGTAGCAGATGATCGAAGCCGCGGCCCCCAGCAGAATCGCCCCGTAAGGCAGCACATCGCCCGCCGCCGGCGTGATCGCCACCAGCCCGGCCAAGATGCCCGAAACCATGCCCAGACTCGTGGCCTTCTTGTGAACCAAGCTTTCAATCAACATCCACATGAGAGCACCAGACCCGGCGGCGATTTGAGTGACGGTGAGCGCTTGGGCCGTCTGCATGCCGCTGTTGACGCTGCTGCCGGCGTTGAAGCCGAACCAGCCGACCCACAGCAGGCCCGCGCCCATCATGGTCATCACCAGGTTGTTGGGGCTCATGGCCGTGGCGGGATAGCCGCGCCGGGAGCCGAGATACAGGGCCGCGACCAGTCCCGAAACGCCGGCGCTGATGTGGATGACCGTGCCGCCGGCGAAGTCGATTGCCTCCCCGGTGAGGAACCCGCCGCCCCAGACGATGTGCGCCAGGGGGTTGTAAACCAAGAGGCTCCACAGGGCGATGAAAACGCAGTAGCCGCGGAAGCGGACCCGCTCTGCAAAAGCACCGGCGATGAGCGCGGGGGTGATGATGGCGAACTTGCCTTGGAACATGGCGAAGACCAGTTCGGGGATGGCGACTTGGTGGCCGTTGATGGAGACGGCGTGGATGCCGGTGTCGGTGGAGCGGAGCAGGACCTTGCCCCAGTCCCAGCCGATGATGCCGTCGAGCACGCTTGGGCCGAAGGTCATGGCGTAACCGCAGACGGCCCAGAGCACGCCGATGATGCTCATGGCGGCAAAGGAGTGCATCATGGTTCCCAAGACGTTCTTGGTTCGCACCAGCCCGCCGTAGAACATCGCCAGGCCGGGCACCATGAGCAGCACCAGGGAGGTCGAGGCGAGCATCCATGCGGTGATGCCGGTGTCGATAGGGAGGTCCGGTGTTTGAGGCATCGCCACGATCGCCGTGGCATCGACGGGCGCGGTCGCGTTGACGCCGAGTTCCTGCGCCAAGGCGGGCGAAGTGGCGAGAAACGCGGCGGTGAGGATGAGCAACATGCCTAACCAGACCCATTTATCCGTTGGCGTTCGTTGAGACATGATCGAGGGTTCCTTTCGAGCAAACGCGGTGATGGCGGTTGGGCGTGACGATGAAAACGCTGCGTTGGCGGCGTGTGGATACACATACCGCCGGGGGTGGACGCTGGAATTGTGAATGCAAAGTCAATGCCACGATGGGCGGGGCGGATATTACGCGGGTTTGGCGATCATGGCGTGATGCCTTTTTAGGCACAAGACAATGAAGGCGTTGAATCTGCCCAAGAGTTGCGCACTGTTTTTTTATAGCCGCAGCGTCCCCGCCGCGCGTCTTGGAGTCCGTGCTCACTCATAGGACGCGCAGCGAGGACACTGCGGCTGTTAGTCAGAAAGATCAGAAACCCAAGACCCTCACCCCTCAATCTCCGTCTTGCGCCTCTCCAGCTCGCGCAACGCCTCCACCGGGTCCTCCGGCAAGGGATCGCCGATATCTTCTTCAGCCGCTTCATCCTCGCCCCGCTCATGGCGATTTTCACGCCGTGAGGGGACATCACAATCAATACTGTTTTGCGCCGCAATGCGTTTTCGCAGGTAGTAGAACCCGCCCGCCAGCACCACCACCGCCACGACCAAGGCCGTGAAACCACCGCCAAGTCCGATTGAACCTCCACCCTTGCCCACCCCCCCCGCGCCGCCGGCCTCCCCCGCTCCCGGCCCGCCACGATTGACCGTCCTGCCCACGAAAACCGCATAGCGCCGCATCTTGCCATCGGCGGCGCGGGTTTCATCCCAGACCTTGAAAAACCGCGCGATCGTCCACACCGCGTCCCCCACCTTGGGCCGAGTCGCGTCACTGGGCGGATCGACGAGATACAGCAGCACCACCTCGTCGCGCTGCGCGTCGGTCTGAATCACCCACTGCTGTAACTTCCCCGACCACGTCCCGGGCCGGGCCGTGCGCGGCAACGTGCGCGGCGGGGCCGCCAGCAACCCCTCGACGACAAATAGCTCCCCGCGATACGCCGCCGGTTCCGTCAGCAGGGTCACCAGATCGGGATACCGCGCCCCGGCCTTGTCCGTCACGTCAAGCCCCGCCACGTTTTCCAAGAGCGGATACCAGGCCGCTTCGTCCAACTGCTGGGAATAGTCCGTGGCCGTAGCCAATTGCTCACGCTGCCGGGCTGTCAACGTCGGCTGCACGCCCAGCGCCAGTGACGCCACACCCAGTACCATTATGACCATCAGTAACTTACGCATGATGTCATTGTAAACGCCGCCCGCGATTGATCCATTCATGGGGTGATCGTGTATTGACCTGGTGCCACACTGCACCCTTGCGGGATGCTGTGTGACATCCCGTGTTTGTCATTTGGCCATCAAGGCGCAACCAATAGATTTTCCACAGAGCATAGGCAAGCCGGTTTTCACGGCAAGGCCAACCCGATCGCCAGGATGAATGATTACTTTGGGAATTGTTGCGTTGTGACATGACGATGTGAGAAGCGTTGACGTATTGACGCGATGACTTGGCGCGTTGATTTACCTGACGCGGGATTTGAAGCGTTATACTTGCGTTATGCTTCCTCCCGCCCCGCCACCTCCGCCTGCGGTAGCCGCCGCTTTGGGCCATCGTCCCAGCGTGCCACATGGCGGCAAGCCGCTGTTGAGCGTGCGCGATTTGAAAACTTGGTTCCCCGTCAAGCGCGGGTTGCTTCGCCGCACCGTGGCGCAGCTCAAGGCCGTCGATGGCGTGTCGTTTGACATCGCCAAGGGGCAGACTTTGGGGCTGGTGGGCGAGTCGGGCTGCGGCAAGTCCACCGTGGGCCGCACCATTCTGCGGCTGATCCCCGCCACCGCGGGCAGCGTGCGTTTTGAGGAGACCGACGTGTTCGCCGCCGACGGGGCGACGATGAAAAAGCTGCGTCGCAAGATGCAGATCATCTTTCAAGACCCCGTCGGGTCGCTCAACCCGCGCATGACCATCGGTCGCATCATCGGCGAGCCGATCCAAGTTCACCGCTTGGCCAAGGGGGGCGAGTTGCACGACCGCGTGGCGTCGCTGTTAAAGCGGGTGGGGCTAGCACCGGATTACGCCTCGCGCTATCCGCATGAGTTTTCCGGCGGGCAGCGGCAACGCATCGGCATCGCACGGGCCTTGGCGCTGGAGCCAAACTTCATCGTCTGCGATGAGCCGGTGTCAGCCTTGGACGTTTCCATTCAGGCGCAGATTCTCAACTTGCTCGACGACCTTCAGGACGAGTTGGGGTTGGCGTATCTCTTCATCGCGCACAACCTAGCGGTGGTGGAGCATGTTTGCGACCGGGTGGCGGTGATGTACCTGGGGCACATTGTCGAGACAGGGCCACGGGAGCGGATCGCCTTGCGGCCCCGGCATCCGTACACGCAGGCGCTGCTCAGTGCCGCGCCGCATCCCAAGCCCCGGCGGGAGTCGAGCCGCATCATGCTGCCGGGCGAAGTGCCCTCGCCGGTGAATCCGCCCAGTGGGTGCAAGTTTCATCCGCGCTGTCATCTGAGCCGCGACCTTGCGACCAAGGAGAGCCAGACCGACACGGTGCAAGTGACCATCGGAGGTGAGTCGGCGCGGGTGATGCGTCGCTGCGTGGAGGAGGAGCCGGCGTTGCTGGCGGTGGAAGGCGAAGGGCCGGGCTGCGCGGTGGCCTGCCATTTTCACGAGTGAAGGCTGTTGAAATTCGGAGGATCCGAGTTACTTCGTTTTTAACGCCAAGGCGCGAAGAGCGAGAGGAAACGCGAAGTTCAAGACATCGAAATTAAGAGAAGGAAACCATAGCTTGCTTTTTTGTTTCTTCGCGGGCTTATCAATCTTCGCGTTAAAATTGAGTTTTCAGAGGCCCCGCATGGCAATTGATGAAACATGCTTCATCAACCCGGAAGCGGGCCTGTGCCATGCCCAAAACTTCTCTCAAGATTAACTGGGAAAAATCGAATAATTGGGCGGGCTTTCACCCATCTTGAAGTAGTAAATGGCGCCGATGGTCATCCACACCAAGCCCGCGAAAAGCTCTCCGGCGATGATGCCCACCATAATGGGCTTGATGCCGTTGAACCCCTTGGCACCCGTCAGTCGCACTACTGCGGCCTTGATGGCCCAGCCCACCAGGAACGATGCGGCGAACTGCGTGGCCGGGTACGAACCCCAGAAAACGAAAATCACCGGGTGCAGCGGCCACCACGGCAACCGCAGACGCGCCACGGTAAAGACAATCACCAACCCCAACCCCAAGGCAAACCAAGGCCAAAGCTCCGTGATGTGAACCTGCCCCAAACGGGCAAAACCAGAGACCTGACTGGCGCTTTCCAGCGTGCCGGCCGAGGCCATCACTCCCACATGCTTCGACAGCGTCTCAAACGGCATCGTCGAAACACTGTTGGCCATCCACAAATCCTGGATGTTCATCCCGAAGCGGTACTGCAGTGTCAGGCCCACGAAAATCGTCGCCCCCAGCCCCAGCAGCATGGTCAGGCCGATCCACGGCGCGACCCGGCGCGGCGGGGCCTTGCCCGTGCGTTCACCGATCTGTAGGGCGTTGGCTAAGTAAGGCATGATCGCTTCGCGGGGGTCGATGACCAGCATGACGCTGGCGATGGCCATGATGACAAAGGCCGTGGGGCCGATGGCCTCCATGCCGATGAACCCGGCCATGATGGACATGGGCATCCACCCTGCTTGGACGAAGAACACGCCCGTCTCGGCGTTGACCCGTGAAATGACCGTGAAGATCATCAGCACCAGCAGTACCAAGGGAACGCCCAAAGTCCAGTCCAGACCCTGCATGGCCAGCATGGCCACGGAAGCGACGATGGCCAGGATCGCCAGTCGGCTACCCCAGATGGAGTAGCCGGGCGTCTCGGCTTGGTGGGGCAGGCCGAAGGTGCCTTTGAGCACGTCAAAATAATGTCGGCGACCGGTGTAAAGAATCACCATCGCAATGCCCACCCAACCGCCAAAGAGCAGGAAGTTCTGGTTCTCGGCCCCGGCCCAGTCGTGCCGCAGGGCGATGCCGTTGGCCACCAGCACCGAGCCGAACATCACCCACAACAGCAGGGAAACGCCCAGCGAAAGCGAAACTTCCGTGGTCAGGAAGAAGGCAAAGGCCGCGACGCTCAGGTAAATCTTGGGGTTGAACACGCCCGAAGACCAAGCGACTTTGGCGGCATTGGGAAACACGACCTTCAGAGGGTTGAAGTCAAACGACAGAGGGATGGAGAGGAAGAAGTTGGGATACCAAGCTTTCAGACCGTTGACCAAGTGCAGGACGGTGACCGTCAGCACGCCGTACCAGAACAGCCGATTCCGTGCCACATCCGGCAGCCAGTGACCACTGGTTCGCTCCGCCGATTCCTCGACGAAGCGGGCGATGGGGTAGGCCAACAACTCCCGGCGAGACCATTGCGGATGCACCACCAGCACGATGCCCAGACTCGCCAGCCCGATGCAGGCGGCGATCCCGCCCCAGAGGGCGATGGCCGGTGCCCAAGCGCCCCAAGGCACGGCCATGGGATTGGGCAGCCCGGCGAGAAATCCGCCAAGCCCCGTGGCGTTGGCCTTGGGCTTGGTCGTGCCGCCCTGCATCAGTGGGTCGTTGACTTCGGGAACGCTGCGGCCTCCCAGAAGCAACATGCCGTCGCCTTCGGGCCGGGGTTCAAAATGGCCGGGCATAGCCGCGACTAGGGCGGCGCGGTTGACCTGCTGGATTTCATCAGGCGTCAAGCGGCGGTCGGTGATGCCGGCGAGTTGTGCTGCATTGTGGTTGAGTTCAAGCCCGGCCAGTTCGGGTCGCGGCGTGCCGGTGCCTTTGGCCGTGTCGATCTGGAGATACAGGTCGGGGCGGGAGAGGGCTTCGTTCAAGCCCTTGACGATGGGCCGATGGTTGTCCAAGGACACGTGGCCGGCTTGGATGTCGCGGCGAAGAACGCGCTGTGTTTCTAACGGCAAAGCCTGCCACAACCGTCCCGCCATCGGCTCGCTTTGCGGCTCATCGGCGGCTTTGACCAGCAGTTTCGCCAAGCCATCCCAGTCCTTGACATGTCCCTCGCCCAACAGCGCCGAACCGCCGGGGACATAGGAAAAGACATTGGCCGCCTGCCAGTTGGCCTTGGTTTTCTGATGGTGCGCCGGCATGGCGAGGTTGCCGGTGAAATAGCGGTAGTAACCCGAACCCGGCCAGCCGCAGACCGCCAAGCCCAAAGCCGCGATGATCGCCAGTTCCGAGGCTTTGAACGCCAGACGCGGACTGGCCATCGCCAAGAGCGGGTTGATGGCCATCATCAACAGCACCAGCACGCCAAAGATGCCGATGGGCAGCAGATTGCCTACCAGCATGGTCTGGCGAATGATCTGATCGTTGAAGTACGTCGCACTGGCGACGAAAAGCCCCAGAAGCACACCGATGATGACCGCGCGGATTGTCACGTCGTTTTCCAGCCTCGGGCGGGGTTAAAAGGAGCCGCGTCACGGCGCGGCTTGGGATGTCGTGTATGGGGCGACACACAATAACCGATCAACGCCTCTTCTGGAAATCAGTGAAACAAGGTTCACCACCGGGCGACTACAATCCGCCCATGCTCCGGCCCGACCAACGACGTGTGTTTGACGACCTGCTTGACGACCTTGTCGCCGGCCTGCCCGACCACCTGCTCAACCTGCTCGAAGAAGTGCCTCTGGTCGTCGAGGATGAACCCTCGGATTTGCTCTTGGATGAAATGGACATCGACCGGAGCGTCACCGACCTCTGCGGCCTGCACTCGGGCATCCCCCTGACCAAGCGCAGCGTCGAACACAGCGGCACACTGCCCGACCGCATGATGCTCTTCCGTGGGCCGATCATGCGCGTGGCGGGATACAAACGCCGCCGCTTGAGTCGCGCCTCGACGGGAAGCGGGGTCGAAGCCCTGCGTGAGCAAATCCGCATCACCCTGCTCCACGAAATTGGCCACCACTTCGGCCTCGATGAAGGCGACCTGACCGCTTTGGGCTACGGCTGACCCACGGGGCACTGAGAAAACGTTTGGACTGGTCCCCAAGCCCACGGGTGCCCTCGCTCTGAACGGCTCCCGTGGGATGTCCCGGAATGATCCTGGGTGCCGCGCGAACCAGTACGGTTGAACATGCGTAGATGTTGACATGCCGTGTACCTTGCGTTACAAGGTACACGGCCATTGTCGGACGTGGCTTTCGGCTTCAACCCGCAACGGCGTCAAGTTCGCCGTCCAGACCCTCGCCCCGCAACGCTTCACGGAGTCCACGCCATCGAGTTTGAGAACTGGACCATCCAATTCCGCAAGGGCATCCTCGAGCTTTGCGTGCTCACCGCGCTGGCCGAGGGTGAACGCTACGGCTACGAGCTGGCCAAGACGCTTGTCGAATTGC
>JBBRGB010000132.1:0-9737 GCA_038241095.1 Phycisphaerales bacterium
CAGGCCGCGATGACTTGGGCGAAGGCCACGTCGCGGGTGATGGCGTAAGTGTTTTTCGCCAGTCGCCGACGCAGCCCGTGGGGAATGTGAAAAGCGTCTAGAGGCAGGATGCCGCGCAGGGGCGGATTGCACCACAGCACCCGCCCATGCCGCGACTCGGCCATGGGAAACCACCCCTGGCTGTAAGCGTCGACAAGCAATTGCGGCGTGAGTGGCATGAACAAACCATGATAGAAACAAGCACGGGCGTGCTACAATGTCATCATCATGAGCAGTCTCACCATCAGACTTCCCGATGATCTCAAGCGGCAGCTCGAAGAGCTAAGCGCCCAGGAACATCGTCCCGCCGGCGATCTGGTGCGGGAGTCACTGCGCCGCTACATCGCCACCGCCCGGCTTGAGGCGCTGCGTCGCATGAGTGTGCCACTGGCCCAACGCCAAGGGTTTATCACCGATGAGGATGTCTTTGAGGCGATTTCTTGACATTACCGAGTTGTGCAACAAAAAAACCGCGTTGATTCCAAAAAATCAACGCGGTTATATTTTTGTGATTGAGGTTTGTTACGCCGGTTTGGCCGCGGGCTTCGCTCCACCGGCCGAGCCACCCGCCGCGCCGGTTTCGGGTTTGACCTGTTGTAAAATCAGGCCGATGATCGCCGGGACGATCACCAAGAGGGGCAGCACCATGGCGTTGGCGTTGCCCGCCCAACTGGTGATGCCGCTTTTCCAAGCCGGCACTTGCAGCACTAGGCCCAGCACGCCCAGCATGGCGATGGTCGCGCCGCTGACGGAGGTGAAGATCACCACCGAGAGTTTGAAGAGCACGAAGGCCAACATGCCACAGAGCACCAGGCCAATCAACGCGCCGACCCAGTAGGTGTTTTCGACGGTGGCGCGGCTGGAAGAATCAACCAGCCCGGCACAAGCGCCCCAGAGGTTGGCGCCCAGGAACGCCCCGACAATACCACCCATCGCGGCCACCGCGTACTTCATCAATGGGTAGGCGACAACCGCCAAGAGGGCCGCCAGGCAACCGGCGACGATGAACTCGGCGCTGATCCGCTGGCCCAGGCAGTAGCCCGCCACGCCGCCGATGCCCCCCGCCAGGGCAATGGTCACCCAGCGGTAAAGTTTGTAACCGTTGAGCAGACAGACCAAGCCCGCAATGAGCAGCACCACAGCCCAAACGATGGACATCTGCGCCAGCACATCGACCAGCCCGCGTGGATGCGCCAGCAGATCGACACGGGAAAAGACGCCTGAAAGAGTCTCAAAAATATTGGGTGTGGTGGCGGCCAGGGTGATGGGCATGGTGCGGCTCCTTGCCTTGGTTTGTTCCGTCGTGGCGGTTCCGGCGCGCAGGGCGCAAACGCGAACCGCGCGTCCCATAGCATCGGTCAACCGAGTCCGATTTGTGCATCAATGGCTGTCGGGACGCGCGGTTATCAGACCTCACACAAAGCGATGACACACGGCAACCCGACAGGGCGCTGTGTGCGGATCAGGGTAATGCGAAGACACACAGCACCCGCGGCGGGATGCTGTGTGGCACCGAGACCTTGGTGCCAAGAGTCACCATTTCAACGAGCACAGCAGGATGGCGCGGAGTTTCCGGGGGCACTTCCGGGGGCACTACCGGGGGCGGGGGCGGGGGTGGAGCGGTTCCAAGGCATGTTGGCTAGGCCGATGGCCAAGGGGCAGAAGCCGGTGACGCCCGCCATCAGCAGTCCGCAGGCGAAGAACGCCGACAAGAGCAGCCAGGGCAGGGCCACGAAATACCCCAGCGCCAGACCGGTGAGCACGCCGAGTCCGATGACTATGAATGCCTGTCGCTGCACGGCGAACATCGTCGGGCCGGTGGTGTCGCGTTGCACGGGCAGGCCCGCCGCCTTCCAGCCGTTGATTCCGCCCTTGAGTTGCCAGACTTCATCGAAGCCCCCGGCCAAGGCGCGTTGCGCCGCCTGCTGCGAACGCGCGCCTGAAAGGCAATGCAGCACGAGTTTGCGACCGGCCACATGGGGCAGCCGCGCCGCGTCAAACTCCGACAGCGGCACCAGGCACGCCCCGGCGATGCGCTCCGACGAATGTTCCTTAACCTCGCGGACATCGACGAGGCAGGCTTCACCCTTGGCCAGCCATTGCGAAAGTGTCGTGGCATCGACCAGCGGGTTGGTTTTGGCGGAGGAAATTACGGGTGCGGTTTGGAGCGTGGTCATTGAATGGTTCCTTTGCGGGTGGGATGCAATGCGTGGGTGACGGTTAGGCCGGGCTTGCGGCCGGCGTGTGGTTGTTCTTGTAGATCATCCAGTAGATCACGGGGATGATGACGAGGGTGAACGCGGTGGAGACGAAAAGGCCAAAGATCAGCGCCCAAGCCAGGCCGGAGAAAATCGGGTCCAGAGTGATGGGCACGGCCGCGAGCATGGCGGTGCCAGCGGTCAAGAAGATCGGCGGGAAACGCACGGCCCCGGAGTCGAGAATCGCCTGCTGCAAACTCTCGCCCCGCGCCAAGGCTGCATGGATGAAGTCGATCAACAAAATGGCGTTCCGCACCGCGATGCCGGACAGCGCGATCATGCCGATCATGGCCGTGGCGGTGAAGAAGACGGGGTTGTCAAAGGCGTGACCCGCCGGGCCGATGGGCTGGTTCAACAGCAGGTTGAGCAGCCAGAAACCGGGCATGATGCCGATGATGGTCAGCGGAATGGAAATCATCAGCACCAGAGGCATGAAGTAGCTGCCCGTCTCCCAGACCAAGAGCATGTAAATGCCCAGGCACGCGGCGGCGAAAGCGATGCCCAGATCGCGGAAGGCATCGACGGTGATCTTCCATTCGCCTTCGCCGGTCCAACTGATTTCAAAACCGTTGGGGATGCGGGCGTAGGTGGTGTCGCCTACGCGGTCGGTGCCGATGGGAAAGGCTGGGCCGCCGGGTGACAGATCGCCCATCATGGAAAGCACCGCCTCGGCGGGCGTGCGGCCGGCCATTTCGGCGCTGACGTACACCACCGGCCTCAGATTCTTGTGATAGATCGTCTGCTGATGCGGGGCGTCCTCAAACCGACCGAGTTCGCCGAGTTGGATCATGCCCGCTTGCGGCGCGGCCACGTAAAGATTGGTCAGCGCATTGGTGTCGCCACGCTGGCTTCGGGGCAAGCGGACATTGGCGGCAAGCGGCCGGGCTTCATCGGGCACGTGGAGGAAAGTGGCATCGACGCCTCCGACGGCCTGCGCCAACATGCCCGCAATGGCCTGTTGATCCAGCCCCGCCAGCGCCGCCTTTTCACGATCCACGGTGAACACTTCCCGCCGCGGCGAGGCCTCGACGGTGCTGTCGATATCGACCACGCCCTCTTCCCTCGCCCAACGGGCCGCGACGGTTTGCGCCACGTCTTGTAGTTGCGAATACTCGTGGAACGGCTGGCCGTACACCTCGGCCACCAGCGTCTGCAACACCGGCGGGCCGGGCGGCGCTTCGACAAGCTGCACCACCGCGCCGTATTGCCGGGCGATTGCATCCAAATCGCGCCGCAAGCGAAGGCCGATGGCGTGACTCTGCATGGCCCGCTGACGCTTGGGCAGCAGATTCACGCGCACTTCGCCGAGTTCCGGCCCGGTGCGAAGGTAGTAATGCCGCACCATGCCGTTGAAGTCCATCGGGCTGGCGGTGCCGGCGTAGGTGGTGACGTTGGTCACCTCCGGCTCATTTTGCAGGTGCGTCGCCAAGGCCGTGACCACCGCGTGGGTGCGCTCCAGCGTCGTGCCTTCAGGCAGATTAACCACCAGTTGCAGTTCGTTCTTGTTGTCAAACGGCAGCATCTTCAACGGCACGCGACCCGTCACCGCAAGCAGGCACGAACCGAGAAACAACGCCAACGTGACGATGAGCATGGCCCAGGCTTTCCAACGCGACGCCAGCAGCGGCCGCACCGTGCCAGCGTAGAGGCGATAGGTCAGCGTGCGATGCAGGTCGTATTCCTCTTGTTCTCCAGCGTGCTTCCCAGCCTTGTGATACTCGCCCTTGAGCACGTGATACGCCATCCACGGCGTGACGGTGAAGGCGACGACCAAACTCATCAGCATAGACAGCGGAACATTCAGCGCCATGGGCCTCATGTACGGCCCCATCATGCCGGTGATGAAGAACATGGGCACGAAACTGATGATGACCGCCAGGGTCGCCAAAATGATCGGCGGGCGGACTTCATTAACCGCCGTGAGCACCGCCGCCAAGGGTTTCTGTTTTCGCATCTTGAAGTGGCGGTGGATGTTCTCGACATCGACAATCGGATCATCGACGACCAATCCCAGAGCCAGAATCAAGGCGAAAAGCGTCACGCGGTTGATGGTGTAACCGGTGAGATAGTTAACCAGCAGCGTCAGCGCGAAAGTGATGGGCACGGCCGTGGCCACGACCAAAGCCTCGCGCCAGCCCATGACCAAGGCCAGCAAGGCCACGACGATGATGATGGCGACGACGAGCGACTCGATGAGTTCGTTGACTTTTTCGTTGGCGGTTTCGCCGAAGTTGCGGGTGATGCGGTACTCGACGCCGTCGGGCAGCAGCGTGTTGGCCATGCTTTGCAAGGTGTGCTCGACATCACGCGCCACCCACACGGCATTGGCGCCTTTCTTCTTGGCGATGGCCAGCGTCACGGCGGGATACAGCGGCGAAGCGACGGCGGGGGGGCTTTGGGTTTTCGGTTGTGCGTTGGCGCGGGCCGGGTTGTAATCCGCGGCGACACCCAGGCCGAAGCTGGTATAGGTCGTGGCCTCGGACGGCGAGAGCGTGACTTCCGCCACATCGCGCAGGTAAATCGGCTTGCCGGTTTCAACGCCCACTACCAGATCGCCGACTTCGGAAGCCGACATCAGCGGCACGCCGGCGTCGAGGGTCACATGCCCATCGCGCTGTTGCAAATCCCCGGCGGGCAGCACGGCATTGGCACCGCGCAAGGCACGGGTCACATCGCCGATTGACAGATGATGCCCCGCCAAACTTTCGCCATCGACCGCCACCCGCACCTGCATCGGCCGACCACCCACAATCGACGTGCGACCGCTGTCGGGAACGCTCTGCAAGCGCGTCTCCAACTCCTCGGCAATTCGCCGCAATGCCACATCGTCATACCGGCCATCGGCGGCGAAAAGCGTCACCGTGACAATCGGCACATCGTCAATCTCCACCGGCTTGACGACCCAACCCGCGACACTGGCGGGCACGGCATCCTGATTCATCGAGAGCTTGTTGTAGAGCTTCACCAAACTCTCTTCGCGGTCCTGGCCAACGTAATAACGCACGGTGACCACGGCCTGATTTTGCCGACTCATGGAATAAACGTACTCCACGCCGTCGATCTGGTAGAGCAGCTTTTCCAGCGGCGTGGCGACTTGCCGCTCCACCTCGCGGGCCGAGGCTCCGGGGGCCTGCACAAACACATCGGCCATGGGCACGACGATCTGCGGATCCTCCTCGCGCGGTGTGACCCACAGCGCCACCAGCCCGGCCAGCAACGCCAGCGTCACCAGCATGGCCGAGAGATTGCCCTGGAGAAACACCTCGACAATCCGCTGCACCAGCCCCGGTGACTCGGTGGAGGTAGATGGTACTTGCTTGTTTTCGTTGTTCGAGTCCATGTGTATTGCTTTGTGGTTTGTCTTTGGACTGTTGGTTGATTGAAAAGTTACACGGATGAACACCGATTAACACAGATGAACACAGATAAGAAATCGATATTGATAAGAACGTAGATCAAAGCATTCTCTATTTATCCGATTCTTTCGTGTCTTCGTGTCTTCGTGTTCAACTCTTCTCCCCATCCGTGTTCATCTGTGTTAATCAGTGTTCATCCGTGTTACAAAAAAAGGGACTCAAAAAGCAGCCGGATACTCAGCAAGCACATGTTCACCAGCACTCAACCCAGACTGGATTTCAATCATGTCCTCGTTGGTCAATCCCGTGCGGACCATGCGGCGTTGGGCAAACCACTGGTCGCCCTCTTTCACCGCCACCATGACCATGCTCAACTGCCCCACGGTTCGCACGGCTGCGGTCGGCACCATCAATCGTTGCTCTTGCCCCTGGGGAATAATCATGCGTCCGAACATGCCGCTGTAAACGCCCGGCGGGCACGGGCCGCGAACCTTGATGACCATTGCCCGACTCAGCGGCGAGGCTTCGGGCACGATCTCTGCGATGCCCGCCTGGCATTGCAAATTGATCGCGTCGATGTTCACGCCCACCACGTCGCCGAGTTTCAACCGCACCGCCAACCGTTCGGGCACGGAGGCCACGAGTTGCAGTTGCCCTTCGAGCTTGACCAGCGTTTGGCCGGGGCGGGCAAGGTCGCCGGGCTTGACGTAATGGTCGATGACCGTCCCATCAATGGGCGAGGTGATGGTGGCGAATTCAAGCTGGCTTTGAGCCTCGGCGATGGCCTGTTCCTGCACGCGAATGTTCGCGGTGGCCACGTCCATCGCACGGCGGGCATCGTCCAACTCGCGGGCGGTGGCGGCTCCTTGGGTCCGCAAGGTGGTGAGTTTTTCCACGTCGCTGCCGGCTTGGCGAAGGTGGGCCTTGGTCGCTTCGAGCTGGGCCGTGGCTTGGGAGAGGCGGGCTTGCAAGTCGGTCTGATCCAGCGTGATAAGCACCTCGCCGGCCTTGACCTTGCGGCCCGGTGTCACGCGGACTTCCTTGACCTGCGCCATGATCCGCGAGCCGACGGAGGTTTCGTCAATGGCCTGCACGGTGCCCACGGTGGCGACGGTTTGCGGAACATCGCGGGCAACGACCTCGACGATCTTCGCATCGGCGGGCAGGGGCGTGGCGCGTGGGCGGGTGGTCGCGGTGCCGGTTTCGTCGGGCGAAACTTTGGGAACGAACCAGCCGCTCAAGTAGGCTACGACCAGTACCAGCACGACCAGGGAGATCGACCAGATAACGACTTGTTTAACGATTCGCCAGGCTTTCATGGTTGGTATTCCGGGGGTGATTTGCGATTGTGGGCTTGGGGTTGGTCTTTGTTACACAGATGATCACGGATGGGATTGTGAACACGAAGACACGAAGACCCGAAGGAAGACAAGAAGAAGTATTAATAAACTTCATTTAGTAATTCCCAGATTTCGTTCTGAATCTGTGTTTATCTGTGTCCATCCGTGTTAGACTGTTAGGGACGCACTACTTCACACATACTCAAAGAGATTCATCCCGCCCGACATATTGCTCACCTCGCCAAAGCCGTTCTGTTTAAGGATGCGGGCGGCGATGTAGGCGCGTTGTCCGCCGCGACAGACGGTGACCACGGGCTTGGCGGGATCGAGTTCGTTCAAACGCTTGCGCAGTTCGGGCAATGGGATGTGCGTGGCGCGGTCGAGGTGGCCGGATGCCCACTCCTTGTCACTGCGGACATCGACGACTTGCACCTCGGCGGGCAGTTCAAGCACCGCGTCGGCGCGGGTCAGGCCGCAGACTTGGCGCAGGTCGTTCTCCGCCACGAAACCGGCCATGTGAACCGGGTCCTTAGCGGAACTGAAGGGCGGGGCGTAGGCCAGATCCAGGCTCGTAAGGTCTTGCACCGTGCCGGCGAAACGGATGGTCGTGGCGATGACGTCGATGCGTTTGTCCACCCCCGCGCCGCCGACGATTTGCGCTCCGAGCACGCGCTGGCTTTCGGGATCGTAAAAGAGTTTGACCAGCATTTCCGTGGCTCCGGGGTAATAGCCGGCGTGGTCGTTGCCGGTGACCCAGACGTTCCGGGCGGTGCGATTGGTCATGGCGATGCAGCGGTCGTTGCAGCCGGTGACGGCCGCGACCTTGTCGAATACGCGGACAATGGCGGTGCCCAACACGGCCTGCATCGGCGTGGCCTTGCCTGTCGCGGCGTGCTCACCGGCGATGCGCCCGGCGCGATTGGCCGGCCCGGCCAGAGGCACGCGCATGAGCATGTCCGCCACGCCGTGCTGATACTCCACGGCATCGCCCACAGCGTAAATGTCGGGGTCGCTGGTCTGCATGAAGTCGTTAACCGCGATGCCGCCGGTCTTGCCCAACTTCAGGTTGATCGCGGTGGCCAGCCCCACGTTGGGCCGCACACCGATCGCCAGAATCACCAGGTCGGCGGGAAGCTTGGTGTCGTCGTTCAAAATCACTTGCGTCGCCAATCCGTTGGCGGTTTCAAAGCCCTTCAAACCGTTGCCCAAGTGAAGCTCGACATCGTGCTTTTGCAGCTCTTTTTCCACCATCCGCGCCATTTCCTTGTCCAGCGGCGGCAAGACCTGCGGCTGCAATTCCACCAGCGAAACTTTCATCCCGCGAAGATGCAGCATCTCCACCATTTCCAAGCCGATGAACCCGGCACCGATGACCACCGCCCGCCGGGGGCCGTTGCCTTGGCCCTTGCCATCGCCATCGACAAAGCTCTTGATGGCATCGGTGTCGGCGAGGTTGCGCAGCGTGAAAACATTGCGGCTGTCGATTCCAGGAAGGGGCGGCACGATGGGCGAAGCGCCGGGCGAAAGAATCAGTTTGTCGTAATGTTCCTCATAATCCCGGCCGGTCTCGCGCTCGGTGATGGAGACGGTTTTGCGTTGGGGGTCGATGGCTTCGACGGCCTGGCGGGTGCGGACATCGACGTTGAACCACTCGCGGAACTTTTGCGGGGTGGCGACGAGGAGTTTGTCGCGGTCGGTGATTTCGCCGCCGATGTAGTAGGGCAGGCCGCAGTTGGCGAAGGAGACGTGGTGGTCTTTCTCCACGAGAATGATGCGGGCATGTTCGTTGAGTCGCCGGGCGCGGGCCGCGGCACTTGCGCCGCCGGCCACACCACCGACGATGACGATGGTCAACTGATTGCCGGGATTGCCGGGGGCTTCGGAGGATCCGGGGGTTCCGGGGGTTCCGGGGGTTGGGGAGGTGATGGGGCAAAAAGGGTTGGTTTGGTTTGGTGTTGTGTTCATGGTTTGTCGTCTCTTAAAAATACAGTATTGTCCGTTTATTAGCGTGACTCAAGTTGCGTCCACCACGAGCCGCGCACGCAGTAAGCGGTTTCCGATATCGGCGTCAGGGTTTTTCGTCCGCTCCCTCACAGTCGCGGCTCGCTGGGTGGCCGTCTTCTTGCAAGTGCGTCTTTGGCCTCGAATTGCGGGGTTAGCGGGGATTCTCGGCGGGTCGGCCGCAGCCGTGCTTGCGGATGCAGTCGAGCAGTTGCAGGGCGTTGGGGTTGGTCACGCGGTAGTACACGGCCCGGCCATCGCGTTGTGCCTGGGCGATGCCGTGGGCCTTCATGTTGGACAAATGCTGGCTGACGACGTTGGGCGGCAGGTCCAAGGCCACGGCCAGTTGACCGACGCTGTGGCGTTGGAGCGTCAAGAGTTGCACGATGGCCAGGCGATGGGGATGCGCCAAGACGCGCAATACATCCGCGGCCTTTTCCAGTTCCTCCAAGGGCACGAGCCTCTGTTTCTTTGTGGTCATAATGTCATTATATCAAGATGTTGTGATATGTCAATCTTTCCCGCAGGCGGGAAAGGGATGCCGAGAGTTAATCAACATTTTATCACATATTGGGCGGCTTGTCAAATATACGGTTGTTATCCACAGGTCTTCCCCGGCCGGGCGGAGGGTCGGGTGGACTTTCTTACCGATACAGACACAGAAAAGGGGCGATTTTGGCGCTTTTGGCACTCACAACCCCCCCCTCACCCCCCCCCTGTACCCCCTACCTCCCCCCTGTACC
>JBBRGB010000133.1:0-9723 GCA_038241095.1 Phycisphaerales bacterium
GACCGAGCCGCCAAGTGCGCCTTGCAGATGACGCGCTACTTTCTTATCGACGCGGAGTGGGATGATCTGCTCTGGGGTCGGCGGGAAGTGTGAGGGTTCAGCGGGACACACTTTGTTGTTCGATCCCACGGATGAAGTCGCTCCGAGCCGCGACTTCATCCGTGGGCTTGGTTTCGTTTCATCCCCCACAATCATGTTAAACCGGCGCGGCGTTTACGCCTTGCCGCGGATGGTCAGGGGTGTTGTCACGGCGCTGGCGTGGACGGTTTCGACGTTGCCGGCGGCGATTTTTTCAAAGCCGCTGCCGAGTTCGCCGATGGGGTCGGGCGGCACGACATCGACCACTTTTTCGCCCAGCTTCGCCTCGCCGCGCTTGACCTTGTCTTCAAAACCCTTGCACTGCGCCAGTAGTTCTTCGAGGATTTTTTCCTCCGGCACGTTGGCGACTTTTTCACCCTGCACGTAGATGATGCCGCGACGGTCGCCGGCGAAGATCGCCACGTCCGCGCCTTCACACTCGCCCGGGCCGTTGACCACGCAGCCCATGACCGCGACCTTGATGGGCAGGGTGATTTCTTCTTTCAACTTCTTTCGCACGTCCTGCACCAGTGTGAACAAGTCAACCTGGATGCGGCCGCAGGTGGGACACGCGATGAGTTCCGCGCCCTTGCGTTCGCGCAGGCCCAGGATGTAGAGCATTTCCAGCCCATCTTCGACTTCGTACACCGGGTCGTTGGCGTAGCTGATGCGCACGGTGTCGCCGACGCCCGAGGCCAGCAGATGGCCCAAGGGCACGACGCTGCGGATGGTGCCGGTTTCTTTTGGCCCGGCGTGGGTGACGCCCAGGTGCAGCGGGTAGTCGAAGCGTTTGCTGATTTCGGTGTAAGCGTCGATGACCAGCAGCGGGTCGATGGACTTGGCGCTGATGACGATGTCGTGGAAGTCTTCCTTGTGGAAGATGTCGAGGTACTCTTCGAGCTTGGCGATCATGATGGCCAAGAGGTGGCCGTGCTTGTTGTGGGAGAAGACGCCGCCGAGTTCCTTGGCGCGTTTTTGCTTGTCGCGCCGTTCGACGATGGAGCCTTCATTGACGCCGACGCGGATGGGCAGCTTGCGTGCTTTGCAGGCTTGGATGACATCGCGGACTTGGGTGGCATCGGAGATGTTGCCGGGGTTCAAGCGGATTTTGTGCACCCCGGCGTCGATGGCTTCCAAGGCGCGTTGGAAGTGGAAGTGGACATCGGCGACGATGGGCACGCGGGTCTGGGGCAGGATTTCCTTGAGCGCATCGGTGTCCTTCTTTTCCGGCACAGCCACGCGCACGATGTCGGCACCGGCGGCGGCGAGACGGTTGATCTCGGCGACACACTTGTCGATTTCGTAGGTGTAGCCGGCGGTCATGGTCTGCACGGAGACGGGCGCGTCCCCGCCGATCTTGACGAACCCGACCCGTTGATCGCCCAAGGTGACTTGGCGCGTTTTGCGTCGCTGCGACATTTGGCACTGCTCCATTTCAAGCGTGGTAAGGGAGGCCAGTATAATATGCCCTTTGGACGCATCGGAACACCGCACGAGGAATCACCATGTTTGAGCCGACGATTATGGAAGTCATTGATCGCGTCGATGTCTTGCGGCACAAGGTCGATGACCATTGGCAGGTGCCCCGCGTGGAGGCGGAGTTGCTGGGGCAACTGGTCAACCTCGGCCGGTGCAAGTCGCTCTGCGAGATCGGCACCAGCTACGGCTTCTCGGCGCTGCATCTGGCGGCGGCGACGAAACTCCACGGCGGGCGGCTCCACTGCTTTGACCGCGACCCCAAGAAAATCAATGCCGCCACCGAACATCTTCGTCAAGCCGGCCTGCTGGAGATTGTCACCTTGCATCAGGGCGATGCCCGCGAACTGGTCAAGAGCGTGACGCCCCAGCAACCTTACGACTTCGTCTTCATCGACGCGACCAAGGAGCAGTCCGACGCCTACCTCGACGCGGTGTTGCCCCGCATTGGCAAGCGGGCGACGCTGGTGACGGACAACACCACCACGCACAAGGAGCAGTTGGCGAACTTCGTCAAACGCTTGCGCAACCTGCCGGGGGCCAAGAGTTGCGAAGTCGCGGTGGGCAACGGGTTTGAGTTGACGGTGATCGGGTGAGTCAGGATGCAGAATGGGGAAAGGGTGAAGAGAAAAAAAACCTCCGCCACAGGGCTCCGATTCCTGGGACGGAGGCGCGCCACGGTTAAGCAGAACCTGCTTAACCGATCTGTTTTTCTTCCAACGCCACCTTGCCGCACCCCGCTTTGGGAAGCCGGGCGGTGGCCAGCGACACCATCCTACGGCTTGGCGGCGGGGGCTGTCAACGGTTTTGTCCGCTTGGGCGGATATTTCCATAAGTATTGTGAAATCAAAGCGTTGGGTATGTTAATATCCTGTGGAAGGTCGTTAAAAGCCATGCTGGCAAGCACTTGCGGCAATGTAAAATACAACCAGTTGAAATCAATGAACTTACGAACGCTTAAGATGCCCCCATTGGAAATGAACCCACCCCCGTTGTCCCCCATCGTCCAAGTCGCCATCGGCATTCTGGTTCGTGGTCAGGGGCAATCGCGGCAGGTCTTCATCGCGCGGCGTCACGCCTCGGCGGTGCTGGGCGGACTGTGGGAGTTTCCGGGGGGCAAGGTCGAAGCCAATGAAACGCCTCGACAGGCCGCCGCCAGGGAGTTCCTCGAGGAAGTGGGTTTGGTGGTGGAGGTCGGTGAGGCGCTGGCGACGATCACGCATGGTTACGAACACGCGACGGTGATGCTGCATCCATATATCTGCGCCATGTCGGGGCAAGGCTCGCAAGAAGCGCGCAATCTCGCGGTGGCGGAACACCGCTGGGTGGATGCGGCGTCGTTGAACGAGTTTGACTTCCCGGCCGCCAACGCGGAGTTGGTCAAACGAATCATGGCGACGTTGACGGCGACTTGAATCCCACGCTCCGCGCCAGGCGTTGCCCCCACTGCCCGCTCACCACCGGCCAGCTCGCCAGCCAGCCCGCCAACAAGCCGGCGACGACATCGGTGGGATAATGGGCGGTGGTCAACACCCGCATCAACGACACGATGATGACCATGCCCAACGCCAGTGGTTTGAGCCGTGGGTAAGTCAGGATTAGAAAGATCGCCAAGGCGGTGGCGGCGGAGGTGTGGCTCGAGGGCATGGACCAGAGTTGGCTGACGCGAGGCCCGGCGAGATTCCAAGCGTGAATCGTGACGACTTGAGGCGCTTGGCTTGGATCGGCCCAGAGGATGGGCATGTCGAACGTCCGCCAAGGCAGCAGGAACACGTAGGGTTCACCCAAACCGGGACGCGGCCGTCCGATGAGGATTTTGGCGACAAAGCACAGCAGGCCGGTGGCCCCCGCCGCCAAGGCCAAGTCCAACAGGGCCGCTCGGCGTTTGGCGTCTTGGAGCCAGATGATCAGACCCACGATGACCAGCGAAGCCAAGTCGCCGAACTGCTGGAGGGTTTCGAGGGTGCGTCGCACATCGCCACCCAATCGCACCTGACTCGCGGCTTGGGCAACGACGCCATCAAAAGGCAACAGCGCCAGCCACACCAGCAGCGCCAACCCCACGACGTGGAACCATCGCGGCCCGGCTTTTTGGCCCGGTGAGGCGATGAGGTTGGCGGGCGCGTGGGTCATATCGTTCATGTTCGTTGAGTGTCGCGGCTGCCACCTTTCACCGCGGGCCTAACGGGGAAAAGGGTCAACGGTTACACGCTTACTCCGGGGGCTTCGACGGGCAGGGTGTCCATGATGTCGTTGACCACCATGTCGGGGGTGATGGCTTCGGCTTGGCCTTCGAAGTTGAGCAAAACGCGGTGACGCAGGGCGGGGAGGATCACGGCGCGAATGTCCTGGACGCTGACGTGTGCCCGGCCATCGAGCAAGGCGCGGACTTTGCCACCCAGCACCAAGGATTGGGCCGCTCGGGGCGAAGCGCCATAACGCAGGAATTGCTTGGTCATGCTCGTGGCGAACTCGCTTTCGGGATGGGTCGCCAGGACGCAGCGGATGGCGTAATCCTGCACATGCGGTGCGACGATGACCCGGCGGACGAGTTGCTGATGTTTGACGATTGTCTCGCCGTCGAGAACCGGCGTGATGACCGGATCGTGGCCCGCGGTGGTGCGGTCGAGGATGGCGTGGAGTTCCTGGCGGGTGGAGAGGCCGACCAAGAGTTTGAAGAGGAAGCGGTCGAGTTGTGCTTCGGGCAGGGGATAGGTTCCTTCCTGCTCGATGGGGTTTTGCGTGGCCATGACGAAGAAGGGCTTGGCCATGGGGTGGGTGGTGCCGGCGACGGTGACGGAGCGTTCCTGCATGGCTTCGAGCATGGCGGATTGAGTCTTGGGCGTGGCGCGGTTGATTTCATCGGCCAGGACGATCTGGGCGAACAGCGGCCCACGCTGGAAACGGAACTCGCGGCCACCCCCGCCCCCGCCCCCGGTCGCGGCGGGCGTTTCCACGACGATGGTGGTGCCGGTGATGTCGGCGGGCATGAGGTCGGGGGTGAACTGGATGCGGTTGAAGTGCAGGGACAGGGCTTGGGAAAGGGAGCGGATGAGCAAGGTTTTGCCCAGGCCGGGGACGCCTTCCAAGAGGCAGTGGCCGCCGACGAAGAGGGCGGTGAGCACGCCGTCGATGATTTCTTTTTGGCCCACGATGACGCGGCTGATTTGCTCGAAGACTTTGTTGTAATCGGTGGCGAAGGCGGCGGCTTGGTCGATGACTTGTTGGTTGTCGGAGGTGGCCATGTTTTCGGGGTCCTTTTTTTATATGGGGGGGGGTGTTCAGGAGGCGCTAAACCGCAAGCGTTGTCGGAGGGTTGTTTTCATCCTTGGTCGTTCTCGCGGAGGCGGTCTTGGGTTCGGCGCTTGGCGTCCAGGAGACGGCTGGTGGTTTGGGGGTGGTCGGGGGAGGATTCACGCGGCGATTTTTGGGTGGGGCGGTTGATCGGGTCGGCGTCTTCCTGTTTCGCGCCGCCCACGGCAGTGGCGAAGTCGTCGGCGGGTTCGAAGGTGACATCGGCTTCGAACTTGCGTTTGGTGTCGGGGGTGGGAGAAGAGACCGCTAAACGCAAACTTGGATTTGATGATTGGGGAGATTTTTGCGCGGGGGGGGAGGCTGGCAATTCATCGGAATTGCTGTCGAGTTTGCGTTCCACTTCCGCGGCTTTGCGTTTCAAGGCGGTGAGGGTGGCTTGGCTTTCGACCTTTCGGGTTTTGAGCAGGCCCAGCACGGCATCGGCGCGGGCCATTGTCCAGCCGGCCATCGCCGGGACGTCCCAGGCGATGCGCCGCGCCGCCACGTCCAACAGGAACAACGCCAGCAAGGCGATAAGCAGCGGTCGCCAGAGTGAACGCATGGAGCGGGATTCGACGACCGTGGCGCGGTTGTAAATATCGCTGTCACCCGCGGCGGCAAGGGTGGCATCAAGCACCCGTCCACCACTGATGGCGGCGACTTGCTCAATCATGGCGCGGTCGCTGTTAAAGGTTCGCAACTCCGGCCCGCGTGATTTGCTCACTCCCCCGAACACCGCCACGGGTTGCGTCCCGGGCGCTCCCTTGGCAAAGAGCGAGAGGATGTAGTTGCCCGATTTTTCCGCGGGCACGGTGGCTTCGTAGATGCCCGGCCCGGTCTGTTGCAGACGGATGTCGCCAACCTCGCCATCGGGCATGAGCACCTTGCCTTGGATGGTGAGAAAATTCATAAACCCAGCATCGCCCGCGCTGGATGAGGCGTTTGCCTCAGTCTCATTGCCCATGCCCGCCGAGGCATCGAGTCGCACGCGCATGGTGTCGCCCTCGATGGTGGTCATCAGGTCAAACGCCCTGCTGCTCGACGGTCGCGCCACCATGCGCACGGTGCGTGCCCAGAAGTCCGGGTAGCCGCCCCAAGGCAGCCAGTCCACGGCCCATTTATTCGTGGCGTCGGAAGTGAACGCGGCGCTGCGGCCCAGCCCGACTTGCCAATGGGCAAAGAGCGGTTCACCTTCGGGGCCTTCCATCGGCGTGTAAACCCGCGGGTCGTATTTCCGCCCGGTCAGGACGAAGCCTTGCAGCGGTGGCGAGCCGGTCATCCCGGCCATGACGGGCGAGCCGGTCTGCACGAGTTTGGGCGTAAACGGCGTTTCCTTAATCAGGTTCTTGCGGACGAGCCGGGCTTCCTTGATGAAAATCTGCGGCAGTTTCAGCGGGTCGGCCACCGGGTAAAACGTGCCGCCGCCCATTGCCGCGAGTTGTTGCAGGAGGGTGTTGTTCATGCCGTCGCCGACGCCGACGGTGGTGAGGGTGATGCCAGCCTGCGCCATCTTGCCGATGACTTCAAAGTAAGCGCCGTCTTGGGATTGGCCATCTGTCAGGAGGATGACGTGCTTGACCGCCGCGTCTTGCGGGCCGAGCTTGGCCAAGGCGTAATAGGCCTGTTCGAGGCCGGAGAAAATGTTGGTGCCGCCGCCGGCTTGGATGGATCGCACCTGGCTGGCGATTTGCGCCGGCTGGGTGTTGGGCGCGAGTTGGTTGCTGCTGCCCACGATCCATTTGGCGTTGTCATCAAAGGCCACCACGCCCACCAAGTCCTGCGGATAAAGCGTGCTGATGGCCTGCACCGCCGCTTCGTTGGCGACTTCCTGTTGCGAATACTGCGACCCGGCCACGGGCGCGCCCATCGAGCCGGAGCGATCCAGCACGATGACCAGAGCGCCGGAAGGCAGCACGGTTTGGCTGGGGATTTCGCACTCGACGGGGAGGATGCGATCGACGGGCGAATGCGTCCAGCCGCCAGCGCCGAAGCTGTCGGTGCCGCCGATCATCACCAGCCCGCCGCCCATGTCGTTGACGTATCGCGCCAGCATTTTGTTTTGCGCCACGGTGATCATGTCAGCCGGGACGTTTTGCAGGATGACGGCATCGTAGCGCAGAAGTGTGGTGAGGTTGTCGGGCAGTGATGCGGGGCTGATGACTTCGAGTTCGATGCCGCGGGATTCGAGCGTTTTGGGCAGGATTTCGCCGCTGCCGCCGGGGAGGTTGTTGACAAAAAGGATGCGGCCCTGGCCGTGGACCATGGTGAAGGCCTCGGCACTGTTGTTGCCGGGCATGGTGTCGCTGCCGGTCGCCGGTTCAAAAATGGCCTCAAAACGCGACGGCCCGGTGTCAAGGATGGGCACTTCCACAAGCCGCACCAAGAGGTAACGATCCAAGGATGTGTCGGGATCACCACTCCCTGGACTCGCTTCGTTTCCGGGTGTGGCCGCGCCCCCACCCCCCGCCTCCAAACTAGGCTTGCCGTTTAGCGCTCCGCTTGCAGCTCCGTTTACCGCTCCGGTCTGCGACACCGTCTGCCGCGTCCACTCATTGGCGTGAATCGCCGCCCCATTCCCCTCCCTGCCCGGCGACAGATCAATGATCGCATCATCGCGTTTGAGAAACAGCAGCCCATCACCGGGCCGGGTGGCCGTGAGCACCACGCGCAGCGGCAGCGTTTGGCCGCGACGTGCCTCCGGCGGGGCGTGGATGCTCTCGACCATCACCTCGTTGGCGACCTTGTAATCCAGCGGCACGACATCAATGGGAATGCCCGCCGCCCTGGCCTCGCGCGCCGCGGTCAGCACATCCGCCGCTCTGCCCGCGCCTTGCGTCGAGGCCGTGTCGTTACCGTCCCACCACAGCACCATGCGCTTGCCGCTGTCGCTGGGAAACATCGCCATCGCCAGGCGAATGGCCGCGGCGGTGTCGGTGCCGTCGCTGCGGGTCGTCAGCGCCGCTTCATCAAAGCCCCCGCCCACCGAAGGCAGCGAGGCCACCGTTGGCTTGCCGTCAAAGGTGATCAGTCCCAACCGATCATCGGCCTTGCGTTCGCCGCCCGCGGCCCCAAGCCACGTGGCCGCCCAGTTGCGCACCGTGGCCTCCTCCGTGCCGGTTGCTTCGCCAAGCCGCGCCGCCACGTCGGCGGGAGGTTGTGCGAAACGCCGCGCGGATTCGGAAGTGTCCACCACCGCAATGACCGTCAGGTCGCTGTGCGTTCGCACCCATTGCAGCCCAGCCAAAATCAGCACCAGAATCACCAACACAATCAGCCGCAGCGACATGGCCGTGTATCGCCGCACCACATCAAGACTGGACATGCCCCACCACCCCAACAGCGCCATCGGCACCGCCAGGAGAAGCAACCACAGCAGCCCAGGATGATCAAAACGAAAAGGCATATGCGACCCAAGTTTACCGTGCGCATCGCCCCCCCGCGAAGCGCGGTTCGACGTTTAGCCGCGAAGCGAAGCGGAGCGTCGGGCTGGTTCATCGGAGCCGAAGGGCGTAAGCCCTCGGTCCAACGTCACCGTGGATGATGACGTCCTTGCACCATCGTCCGGGGGCTTACGCCCCTCGGCTCCGACACGCCAACATCCCCACCGCCCGCCGCTGGGCATTGCTCATGGGCAGATCATCCACATCGCCGATCCCGCGCCACAAACCACCACCGCGTGACAAACGACCGCCAATCCATCGACAACAAAAAACCTCAAACGTAATCGTGCGATGCGTCGTCTGATGAAGAAATGAACCCACCCGCTCCACACGCCCAACCCTCAAACCCAATCGCGCCGCGGCCCATCGCTCCAACCCTTTCCCATCAAGCAAAGCCACTTCCTCCGTGGGCAACTCCCACATCCCCGCCCACAGCCCCGTCACCGCCCGCCGCTGCACAACAACGCTATCCCCCTTGAAAATCGCCAGCACTTGGTGCCGCACCGCCTGCGGTTTCTTCCGCGCCGTCAACACC
The DNA here is from genome assembly GCA_038241095.1 of Phycisphaerales bacterium. Taxonomy (GTDB): domain Bacteria; phylum Planctomycetota; class Phycisphaerae; order Phycisphaerales; family Phycisphaeraceae; genus JBBDMX01. Next base: position 8,824 of record JBBRGB010000133.1, read on the forward strand.
GGATAACGCGCCACCGCATCGGCCCGACGGGCTTCGCACAAGGACGCCACGGGACATTCCCCGCATCGCGCTTGCCGTGGCACGCAGACCGTCGCCCCAAGTTCCATTAACGCCTGATTGAAATCACCGGGACAATCAGCGGGCACCAGCGCCGCCGCCAAGTCATGCACCCTCTTTCGTCCCGCGGGTTGATCGACCGCCTCCTCCAACACAAACCACCGCGCCAGCACCCGCGACACGTTGCCATCCACCGCGGGCACAGCCAAACCGTGGGCAATCGACGCAATCGCACCCGCCGTGTAAACCCCGACGCCCGGCAAGGCCCGTAACAGCGCGGGATCAACCGGCACCCGCCCACCGTGATCGGCCACGATAACCCTGGCCGCGGCATGAAGATTCCGCGCCCGGCGATAGTAGCCCAAACCCTGCCACAACCGCAGCACCGATTGTTGCTCCGCCTCCGCCAGCGCCGCGACCGTGGGAAACGCCGCCATGAACCGCTGGAAATAAGTGATGACCGTGGCCACCCGCGTCTGTTGCAGCATGGCCTCACTGACCAGCACCTGATAAGGATCGGGATGCCGTGTCACTCCCGGAGCCACGCGCCAAGGCAGCGGGCGATGTGCCGTGGCGTACCACCTCAGCAGTCGTCGGCGAAGAGCGGCCATGCGTTGCGGGCTTGGAGCAGTCACGCCGCAAGTGTATCGGCCACCGTGAATGTCCCGCTCAGTTGAAAACGTTGGGGAGTGACACCAAGCACTCAATGTTCAGATTCTCATCAAGGTCAATGTCTTGGCTTTGACCCCGGCAGGGGTCATGGAATGTAGCCACGGGTGAAGCGGAGCGTAACCCGTGGTTATGGTGCTTGAAAAGTGTCCGCCCCGGAGGGGCGGTGGAATC
>JBBRGB010000134.1:0-9690 GCA_038241095.1 Phycisphaerales bacterium
AGCCGCGAGAGGAGCGAAGCGTCACGCAGGCGGCGATCCACGGGGTAATAAGCCCACCAAGCCCACAGCAGGCACGCGGCTGTGGGCAACATGAAAAGCAGTTCATCGACCAAGACCCAATGGGTCGTGCCGGTGACGTGGCGAAGCCAGGAAAGCGAGCCGAAATAGAGGGCCGCGGCGTATTGGGCAAGCAAGCCCATGCGGAAGATCAAGGCCCGGCGGTCGAGGCGGCGCAGAGCGATGGAACCCTTGCCGCGGGCCAGTTGCGACAAGGCGCGACGGCAGGCGAGCCAGTAGAAAATCGCCAGCGTCAACGGCGCGCCGAGCCAGAGGGCGAAGTTGGCGGGGAGATCAAACGCGATGGCCGCCGGGCCTAATTGCTCGTGGAGGATGATGCCGATGACCAGGGCGAGAATGACCAGTTGCATGAAATAGTCTTGAGGGATGAGTCTTGAGTCTTGAGGGTTCGCACCTCACGACTGTAACGCCCGCTCTTAGATCTGAACTCAAGACTCAAGACTCAAGTCTCAAGACTCTTCGTGTTTACACTCACTTCATTCGCCGCATTTCTTCGACGGTGAAGGCCTCGGCGACTTGGCCGGCTTGTTGCAACAGGGGTTTGTCGCTGGCCTTGGCTTTGGCAATCGCGTTGTTGATGGCGCGAAGGTTGCCGCGGTGGCCGGGTTTGAACTTGGCGATCGCCAGCCGCAGCGTCGCCGCCACGCGGAAGGTCAAATCCTGATCGTTGACCGCCACGTTGACCAGATCGCCCAGGTGCGGGTTGAACACATAAAGCACCTCGGTCTTGGCCTCCCAGGCACGCAGCATTTTCCGCAAGGGCGAAGTCCAAGCCTCGGCGTCTTTGTTCTCCGGCTCGTTGGCGGCCAGGATTTGAGCCGCACCTTCCATGTAGATCAGACCCTGATAGCGCGGGTAAAGACGTTGCGCGTTTTCATAGGCCCGTTGCCCCAGCGCCAGCACGGCCGTGGCCGCATCGTGGGCACGCTGGTTCTGATCCCTGCTGTAAAGGTCGATGGCGTGCGTGCCCACGAGTTGGGCACCGCGCTCCAGCGCGTCCTGGAACTTCGGCGTGGGATTGCCCGGCTCAAGCGGAACCTGATCGTCCAAGAAGGGCTGCGTCACCCGCCCCGCGTCCTTGGCGGCGATCATCAGATCGGTGAGCTTTTCGATATTGGCCGGGCTGGGGTTCTCGGAGCGGAAGTTCTCCTTGTTGGCCAAGTAGAAGTCAAAGAGTTTTTGATAGGCTGCGTTGGCGTCACCACCTGGATCGGCGGACTTGTAAAGCGGGGGCAGGTCGGCGGGCAACTTCACCGGCTTTAAGGTGTCCGGCGCGGTGTTGCGACTCGGGCCATCAGCCACGCCAAGATACGACAGCGTGCCGATGCCGCCGATGATCAGAACGATGATGAGCGCGACGAGCAGGCCCCATTTCATCATGATGCGTTTCTCGCTTGATTGAGGGGGTGGAGGGTGATTGATTGAACCGGTTGGATTCGCCAGCCGTAAAAGGCGATGATAACGTAAGTCTTGGTTGAGCCGCGTGATCGTCAGAGCCAAGGGGTGTAAGCCCCCGGTCGATTTGGCCTGTGCGAACAATTGCGTGCAAGCTGCTTCCACCGCGGGCTTACGCCTCGCGGTTTTTGACAAGCAATACAAACACTGGAGCATCACCTTGGAATCAACCCCGCCCCCCCAACCGCGTCCCGCCCTTGATCCTTCAGGCATTCAGCCCCCCCCACCACCACCGGGCCATTACCCGCAGGCGTATTACCCGCCGCCCGCGCCGGTGCGGCGCGGAGGCGGCGTGCTGCAACGCATCGTCACCGGGCTGATCACCACCCTGCTCCTGGCGTCGATTGCCGCCAACATCTGGCTGGGCCTGTTCTTCGTCTCCTCCATGAGCGTCGGCCCCATCGAATCAAGCTACCAGGAAGGCCAAACGCTTCAACGCATCGTCATCCTGCCCATCCGCGGCACCATCGACGACTCCACCGCACAGTTCGTTCGCCGTGCCCTGATGGCCCTGCGCAAGGAGAAGCCCGCGGCCATCATTCTCCGCGTGGAAACCGGCGGCGGCGGGGTCGGGGCTTCGGACCGCATCTACCACGAACTCAAAGTCTTCCGCGATGAAACGGGCATCCCCATCGTCGCCTCCTTCGGCGATTACGCCGCCAGCGGGGGGTATTACGTCTCGGCCCTGGCCGACCACATCGTCGCGGAGCCTTCGACCATCACCGGCAGCATCGGCGTGATGCTCATGGACTTCTCCGTCGAGAAACTCATGGAAAAAATCGGCGTGCAGCCCACGCTCATCACCGCCACCCGTTCCACGGAAAAGGACATCGCCAACAACCCCTTCCGCGATTGGACGGAGCGTGACACCCAGGCCGTGCAGCCCTTGCTCGATTCGATGCAGCAGCGATTTGCCCGCATCGTGTTTGAAGGGCGAAGCAAGGTTGTGGCGGGCTTGACCCAAGCGGACGTGGACAAGGCCGCGACAGGCCGGGCGTTTACCGCCGAGGAAGCCATCGCCATGAAGTTGGTGGATGAAGAGGGCTATCTTGACGCGGCCATCGTCAAAGCCGCGGCCTTGGGGAAACTCGACCCGGCGCAGACACCCACGGTGACGCAGATCAGCGAAGGCCACGGCCTCCTGAGTCGGCTGGGCGTCTCGCAGCGCGGCCTGCCCATCGGTGAAATCGACAGCCAGCGGGTTCGCAGCCTGTTGAGCGACCTGAGCACGCCCAAGCTCGAATACCAGTGGCGGCCGTAGGGTCGGTTATGCTGTGGGTTCGCCCATGACCGATTCTTATCGCATCCTGCGCCAGCACGTTGAAACCGACCGCCTGCTGGGCGTCGAGAGCGTACCGTTTAACGCGCCGCAGCCTGCGACCATTCCCCATGCCGCGCCACGATCCATGCCCACGGATGACGTCGCCGCGACGGCTTCCGTGGGATCGCCCCGGACTAGCCCCATTCCCCACAAAGCCGCAAAATCTCCCGCCCCGACACCTCCCACGTCAAATCCAGCCCCCACATACAAACCCCAACTCCCCATCGCCGCCAATCCTCTGCCCCGCGAGACCAAACTCACGCTCCTGCAAGCGATGGACAACGATGAGGTTCGCCGCTGCACCAAATGCCGGCTGTCGGAGGGTCGCAACAACACCGTCTTTGGCCAAGGCAATCCCGATGCCCAAATCATGTTCATCGGGGAGGGGCCGGGGCAGAACGAGGATGAAACCGGCATCCCCTTTGTTGGCCGTGCGGGTGAGTTGTTGACCAAGATGATCATTGCAATGGGGCTGTCGCGGGAGGACGTGTTCATCGCCAACATCGTCAAGTGCCGTCCACCGGAAAACCGCGCCCCGTTGCCCGATGAGGTCAGCGCCTGCTGGGATTACCTGCGGCGACAGATCGCCACCATCAATCCCGCTGCCATCGTCACCCTGGGCGGCCCGGCGACCAAGACGCTCTTGGGCACCAAAATCGGTATCACCGCCCTTCGCGGCATTTGGCATCCTTTCAACGGTTTGCAACCCGATGGGCCGATCATTCCCGTGATGCCAACCTTCCACCCCGCCTATGTGTTGCGGGCCTACACAGTGGAGAATCGCGGACGGGTCTGGAGCGATCTCAAAGCGGTGTTAGCGTTTGTGAAGGGCGAGAACCCGGCGTGAAAGGAGGCCCTATCGGAGCCGAGGGGCGTAAGCTCCCGGTGGGACGCAACTTGCACGCAATCTGGCGCACAGAGTGGCTCGTCCGCAGGCTCACGCCTTGCGGCTCGGACAAGGCAACAGCGGGCTTACGCCCAGCGGCTTTGACGGAAAAACATGCCCACACGGATGCAATATGTTCTCGACTGGTGCGTTTGACTTGGACGACCGCGCCGCGCGTGCCGTGGTTTTTATTGTTCCCCCCGCCACCCCCGACCCCCGACCCACCCCGCCACGAACCGTCAGGCTGGTGCGACAGGACACCGGCCGGAAAAATATGGGATAATGTGAAACCCAACTTCCCATCGCGGGAAGTCCACGGAACTTCACCCGCCGCCACGAGTCCGCCACCGCCACAATTTTTACCCTCACAGCCCAAACTTTTTTTCGGAGATTCGATCTTGAGCACCTCCGCCACCGCCGCACCCACCCTGGCCGAAGTCCATCCCGATGACGCCAAGGCCGCCCACTTCTTGGTCGAGGCCAACAAGCGAATCACCGCCGAGCTGGGCAAGGTGGTCGTGGGCCAGACCGATGTCATCGAACAACTCATGATCGCCGTCTTGGCGCGGGGCCACTGCCTCTTGGAAGGCGTGCCCGGATTGGCCAAAACGTTGATGATCCGCTCACTGGCGGACACGATGGATTTGGGTTTTCGCCGGGTGCAGTTCACCCCCGACCTGATGCCTTCGGACATCACCGGTACGGACATCATTCAGGAAGACCAGACCACCGGCCACCGCGAAATGGTCTTCCAGCAAGGCCCGCTGTTTACCCAGATGCTGCTGGCCGATGAAATCAACCGCACGCCGCCCAAGACCCAGGCCGCGCTCCTCGAAGCCATGCAGGAGCACTCGGTCACCATCGGCGGCAAAACCTACAAGCTCGAAGAACCCTTCTTCGTCCTGGCGACCCAGAACCCCATCGAGCAGGAAGGAACCTACCCCCTGCCCGAAGCCCAGCGCGACCGCTTCCTCTTTTTGGTCAAGGTCGATTACCCCGACCGTGAGCAGGAACGCGAGATCGTCAAGCGGACGACCACCAGCATCAGCACGGAGATCAAGCCGGTGATCACCGGGGCGCAGATCATCGAGTGTCAGAAAATCGTGCGCAAGGTTCCCGTGCCGGACCATGTGCTGGACTTCGTGTTGGACGTGGTGCGAAAGAGCCGGCCCAACGAGAGCGACGCCTTGCCGTTCATCAAGGACTTGGTGGCATGGGGCCCCGGCCCGCGTGCCTGTCAGCAACTGGTGCTGGGCGGCAAGGTTCGGGCTTTGCTGCATGGCCGGTATCACGTCACGGCCGACGACATCGAAGCGCTGGCCTATCCCGTGCTGCGGCACCGCATCGTGCCGACCTTCAACGCCGAGGCCGAGGGCATCAGCGTCGATGACATCATCACCAAAATCCTCAAGGCCATCCCGCGTGGCACCGATGCCCGTGTTTTGTGATTCAACCGTGACCGCCCAATGACCAGAGGGGAGTAACCGCGGATGAACGCTGATAAACGCGGATAAGCAAGAAGAAAAACAGAATCAACAAGGCCACCAAGACGCAAAGAAATAATGGAAAAAGTTCAGTACCGCTCCATGCTTTACTTGGTGCTCTTGGTGTTCTTGGTGGTTAACAACTGGATTTAATCCGCGTTCATCAGCGTTCATCAGCGGTTACTTCCGAATCGAAGTTCATTAAACCAACGATCCCGCAACGGACCCCAGCATGGCGTTAAACGAAGTCCTCACACCGCAGGATCTCTCCAAGATCGCCAACCTCCAGGTGCTGGCGCGACTGGTGGTTGAGGGCTTTACCTCCGGCCTGCACCGCTCGCCGCAGAAGGGCTTCTCCGTCGAGTTCAAGCAGCACCGCCAGTACGCCCACGGCGACGAAATCCGACACCTCGACTGGAAGCTCTACGGCAAGACCGACAAGTTCTTCATCCGCGAATACGAAGAGGAAACCAACCTCCGCGCCACCATTCTGCTGGATCAATCCGGCTCGATGAACTATGCCGGGGAACGCAAAAACGCCATGACCAAGGCCGCCTACGGTACCAGGCTGGCGGCGTGCCTGGCGTACCTGATGCTCCAACAGCGTGACAGCGTGGGGCTGGTCACCTTCGACACCAAGGTTCGCCGCTACATTCCGCCCCGCTCGCGGCCGGGCCACCTGCGGGTGCTCATGGATGAAATGCAGGCCACCGAACCGGGCGGCGAAACGGAACTGGGCAAGGTCTTTCACGAACTGGTGCCCAAGCTCCATCGCCGGGGACTGCTGATCATCATCTCCGACCTGTTTGCCAACGTGTCGGAGTTGATGTCGGCCTTGGCGCACTTCCGTCACGCCCGCCACGAGATCATCGTGTTTCAGATCTGGGACCGCGACGAGTTGGAGTTCCCCTTCCGGCAATGGACCAAGTTCGAGGACATGGAAGTCAACGGGCGGGAGTTCATGGTGGACCCCGCGATATTGCGCGAATCGTATTTGGAGCAACTGGCCACGTTTCGTGAAGACCTGCGGCAAGGCTGCCACCGGCACTTCATCGACATGACACCCATGACCACGGATGAACCCTATGCGGCCGGACTGGCACATTACCTGGCGTCACGCAGACGGCGCTAAACCGCAAGCGTGAAACGTAACCGAGTTTGATTCCCAAGCCTCAAGCCCCAAGCCCCAAGCCTTTTCCCCATGCCTTTTACTTTTCTCAACTTGATGATGCTCGGTGGGGCCGCGGCGCTGTCGATTCCCATCATCATCCATCTATTCAACCGCAGTCGCTTCCGCGTCGTGCGCTGGGGGGCCATGCACCTGTTGGAACCCGTGCTGCGGAAAAACCGTAAGCGGGTGCGCATCGAGCAACTCATTTTGCTCCTGCTCCGCGCCATGATTCCGGTGCTGCTGGCCTTTGCGATGGCCCGGCCGGTGATGACGGGGTGGACGGCCTTGGCCGGCAGCGCCAAGACGGCGCTGGCGATCGTCATGGACGACAGTTACTCGATGGAAGCTGGCGGGATGTCGCGCTCGCACTTCGCACAGACCCGTGAGGCGGCGGTTGAAATCAGCCGGGCCTTGCCCCGCGGTTCGCAGCTTTACGTTCTGCGCATGGGCGGCAGTCTTCGGCCACTCACCGATGAACCGTCCTTCAACACCAGCCGGGTGTCGGAAGAACTGGCCAAGAGCCAGCCCGGTTTCGGCAGCGCCGATGTGCCCGCGGCCTTGGAATCCGTCACCGCATCCCTTGCCGGGATGAACCTGGGCAAGCGCGACTTGGTCATCGCCAGCGACTTTCAACGCATCAACTGGGACGTCGAAGCCGCGACCCTGCGCAAGCAACTTTTCGCGGGCTTGAAGCAACTGCCCGTGCCGCCTTCGATCACCTTCCTGCGTGTGGGGCAACCGGTCAAGGACAACGTGGCGGTGGAGGAGTTGATCTTTTCCCGCTCGGCCTTGGGGGTGAATCAAAAGCTCCAAGTCCACGCCACGTTGCGGAACTTCGGGCAAGGGCTTTACCCGGACTTACGGGTCTATTTCCGCGTCGATGGCCAGGAACGCAGCGTGGCCCAGATCGGCGTGCCGCCCGGCGAAAGCCAGCAGGTGTTGTTCACGCACGTTTTTGATCGCGCCGGGTCGCATGTGATTGAGGTTTACGCCGAGGCCGATCCGCTCAAGGCCGACAACTCGATGATGGCTTCGATTCCGGTGTGGGATCGCTTGCCGGTGTTACTGGTCGATGGCTCGCCGAGCACCGAGCCGTTGCGGGGCGAGACGGACTTTTTGCGCATCGCCATGCAGCCCTTCATGGCGGGCAATGTGCCCTTGGCGGATTTGATTGACGCCAAGGTTATCGAGCCGGGGGCGTTGAATGATTCCGCCCTGGCCGAGGCGCGGGTGGTGGTGCTGGCCAACGTGGCGCAGTTGACTGAAAGCCAAGTCGCCCAACTTCGGCAATACGTTATTGAGGGCGGCAGCGTCATCGTCGCCCCCGGCGATGCCGCCAACGTCGCCTGGTACAACACCGCGTTTTATGAGGAAGGCAAAGGCTTGCTGCCGGGCAAACTCGCGGGCGTGGGCGGTGATTTGCAGGATGAAAAAGTTTCCTCGCGGATCGTGCAGCAGCACTTTGATCACCCAGCCTTGGAGATGTTCAACGATCCGCGCAACGGCAATCTTTCCGAAGCGCAGGTGAAACTCTGGTTCCACTTGGAAGAGCCAGCCACCGCGCCGGGCACGCACAGCGACGTGACCACGCTGGCCCGGCTGGACAACGGCGATCCGTTCCTGATGGAGAAAAAGCTCGGCCAGGGTCTGGTGCTGCAACTGGCGCTGCCCTTGGACGCGGATTGGTCGAACCTGCCCCTGCGGCCGTTCTATCTGCCCCTGACGCAGCAGTTGGTGACGTATGCCGCGTCACAGGTTTACCCGGCCCGCAACGTGGAAGTCGGTCAGCCCATCGTGGCGTTTTTCCCACCGGGCGGGGCGGGCAAGACGGTGACGTTGACGGATCCGCAGGGCCGCAAGAGTGATCTGGCGATGGTGGAACGTGGCACGCACAGCATCGCCGAGTACCGCGACACGGCCATGCCAGGCCTTTACACAATGGACGCCGCCGATGCGGGTGGCGTGGTTTATTTCGTGGTCAACACTTCGCGCAAGGAAAGTGATTTGGAAGTGTTGACCGAGGAGCAGTTGCGGGCCGAGGCTCAGGCCGTGGGTGCGGAAGTGGCGCACTCGTGGGAAGAGTACCGAGAACTGGATCGCAACCGGCGATTTGGGCGCGAAGTGTGGATGTGGTTTTTCGTGGGGGTGTTGGCGCTGTTGTTTGGCGAGCTGTTTTTACAGCAATGGTTCGCCAAGCGGCGGATCTGACACGGACACGAAGCGCCGCGTTTGACGTTTAGCCACGCAGCGCAGCGGAGTGATCGGGGACAGTAACACGGATGAACACCGATTAACACAGATGAACACGGATAGAGGCAATGAAGAGGAATTGAACACGAAGTCACGAAGGCACGAAGAAGACAAGCAAGGGGCTTGAGGTCTGCGGTCAGAAGTTTGCGTCTTGAAACTCAAGACTCAGGACTCAAGACTCAAGACTATCTCCACGACCCAAGCCTTAAGCCTTCTTCCAAAATCTGTGTTCATCTGTGTTTATCAGTGTTCATCCGTGTAACAAAAAGTAGAACGGTAGTGGACGGAAACAAAACAAGACTCTGACCCCAAAAGGGCCACGCATGGAACTGCGGCTGACAGGTGATTTGGTGCTTTGGCAAGTGCTGCTGCTGGCGACGACGCTGGCGGGGCTGGCGGTGTGGCTTTATCGGCGGCACTTGTCGGACCGCGGCGGTTGGCCGGCGGTCGTGCTGCCGCTGTTGCGCGGGCTGGTGGTCTTTCTGGTGGTGATGATGCTTGTGGGCCCGGTGCTGCATTTCCGCAAGGTCATCGGGCAGATGAGCCGAGTGATTATGTTCGTCGATGCCTCTTCGAGCATGGGCGTTACTGACGAGCAGATGGACGCGGGTCGGAAACTGCTGGCGGTGCAGCGGCTGGGCTGGCTACCTTCGACGACGCTGGACACCAATCTTCTCGAAGCCTCCGACGGCGTGGCCAACGCCGCGGCCATCGCGCAAAACGCCCTGGCCGGGGCGGAAGGTTCGACTGACCTCAAGACCGCCGCCAAAAGTTTCGCCGAGCAACTCGACAAGACCATGGCCAGTCTCAAGCAGGTTGCGCCGGGCCGGTTCACCATCGAAACTTCCCAACGCGGCAGCCTCAATTACGAACGCTGGCCCAACATCGGCGGCAAGGAAATCGTCAACCTCACCAACCACCCCCGCTACCAGCAGCCCGGTGAAGTCAGCTCGCTCATCAACAGCTTCGAAGCCCCCAAAAACGTCGGCGACAACTACGGGGCACGCATCCGCGGCTACCTCTACCCGACCAAAAGTGCCACCTA
>JBBRGB010000135.1:0-9664 GCA_038241095.1 Phycisphaerales bacterium
AAACTGGAAAAAGTTCTCCGCCCCGTCGGCGGGGGCCACGATGTCAACCGCTTCAACGACCTCTGCGTTCGCTGCGGCCTGTGCATGAAAGTTTGCCCCACCAACGGCCTGCAACCACTGCTGTTGGCCGGCGGCATCGAAGGGCTGTTCACGCCCCAACTCGTGCCCCGCACCGGCTACTGCGAATACAACTGCAACCTCTGCGGCGAGGTCTGCCCCACCGGCGCCATCGCCCCGTTTGAGCTTGAAACCAAGCACGTTACGCCCATCGGCCTGGCGGCGTTCGACACCGACCGCTGCATGCCCTGGGCCACCGGCGAGATGTGCATGTGCTGCGAGGAAATGTGCCCCGTGCCTGAAAAGGCCATCCGCTGGAAGTGGGGCGTGTGGGAAGGGCCTGATGGCGAGAAGGTCGAAGTGCAGCAGCCGTTTGTCATCGAGCATCTGTGCATCGGTTGCGGCATCTGCGAAAACAAGTGCCCCTTGGACGACTCGGCGATCAAGGTGACGCCCGGCGCGCACGAGTGGCATCTGCCCCGCGGAAGCGGTGGCGGGCACGGTGGGGGTGGTGGCGGCGGACATGGCGCGGGCGGCGGGCGTGGCGGACACGGCGCGGGCGGCGATTCCGGGGGTGATTCCGGGGGCGATTCCGGGGGTGGTTTCGGTGCAAGTTCCACCCAATGACCTACGTGGCCACCGGCGTTTGCTGGCGTTTGAACATCACCCGCCACAGCCAGAGCACCGGGGCTGACAGGGCGTAAAACACGAAGCCCGCGGCGATGGCCTGTTGAGGGAAAACCACCAACAGCGAGATCACCACCACCAGTTTGGCGGTGGTGCCGATGGGTTCGCGTCTGCGCAGATAAGCGTTGGCGGCATGGACGTATTTCAAGCGGCTGACCATGGCGAAGGCCACCAGTAGCATGAGGCAGACCATGCCGATAGCGGTCAAGAGCAGCGTCCAAGACATGGCCGTCGAGGCGTCGCCAGCGTGCAGGGCGGCTTGGCGGGTGTAGTTGGCCAAGTAATGCTGGTGCAGCAAAATCATGGCCGCCACCGTGCCGCCGGCACCGGGCGAAGGCAGGCCTTTGAAGTGCATGTGGTCTTCGATTTTGTCGCTCTTGGTTTCGACATTGAACCGCGCCAGCCGCAGGGCGGTGCAGGCGACGTAGACGGCCGCGACTGAAAGCGTGATGCGGCCGAAGTAGGTGTCGGCCCGGCCGGAGGCGAAGAAGGAACTGGACATGGCCTCGGCGCTGAAGAAGGGCGTCTGGGCCGCGAGGATCAATTGCACCGCGATGAAGGCCGGCGCTACGCCGAAGGTCACCATGTCCGCCATCGAGTCGAGCTGTTCGCCCAGGTCTGACGTGTTCCGCGTCAGGCGAGCGATGCGGCCATCCAAGGCGTCAAAGACCATGCCCAGAAAGACGCACAGGGCGGCAAAGGTCAAAGGCGACCAGTCCAAGGGCAGCTTGGTGTCGGCCGGGCGACTCGCCAGGAAAATCGCCATGAATCCCGACAGCACGTTGCCCAGGGTGAATAGGGTGGGCAGCACGCCGGCGCTGCGTCGAACCATGAGGCCCCGACGCCTGCGCCGATTGCGGCGACGGGTGCGAAGAGTCACGGGATCGTCGTGGCGGCTCATGCGAGCATCATAGCGGCGTGGCGGGGCGACCAGAGATCAGAGCCGACAGGGCATAAGCCCTTGGTTGCCTTGTCAGAGCCAAAGGGCGTAAGCCCTTGGTCGAAGGTGTGTGGACGTACCTTGACGCGGTGACATTCGACCGCAGGCTCACGCCTTGCGGCTTGGCCAAGGCGACAAGGCACCGCAGACTTACCCTTGCGGCTCGGACACTCGCGCCGGTTCGGGTTGTGACGTTGCTTTTTTACAATTTTTCTCTTGACAAAAGGAGGACAGGAATTATAATTGGTAACGTAACCACTTAAATGGGTCGGTCATGACGCCAATCGCCTCGGACAACAAGATCGAATCGCGGGCCGTCACCCTTCGTGACGTGGCCCAGCGGGCCGGGGTGTCGGTCATGGTCGCTTCGCGTGCCTTGCGGGGTGAGATCAAGGGCAAACGCAGCGACGCCTTGGAACGCTCGCAACACATTCGCACCATCGCCCGCAGCATCAACTATCGCCGCGACTTGGCCGCCACCGCCACCCGGCAGCGACGTTTCAACGCCGTGGCCCTGGTGCTTTCGGCCGGGGACACGCGGCGAAGCAACCTGCCGCCCGGTCTTTTGGCCGGCATCACCGAGGCTTTGGATGAGCACGACATGCACCTGTCGCTGGCCCGGCTGCCCGACGCCGCCCTCACCGATGCCAACCGCGTGCCCCGCCTGTTGCGCGATTTGGGCGTCGATGGCCTCTTGGTCAATTACAACCAGTGGGTGCCCCCGGAGATGAATCGCTTGATCGAGGCCCACGGCATCCCCGCGGTCTGGCTTAACGACAAACGCCCGCTCAACGCCGTGTACCCCGACGACTTTCACGCCGGCATGGAAGGTTGTCAACGGTTGCTGGATCAAGGCCACCGGCGAATCTGTTACATCGGGCGAGCGCCGACGAATCAATGCCACTACAGCGAGATCGACCGCCGGCGCGGTTATCTGGAAGTCATGCGGCAAGCGGGGTTGGAGCCGGAGGTGATCGATCTTCTCGATCAGGAGCCGCTGAGGCCAACGGTGGAGGCTTGGAAGCGCAATAGCTCGTGGCCCGGCGCGATGGTGGCCTACAACAGTCGCCTGGCCGGGGAGTTGCGGTTGCTGCTGGCGGAGCGGGGGCGGAACTGTCGGCGCGATTATCAACTGTTGACCTTCACCGGCGAGGCCGCGAGTCTGTCCACGGATATTCAGGCCTTGCACATCCCCGACTTTGAGGTCGGCCGGCAAGGGGTCAATCTTCTTCGCCGTCGTATTGTCCACCAAGGCCCGTTGCCCTCCAAAGCCCTGGCCTTCACCGTCAACCCCGTCATCAAGCGGGGAGAATGTCTCCCCGCCACTTAACCAATTCGGCCCGTGTGGGTCGGATGAATCACCCTTTTCTTGTAGGAGTATCGAACATGTTGAAGTCGAACGAAATCACCCCCCTGCTGGCCGCGGCCTTGTTTGCCGTTCCGGCGCTGTCGCCCCTGGCCGCCCAAGCCGCGGTCATTCACACGGACTACACCTTAGGGACGGTGATTGATCCCTTGGGCGAAAGAGAGGATGTCGATGTTTCGGATGCCGGCGCGACGGCCCAGACCGTGCTGGAAGCCCGTTCCGACCTGAACGTCATTCAGGATTTTCGTCAAGCCAACGCGCCGGGATCGGTCACTACGGGCATCGACAACATCTACGAGTTCACCGATGCCCTCTTGCCGGACATCGCCTTGGATTTTGAGTCCAACGGCCGCAGCGGCAGTGCCGGAGCATCGGCCAATGCCGGAACATCGGGAACCAACAACAACGAAAACGGCATGCGTTTCATCGGCAACAGCAACAGCAATGATGTGGTTTTTACCATTGACTTTGGCAACTACGACGGCACGAATTTCAACAGCTTGGCCAACCCCGTGCAGGCGGCGGGATTCACCCTCATCAACCTCCCGACGCGATCCACACTCACCGTGCAATTCCTGGGCGATGATGACACCACCGTTCTCTCGACCCAGACCATCACTGGTCTGGTTGAGACCGGCGACTTGACCGACACCTACTTTGGCTTCCAAAGCATGCTCAACCCCATCGGCAAAATCGTGGTGACCCGCAGCATTACGTCCGGCAATCAGGCGTTCGACACCATCCTTGACGATCTGGCGTTTTCCCATGCGGTGGCCGTGCCCGAACCCGCCTCCTTGGCGCTGCTGGGCTTGGGCGGTTTGCTGCTTGCGGGCAAGCGTCGGCGTGACCGGAACTGAAAAACGCTTCTCCTAGCCGCTCCCGCCCCTGACCGGGCCGGGGCGGTTTTTCGCCATGCTTGACCTCATCATGCGCAGGGTTTGGATCATGAAAAGAAAAGCTTTCACCTTGATCGAACTTTTGGTGGTCATCAGCATCATCGCCCTGTTGATCGCCCTGTTGCTCCCGGCGTTGCGGGCGGCTCGTGAGGCGGCGCGGGATGTGCAGTGCAAGAGCAACATTCGTCAGATGGGGCTGGCGACTTTGGCCTACGCCACCGAGCACCGCAACATCCTTCCGCCGGGCAATCTCGATGAGCAGTATTACAATTATTATGTGGCCGGCAGCGGGCGAAAGGGCGGTGGCGTGGCCCTGCGGGTGATTCAGAAATATATTGACTCAAGCTCGGATGTCATCGGTGGCAACGCCGTCTGGGCCGGCCGACCCAACTCCTCGGCCTTCGCCTGCCCGTCGCACAAAAACGACCTGCGCAACGGGGCCACCTCCACCGCCGATACCTACGGCTTCTTCGAAGGCCCCGACAAGAGCGGCAACCCCCGGCCCGTGTGGGGGCCGTTCGCCCATGTCGGCAAGAGCGGCGCGATGTTCACTTGGGAATGGTTTGACCAAAACGGGTTCTATCGCAAACTCGATAACTTCAACGGCAGCGAAACCCCCGCCTTCCTCGACGCCACCGTCTTCCGTGTGCCCAAAAGCTTTCTCAACCCTTTGGATCTCACCGCGTCGAACCATGTGGGCCTGCGCCACGGCAACGTAGGCGGCACGCTGGAGGAAAGCAGCGCCAACATGGTCTATCTTGACGGCCACGCCCGCGGATACAAAGGCGGCTGGTTCGCCGACCTGACCCAGGATGACTGGGCCAAAATGGCGGGCATCAATCAATGGCCTTGAACTTTTACTTACGACACACCATTACCAAGGGATACGCAATGTCGCATCTGTTTCTGTCCGCATTGTTCACCATCGGTTTGCTCACCGTGGCCGCGCGGGGTGAAACCAACATCGTCTTTCCCAAGGACGCCAAGGTTCCCAGCGTCATTGACTACGGCGCCACGCCCGACGATGACACCGATGACACCGCCGCCTTTCAGAAGGCGCTGGTCGAAAACCACAAGCTCATTTACGTGCCCGATGGCCGATACTTGATCTCCGAAACCCTGCGCTGGGGCAAGGGGCAAAAGCGGCAGGTGCTCCAAGGCCAGAGCCAGTCCAAGACCATCATCCAACTCGTGGATAACGCCAAGGCGTTTCAAAACATAGAGTGGCCCCAGCCCATGCTCTGGACGGGCAAGGCCCCGGCCCAACGCTTCCGCAACGGCATCCACAACCTCACCATCGACATCGGCATGGGTAACCCCGGAGCCATCCCGGCGCGATTCATCGCCAACAACCAGGGCGGCATCGAGTTCGTCACCTTCCGCGACCGCTCCGGCGTCGGCCCCATCGGCCTGGACCTGGGCTACACCGATGAGCAAGGCCCTTGCCTCATCAAGGGCGTCGTCGTCGAAGGCTTCGACGTCGGCGTGTCGGTGGCGCACGCGGTGGACAGTGTGACCATCGAGCACATGACGCTCCGCAATCAGCGGACGGTGGGCATTCGCAACATCGGCCAAGTGCTCAACATTCGCGGCTTGAAGAGTGAGAATGAGGTCCCCGCGATTCAACTCAACGGGGCAAGTCTGGTGACGCTGCTGGACTCGGAATTGACGGGCAAGGGCGAGGCGCAAAAAGGGCCGGCGATCATCAACGACGCGGCCATCTTCGCCCGCAATGTCAAGACGCCCGGTTACGCCCTGGCGATTAAGAACAACAAGGGCCACGGCAAGGACGCCACGGGCAACACCGTGGAGGAGTTCGTTTCCCACGATGTGCTTTCGCTCTTCGACTCGCCCAAGAAGTCGCTGAACCTGCCGATCAAGGAGACGCCTGATATCGCTTGGGAGCCGGTGGAGAAGTGGGTCAGCGTCGCGGCCTTCGGCCCGGCGGAGGAAGTCACCCTCGTTCGCAACGGCGATGGCAAAAAGTTCAAGGTCGGCAACTGGGCCCCCGCCCTGCAACGGGCCATCGACTCCGGGGCCACGACGATTTACTTCCCCTGCGACATGAACGACTATGGCCTCTTCGGGCCTATCCACCTGCGTAATAACGTCCAACGCATCATCGGCTTGGAAACCACGCCTTACAAAATGGTCGCCAGCACCCACGTCAAATCCATGTTCCCCGATGAGTTCACACCGACGTTCATTCTCGATGAGGGCACCGCGCCGGCGGTGGTCATCGAGCGCTTCGACACTTGGTACACCCCGTTTGACTTCACGCAGAACTCCCAGCGAAGTCTGGTGGTTCACAGCCTGTCGTTTCACGGGTTGCAGACCAAGGAAAACGGGGGCGATGTGTTTTTGGAAGACCTGCGAGCCAAGCAGATCGTGGTCAAGAAGGGTGCCCATGTCTGGGCCAGGCAGATCAACCCTGAAGGGGCCGAGGAACCGCGCGTTTTGGTCGATGGCGGAAACATGTGGGTGCTGGGGCTTAAAACCGAGGATGACAACACCATCGCCATCGTGGACAACGGCGGCAAGCTCGAAGTCGCCGGCGGATTCATCTATGCCAACAAGGACAACCTCTGGCCCAAGCAGATGTTCATCAACCGAGGCGGAAGCCTCACCGCCACCGTGGGCGAATGGGTCACCAAACGCGACTCGCCCTTCAACATCCTCATCCAAACCCGCGACGGCGAGGAACGCTTGATGGCGCGAAAGACCATCTACGGCCGTGGCACCGGTTCGCTGGTGCCGCTGCTGGTGAGCTACCCCGCGCCGGCCACGCCTGGGGAGTGAGTCCGTCAACCTGCCGAAAAATGAGCAATGCAAGCCCACGGATGAAACCGCCACTCTGAGCGGTTTCAGCCGTGGTTTTGAATCAAAAAACGCAGTTGACCGCAATCCAAACCCAGCATTTCCCGCCAAAGCCTTTTGGGCTTTTAAGGGTTTTCCTGATGGCGGTGCGCGCCCCGGCACTTTATAGTTTTTATAAAGATGTGCCATATCCAAGGCACGGCGTGGCGAACGTGCGCCTGTGGGGGTCCGGGGATGATTGCCGCAGTCATGAAAGTAAGCACCACGCAACAGTACGGGTCTTATCTGTGGGCCCTGGCCATAATGTTTGCCGCGATGGGCCTGAAGCTGTTGTTGGACCAGTGGGCTCCGCTGGGTGAGGGAGCGCCGTTCCTTATCGTCACCGCCGGGGTGATGCTCGCCGCTTGGTTCGGCGGGCTGGGGCCGGGGTTGCTGGCGACCGCCGTGGGGGCCATGTTGGTGCCCTATTTCTATTTCGAGGAAGTCTTCCGCCCCGATCGCTGGAACAGTGTGCAGGCCATTCGCATCGGGCTGTTCGTCGGCGAGGGGGTACTCATCAGCGCCTTGGCCGGGAGCCTGCACGCCGCCCGTCGCCGCGCCGCGGTGCAAGCCAGGGCCTTGGAGGACAGCGAGCGACAACTCCGCGTCACCTTCGAGCAAGCCCCGGTGGGCATCGCCCACAGTTCCTTGGACGGCCACTGGCTCCGCGCCAACCACCGCTTTTGCGAGATCACCGGTTACGAATGGAACGAGTTGCTGGAGCGCCGCGTCAATGACATCGTTCAGCCCGCCGACATTTTGCGAGAGGAGCCTCTAAGACGGCAGGTGCTCGCCGGTGAGCGGCCATCATTCAACATTGAAAAGCAGTATCGCCGCAGTGACGGGGCCTTGATCTGGGTGGATGTGACCAGTGCCTTGGTGCGTGATTCAGACGGCCAGCCGTGCTATTTCATTCGCGTGGTGGAGGACATCACAAGAAGCAAGGCCGCTGAGGAGCGGGTTCATCAACTCAATCGCACCTTGGAAGAGCGGGTGGCGGAGCGGACCGCCGTGGCCGAGCACCGGGCCACCCTCTTGCGCAAGCTCACCGCCGAGTTGACCAGCGCCGAGCAGCGTGAACGCCGGCGACTGGCGCAACTGCTCCACGACCACCTTCAGCAACTTCTGGTGGCGGCCAAGCTGCGGCTGGGGCTGCTCAAGAAAAAGAGCGACGAATCCCAAGCGTCGGCCATCGGCGAAGTTGATGACCTGATCGCGCAATCCATCTCCGCTTCGCGCTCGCTGACGGTGGAACTCAGCCCGCCGATTCTCTATGACCGCGGCCTGACGCCGGCGCTGGAATGGCTGGCGCGGGACATGAAGGAAAAACACAACCTCCAAGTCGAAGTGCGTATCAAGGTGGACGCCCCGAACCTGCGGCAGGAATTGGCGGTCTTTCTTTTTCAAGCGGTGCGGGAGCTGCTTTTCAATGTCGTCAAGCACGCGGGGGTCACACATGCCGAAGTTTGCGTTGACACCGATTGGGCCGGCTGGCTCTGCCTGGAAGTCAGCGATGAGGGCCGTGGCTTTGAGACCGAGGATGAAAGCGGCGACATGCCCAACGTCATCGACGGCCTAGGGCTTTTCAGTATCCGCGAGCGGCTGGAACTGCTGGGCGGCAAGCTCACCTGGCGCAGCAGCGCGGGCCAAGGCACGGAGGTGCGGGTCTGCGCGCCGGTGGATATGGAAGCGGACGCCGGCGAGAAATCAAAGACCGACCGCACCGAGCCGAACTTGGTTGACAAACCGCCATCCGAAGCTCCCGCCGCCGGGGGAATCGCCAACATGGGTTTGAGCGACAGTGCCACCGGGCTGCTGCTCCAAGCCCCCCCGCCCGCCGAGCGAACCATCCGCGTGCTGTTGGTCGATGACCATCGCATTCTCCGCGAGGGCGTGGCGACCCTGCTCGACGAGCAGCCGGACATCGAGATCATCGGCGAGGCGGCTGACGGCGTGGTCGCGGTGGAAATGGCCGCGGCCTTGAAACCCGATGTGGTCATCATGGACGTCACCCTGCCCCGCTTAAGCGGCATCGAGGCCACGCGGCAAGTACTGGCAGAAAACAAAGACACCTGCGTCATCGGCCTGTCGATGCACGAGCAGCGCGACATGTCCAGCGCCATGCGAGAGGCCGGGGCGGCCTACTACCTTTCCAAGGGCGGCCCGTCGGAACTCCTGGTCGCCGCCATCCGCCGCTGCGTCGCCGACGCCCGCGAAAAACAAGAGTCAAACAAGAAATGATCAAAGAAGGAATGATGGCTCTTGCAAGCCCACGGATCAAAAAGTTTTCAAGCCCACGGATGAAACCGCGGCTTTGAGCGGGTTCTTCCGTGGGATCGCCCCGGAGTGAATAAAGGGTGGGAGTCCCGCGCGGACGATCCCACAGAAGAACCGCTCCGAGCCGCGGTTCTTCTGTGGGCTTGTATTGGACACCCTTCACAAATCGCCGCGGTGACGGCCACGTCACAGCTTGCCGTATTTCGACATCAAATCCACGATCCGCGGTTGCACGGGGTTCAAGCGCAGGCTCCGGCCCCAGGCTTGCATGGCCGCGTCACGCTGCGACACCTGCGTCCGCCCGCCTTGAATGTAGAGCGTCATCAAGGCCACGCCCAAACCATTCAACGAAGAGGTGTCGTTTGGCTCCAGCGACAGTGCGGCCCGATAGCTGGCCAGGGCCTCATCGAAGCGGCGGAGCTTGAACTGGGCGTAACCCAAGCGCTCGTAGGCACTGGCCGTCGGCTCGGTGCGGTTGATGCCGTTGAGCAGGTCGATGGCGTCGGCGTGGCGCTCGGTGTGAATCCAGGCGTCGGCCAGGCCCAGGATGATTTGCGGCCGGGCGTCGCCGAGGTTGCGGGCGTA